>CAWUIY010000057.1:0-19692 GCA_963922555.1 uncultured Serratia sp. | reverse complement strand
TGGTTCAGCACCGACCTGAACGGCGCACCGCTGGAGGTCACCGACGAGCAAGGCGCGGTTCGCTGGAGCGGGCAATACGGCAGCTTCGGTGAGGTCCGCAGGCAAACCGAAGGCTTCCAGCGAACGGCACGAGACAGTGCTCTGGCCCATCAACCGCTACGCTATGCCGGGCAATATGCCGACAGTGAAACCGGGTTGCACTACAACCTGTTCAGGTACTATGATCCGCAGGTAGGACGATTTACGGTTCAGGACCCGATTGGGCTGGCGGGCGGCTGGAATCTTTATCAGTACGCGCCAAATCCGTTGGGGTGGGTAGATCCATGGGGACTGAGTGGGGACTGGGTTAATCCTTCATCTTTAAATTATTCACAGGCATATATATCTGATAATGTCACCTCATATATAGAAGATATGCAGACTGGCAATTGGGATTGGGAACTAAGTGGTCCACTAAATGTTGCTGAAATTGATGATCAATTGGTTTCTCTCGATAATAGAAGACTTTACGCTGCACAAATGGCTGGCTTAGAAACTGTCCCTATTAATAAAGTCAATTTATCAGATCCTTTACCGAAACCGGCAACTGGAGGAACTTATGGTAGTAATCTTAATAAAAAGCTAAATTCCAAGCCCAAAAACTCTAATGTGCCTAGAGTAGAATTACCTAAAACAGGCACTCCAAACAAACCTAAAATTGTAAGTAAAAAGGCAGGTGGTCGATGTTAAATAAATGTAATGAATTGCAAGAAAGATGGATAAATAATCAACTTATTGGCCTAGATATCATTGTCAAAGATTCAGGCGTCGTCAGACCTATTGATATAGAACATATAAGAAATAGTAATTTGACGCATACATATGGAAAACAGTACAGTATTTCTTATGGGAAAGACTCTACCTTAGAAGAACTGCTTAATAACAATGATGAGCTCTGGTCTGAAATACAAATAAATGACAAACTTTTATTAAATAATGACTACATCATCTTTTGCGGTGAAGGCGAAATGGGGAACGAGGGTTTTATTGTAAAAACTGATATCGATAATAATATAATCTGGACATTATATTCAACCACATCTAACCCTTTTATAATAATAAAGGAAATTGGTGATATTGTTTATGTTCAATCATCAGCTAACTTTTATATTGCAATAAATTCTATAAACGATGGCATATCTATAATAAATGAAGCTATCCAAACTAACTAAAGCATGACGAAAAGCAAGATCTCGGAAAGATCTTTTCTGAATCTTTCCGACTATTAGATAATTTATTACTTAACATTATCCATAAAAGAAAAATATCGAAGCCAAAACAGTTTACATTATAAGTGTAATCAAATATTAATAAAAACACAATAACAAAACTTAAGATATAATGTCTCTTAATTAAGGTTCTAGATACTCCGTTGCAAAGCAATATGTATTTCAAAATCCTGTACCACCTCTCTTTGATTAACATTAGGTTAGGTTTAGATTGTAACACTTGAACAACATCGACAGATTTATTACTACTGTTTAGTCGTCCGGTTTTTTACCACACCGACATCATCTCACTTCATCTTATTGGCAAAACTCTCGGCTAAACCGTTACATTACGGACTTCTTGATGTCATCGTTCTAGGTAACTGGCTTGGCATTCAAGTGAACGGCACAAATTAGTGCTCTAGTTCATTAGCCGCTGCGTTATGCCAACAATGAAACTGGATTACACTACAACCTGTTCAGATACTACGATCCGCAGGTAGGACGATTTACTGTTCAGGACCCGATAGGGCTGGCGGGCGGCTGGAACCTTTATCAGTACGCGCCAAATCCATTGGGGTGGATTGATCCGTGGGGTTTAAGCTTCCTAGAAAATATGGGGGATGCGGCACAAACTACTGGTAAGAAATTCCAGGGGGCTGAGATTTATAAACTATCAGGCAAAGTCAAAATAGACAATATAACCTTTAAAAAGGGAGATTACTTTTATTTGGATAACCTTCATAAAGATCATTATGAAACATTTTCATCGTTAGACAAATCAAAGGGAGTATTTAATTTAGATGGCTACTATAATGAGATAAAATCGGCTAAAGCGGCAAAAAGAAAAGGACCTGGGTGCTAACATGTACAACAATTTAAAAAATGACATATTAAAAAACAAAGACGATATGGTGGAGGGGACTTTTTGTTACTTATTATTTGAAGATGGAAGTTTTTCACCTTCACTTATTGAGGAATTAATTGATAATTCTGAATTTTTTGTTAGAAATGAAAATAATAACATTGAAGTTAAAAATTTTCTAGATTGGGTTATCAGATGTGTAGATCAATGTTTTTCTTCACATCAAGATAAAGATGACTACTATTCAATCAAAAATTATTCGGTTGAGTTTGAAGATAAATGGTCTAAGATATGGAAACCAAACATTGAACGCATAATTAACATCTGACTTAAATCCTTCCAATTAAAAGGTCTTACCCCTCTTTGTTGATACAATAATATAAGCGCTAAAGATGAAGTGAAGATAAAGAGGGATCAACAAAAGGAACAAGACAGCACTGGAATCCCTTCAAATAACCCTAAAAAGTTTTAAAATAATTACAAACCCCATTTCCTAATAATCAAATAAAAATGCACGTCAAAAGCGTGACGACATTCGCAGGCAGTTGGCGCAGAACATTAACTCCCTAAAACAACGTATCGACGAAAAAGCGACCAAATCGCCGAAAAAGGTCTGTTTGAAGTCGCGTCGCATACCCAGCGGTACCTATGCAGCATCAGGCTCAAATAAAAATAAGGTGGTGGACTATAATTCTTGTTTATGCAAAATATTGATTTAATGAATAAAGTGACATTTCTTTTTAATAAACATCACTTCATTTAATTAAACTATAATGATAATAACTTTCACTTTCATGCATTGAGGTGTTTTTTATTTTATTATAAAGCGACTGCGCAGGATGGTTGCTTTTCATACAACCCCATTCTATTACATACTGTCGTGGGGAGTTTCTTATTATACAATTCATAGTACTTAATCCCAACCCCATTCTTTGATACTCGTCAAAAATTATTATTAGAGATATTTTTATTTTTTTCTCAGCGCGAGAAATAGTGACGTACAAAAAGCCAACTTTATCTGCCCCTTTAATAATCCATCTGAAGCCTGATTGGCTTAGGTTGTTGTAAAAACCTTCCTTTTGGAAACTTTCCCTCCAACCAAAAGAAGCTGTAACAAAAGGCTTCATATATTTTTTATAAAGATCAAACATACAGCAGTAATCATTATGACCGATTTTTATAGTTTTCATATCACCCTTCTTTAACAACTTAGATATCATAAAAAAACTTATTAATTCCCTATTAATCAATAATTTATTAATTTAAAGAGTTACATGACCCCACTAGGCATTGGGTGCCTTTTTTGATGATTCTATTAAAATCCTAACTGAAAGCACCCCAATTTCGATTTATTACCCACGCAGTGTGCCACGTAACAAAGGATGCTGGCTCAAAAACCTCCCCTTTATCAGTCATCGAATCAATTCTTTCGGCTCTAAGTGGAAGAGTGTGATTGGTTTCATTACTTTCAAAATCCCATACCCAATAACGTGGGAGGCCGTCTTTTATGCGAGTTCCCCCGGCATAATCCATCGGTGCGCAAACGCGCTCAAGGAACTTTCTATCCTCTTCAGAGTAAAAACGAATTTTCAATTTCTTTTTGTTTTGTATAGCGTCAATGAAAAGATCGTGCTGATTGTGCATAGTCATTTCCTATGATGGCCCAAAAGATTAATGCGACTTAATAGATATCCTATATTGATAACAATGACAGGCTGAAAAGTGTAGAGTTATTTAAAATAATCGTTCATTTCTTTCAGTATATGTGATTTATTTACGAAAATAAAATTGGGTAAAATTAAACCTTCTCACCTCCCTTAGATATTCGGCAAGCTTTTTTGGCCTTGGCAAGGATGAGTCTAGCCTCAAGCTGGAAGAGATGGCTTCTACTAAGCAACAGATCGTTTACTTCCGTTCCTTCGGCGTGCGTGTGACAGACTAGGACCTGATCGTAAAGCAATTTGCAGCCATGCTTTGCGAGCTGCCAAGAAAATACAGGGCGAACGGCAAAACTGCCGCCAAGTTTCCACGTCTTTCAAAATCAGCACTTTCGCCATCAACGAGAAGTATCATGGGCAATCTGCAAGTATTATTCTCTACACATCAACCTTAAACAGCCGCGACATTATCGCGGCAACCACTCAGTGCCTGGACTCTATCCGGGAAGAAAACCAACACTTGCAGAAGTGCGAGTTCATTCTCGGAGATTTTAATATCCAGAACATTGTACAGTTTGGTCATTTTCAAGAGAAAAAGCCTACGTTAAAAGTAAAAAGTTTATGGCCGTGATCGATGACATGTACCACTCGAGAAAGGAAAAGCCTGGTTTGCCGGGCAGGGCTTTCAGAATGAATGGCATGTGAAACGTGAGAGGCTGCCACCTTCCTACACAATAAGGTTTGGTGAACTGATGCACGTGAAACTTGAATAAATTGCACTTTAGTTAGCCTCACTTTAAGTTAGGTGATAGGATCTTTTTTAATTAATTATGGCGTCGCGAAAATAATGGATACTATTGAGCAATTGGATGGAAAATATTTCTTTGATGGAATGAGTGTAGATAGTCATAACTTCTACTCTGGCTCATTCTCGATGAATTCATAAAACAATTTGATGGTATAACTGATATTGTTGCCGTGGCTTCGATGTTAGCCAGTATTCCTGTTATCCCTGTTAGAGGTAAATTAGACGCTTTAGCAGGATTTTGAGCCAAGACCGTTATTCCCCCACCCCTACTGCATCCGGCAATTCTTTTGCCGTAGCGCCTCCCATGATAAACAGCAGTATTATCGCCAAAAGTGCGGCGAACATGATAATTCCGCCCATCAACATCATTCCGGTGGTATACGAGTGTGTGATTTCTTTTGCCAGCCCCATCAGAAAAGGTCCGACAAAGCCACCAAAAGCACCAATCGCGTTGATCAGAGCAATACCTCCCGCTGCTGCCTGACCGTGTAAAAATTTACCGGGCAAAGTGAAGAAAATCGTTTTGGCCGAGATGGTTCCCACCAGTGCAAAAGTAACCCCGATGAGTGCGGGCACCAGGCTATTGAGATAAAGTGACACCATCAATGCCAGTGCGGCAAGCACCAGTGCAGCAATCAAATGCATGATGCCACGCCCGGATTTATCCACCGCCCGCGCCCAGAAAATCAGCCCTACCGTCGAGAAAAAATAAGGAATTGCCGCGAGCCAGCCAATCATTGATGTTTCAATGCCTTCGGCTTTTAGCATCTGTGGCAGCCAGATGCCAATGCCGTATGTACCCAACGTATAGCTAAAAGTGATAGCGCTAAGCAACCAAACTCGGACATCTTTTAACACCGAGCGAAAATGCTGATTATGAGCAACTGGGCTTTCGGATGATTTCAGAAGGCGCGAAAATGTACTCTTCTCACTTTCACTCAACCATTTCGCCTGTTGCGGCCTGTCGGCCAAACATTTTAACGCTACTAGTCCCAACAGGCAGGCAGGAACGCCTTCTACCAGAAACATCCATTGCCAGCCGTCCATACCAAGAAAACCGTGCAGCTGTAGCAGGCTCGTTGAAAGCGGACCACCAATCAGGAAAGAGATCGGTGTCGCCACGGTAAACCAGGCCAGCACGCGGGTGCGAAACTGTACGGGAAACCAGATACTGAGGAAATAAATCACGCCGGGGAAAAATCCGGCTTCCGCTACGCCAAGCATCAATCGCAGGGCGTAAAAACTCCATGGCCCAACGACAAATATCATCAGCGAGGCAACCAGTCCCCAGGTGAGCATGATCCTCGATAGCCAAATGCGCGCGCCAAAACGGTACATTGCCAGATTGCTGGGAACCTCGCACAGGCAGTAGCCGAAAAACATAATCCCTGCCCCAAGTCCAAACTGAAAGGCGCCCAACCCCAGCTGGGAACTCATTTGCAGGGCGGCGTAGCCCACGCTGGTACGATCCAGGTAATTGAAAAAATACGCTAATCCCAATAGCGGAATTAATCTCCATGCCGCTTTCATGCAAAGTTTTTGCTCTTCAGCGGTGAGCGGAATTGTTTCATTTTTCATGTTTATTTCGTTTTGCAATGTCTCTGCTGGGCCTGATGTCACTGACATAAATACCTCGGTATCTTTGCAGAATATAAGCGAAACCCATCCAGTCCGGCCTAAAAAGACCAGATTGAAATATTAAAATTAATTATTTATAAATTTAATCCTAGACTGTCGTGCTCTTTTTTAATGTTGTTTTATTCGACTCAACTGTCAATAAGTCAGAGGGGAAAGTATTTTATCCTGCGAGTTAGCTCACAAACTATTTTTCAAAATGTAATTTTTTCTCAAGTCTAAAACCCTATAATTGAAAATAACCAATTGATAAATAATGAAAAATATCAAACCCAAATCAAACAACCCCTCATTTAAGTAAAAAACAGCATCACTGAACATTGTTAAAACTTTACTCCGACTTTAATTTAAACCTATATTTACCTCACCTACTTCCATGTAAACACCAGCCTAAATTATTAATTTATCCATTTAAAACAAAATAAAGCCTTCTGATTTGACCTGTCGATGAATACATAGCTAAAGGGAGATTTAAACCATGGCTCAAATAAGTAATTACCTGCCAATACGTGAAGAATGGTTGGCTGCAGGCAGTGAAAAAGCGCTTGAACCCCAATTGCCAATTATCGATGCACATCATCACTTTTATGACCGTCCCGGCTGGACCTATCTGCTTGATGAATATCGGCAAGATGCGAATTCTGGGCATAACATCATCGCGTCGGTATTTATGCAGGCGCTGACCCGTTATCGCGAATCAGGTGAGGAATCTTTACGACCGGTTGGCGAGATTGAGTACGTGACTCGCGCGACCGCCCCGCAGCAATCGTTGAAGCCGCAGGTGGCAAAACGGATGGTGGGATATGCGGATATGCGGCTTGGCGTAGCAGTACGCGAGGTGCTTGAGGCCGAAATAGTCGCCGGGCAAGGCAGGCTCTCCGGCGTCAGGCATCTGGTCACCTGGGATGCGGATCGTTCACTGGTTAACCCGCTTTCCGCCGCGCCGCAGGGATTGTTGCTCGACAACGCTTATCGCGCAGGTATCGCGCAACTTGCCCCGCTGGGTCTGTCTTGCGATGCCTGGTTGTTCTTCCCGCAATTGCCCGAGTTGTTCGACCTGGCAAAACGTTTTCCCGACACGCCGTTTGTGATTAATCACTGCGGAGGCGTGGTGCGTATTGCCAGCTATGCCCAGCAACGCCCTGAGGTATTTGCTGCATGGTCACGTTCGATGCGTGAACTCGCTCAGTTGCCGAACGTGTATGTAAAACTGGGTGGATTAGGGATGAGAATCAATGGCTTTGACTTTGAAAAAGGCGACCTCCCCCCTTCTTCTCAACAGCTTGCCGAGGCCTGGAAACCGTGGATGCTGACCTGCATTGAGGCATTCGGTGTAGATCGCTGTATGTTCGAGAGTAATTTCCCGGTAGACAAGGGATCGTACCCATTCAGCAACGGATGGAACGCCTTCAAACGGCTCACCGCCCACGCCAGCGAACACGAGCGCGAAGCGTTATTTCGCAAGACGGTAACTCAAGTCTATCGACTTGAATAATTTATCCCACCAGTGACGGGGAACAGTTACGTAAAATGTTCAGCAGGCACAGTACCGGCGGGGTCAGATAGGCCTCGTCGCGATACAACACCCCAAAAGTGCGACGCATGACGGCAGCCGGGATCGGCACTTCGCGCAGAGGATATCCCGGCCTTCCGGCTCCCAGATTGCGCCGCGACAGCAGGCTCAGCAAGTGGTTACGAGTGATCAGCTGCGGCACCAGCAAGATAGAGTTTGACTCGATTTGCACCTGTGCTGGCGGCAGTCCGTGATCGTTGAGCAGCTGATTAATCCAGCGACGAGTCGATACCTGATTCGATGGCAACACCCATCGTTGATCGGCCAATGACGTCATTTTGCGAGGCAGCTCGAAGATCGGATGATCCGGCCCTGCAACCACCACGACCTCGTCGTCGACGATGGGACAGGTAGCAAATACACCATCCACCGAGTCTAGCGGGCCAAGCATCAGGTCGATATGCCCGGCCTGCAACAGGTCGCGCAACCTGTCGTTCATCCCAAGAGTCAGCTCCATGGTCACATCCGGCGCGCTGCGCAAAAACTCCTCGGTGACCGCCGGAAGCAACAGTTCGGCCATGGTGGTCGAAACGCCCAACCGTGCGTGACCGCGAATGCCGCGCGCAAAATCCTTTAGTTGGCGTTTCGACTCCTCGACACCCCGTTGCAAAATTTTTGCCCGCTCGAGCAGCAGCGCGCCGCTCGGCGTCAGCACAATCCCTCTGCCGCTGCGTTCAAACAGTTGAGTCTCAAGCTCTTCTTCCAGTCTCTTGATGCTTTTCGACAATGCCGACTGTGTGCGACAAAGTTTCTCGGCGGCGTGCCCCAAATGGCCCAGCTCGGCGACTACCTCAAAATATCTCAGATCGCGAAAATCCATAGCCAAACCTATTCCTGAAATTCATCGATTGCGGAAAATTAGCACATTGACCCTGACTGAACAACATAAGCACAATGGCCTGCAACGACGATCCACAGGAGGTAAACCATGCAAACCTATTCCACGGATTCCAGACAACAGGCATTTTCGTTTCAGGCACTGTTAGACCTGGTGGCACGTATTTTTGCAGCCTACCTACCCGCCGACGATGCGCACTACGTTGCGAGTTGCCTGGTGGCGGCGGAAGCACGTGGCGTGCAGTCGCACGGAATCGGTCGCATTCCGGTTTATACTCAACGGTTACGACTCGGCGTGGTCAATGCAAAACCTGACTTACGCATCAGCGCCGGTTCTGGAGCCACTGCGCACGTAGACGGCGATAATGGCATGGGATATCTGGTCGCCAGAACTGCAATGAGCGAGGCGATTCGTCGTGGCAAGGCGCACGGCATCAGTCTCGTGCTGGCCTCCAACAGCAATCACTTCGGCATGGCCGCGACCTACCTGCAACAGGCCATCGACGCAGGACTGGCCGCGCTGGTGCTAACCAATGCCCCACCGCTGATGCCGGTTTGGGGCGGTCGATCCGCCTTTCTTGGCACGAGCCCATTCGCTTTCGCAGCCCCTTCACAGTCAACGCCCATCGTTTTGGATATGGCAACCTCGGTGGTCGCGTTTGGCAAAATTCGCCAGGCGGCAAGGCGCGGAGAACCAATCCCCGCAGACTGGGCGCTGGATGCACAAGGTCAGGCAACGACCGATCCCCTTGCAGCCATTGACGGCGTCGTATTGCCGATGGGCGGCCCGAAAGGATCCGGGCTGGGATTGATGATGGAACTCATAGCCGGGGTAATGTCAGGCAGTGCTTTTGGCGGCGAGGTCCGTAATCAAAATAGCGATTTCGAGCAGCCGCAGGATGTTGGCCACGCGTTTATCACCTTCCGGCCCGATATCGCCATGACCCTTTCCGAGTATTTTGGGCGCGCCGACGCGCTGGTCGAACGGGCAAAAGCTTCACCGCTGGCAGAGGGGGCCACGAACATAATGATGCCCGGTGAAATTGAGGCCGCGCGCGCCAAAAAGGCTCAGCGCGACGGACTAACAATTTCGCCGCAAGATGCCAGCATGCTGCAAGACGAACTGCTACTTGCAAAAGAAAAATCAGCCGTTTAACTCAAAACGGCCTTAGCGCCCTGCGCGGCTTCAGCTGCTAGCGCAGGGACATCGACACCAACCAGCTTACCCGCTTGTTTGATGATTCGCCCCTCGGCAATCACGGTATCGACTTCGCCGGGGGTTGCGGATTGCACCACGGTTGCCGCCGGATCAATTAACGGCAACAGGCCAAGTCGGCGAGCATCTATTAATAGTAGATCGGCTCGCTTGCCGGGAGTAATGGACCCGATTTGCTCACCCAGTCCCATGGCATCTGCCCCACCCTGCGTTGCCCAATACAGTACGTCGCGGGCGTTAAGCGCCAGCTCATTGCCGGTGCTGCCGGTTGCAAGATGTAAAGTGGTTTGCATCACCATAAAAGGATTCGCGTTGCCGCTTAAAACCAGCGTGTCGATCCCGAGGCTTAGCGGAATGCTTGCCTGATGCATTGCCGCCACCGGCGCGAGGCCGTATCCCACTCGCATCTCACTCAGCGGCGTTATGCACACCGAGGCTCCGCTGCTTTTGATAGTTTTAATATCCTGCGCATCGGCATGCGTAGCGTGCACCAGCTGTACCGATGAACTTAGCAGTCCTTTATCAGCCAGTTGTTGAATCGCTCTCTTCTTTTGCATTTCCTGACTGACCGCGATATGTGTCGAGATCGGCAAGCCCTGCCGTTTGGCAAAAGCAAATTCAGGCTGCCAGATGGCAGGCCCGGTACGTTCGGGGCCACGGATCGCCAGTCCGAGACTGAGGCGTTTAGAGGCGTCAGACATTAATGAACGCTGCACTCGTTCAATATCTCTAAAATCCATCGGCGCGGTTGCCGCCAGATCCTGGGGATAGCCATACCAAAAACGAGCGCGCAGTCCACTGCTTTGCAACGCGCGGAGTTCAGCGTCGGCAAAAGACGCATCACGTATATTATGCGCCCAGTTATTGACCGTAGTGATACCCGCATTGGCCGCTTCCGCCAGCCCCAGTCTAACGCCCAACGCCGACAACGCCGGAGTAAAACGCGCGCTAGTTTTCAACTGTGACTTAAAGAAGGTTCCTCCCTGCGGGGACGGCGAACTGTTGCGCAGAAAACTGTTCCACATATGCCAGTGCGCATCGACTAAACCGGGGATCAGGATCATGCCTTTTCCTTCGATTATCGCCGCACCGTTAGCCGTAAGATCCTTGCCGACGGCGACGATGACACCATCACGTAGCTGCACATCTCCTGCAGGCAGATCGCCGAGTTTAGGATCCATCGTGATCACGCTGGCATTGCGTATTAATAGATGTGATGAATGGGTGCCCGGTAATAAAGCGGATTGCGTAGTTTCAGCGCGAGCATTCATCACCCAGCCTGTACCTAAAGCCGCACCGAGTTTAAGTAACGTTCGCCGATCGAGGCCGGAGTGATAAGACATGATTCTCTCCTTTATCCAGGGTGTTCGTTAAACCAACTGATAACTATGGTGTAGTTTCTTTATTTTGGGACGAAAATTAACGGCTTGATAGATAACACTGAGAATTCGAAACCACCGAGGATTTATCGTGTTTGGTTAGTTCAGTTTTATGTCAGTCAGACTAGTGGGTGTGATTATCTTATCGATGGGCTGAACGCGGAAATGGCTAATTTCCAAACACATTTGGTTGTAATATCAATGATTTGACCAATATACCAGCAATCAAAATATATTTCGGCATAACCCTTTGACATACAGACCGAGTGCCATTAATATTCGCCTCGTTCCAACGATTCCTCTGTAGTTCAGTCGGTAGAACGGCGGACTGTTAATCCGTATGTCACTGGTTCGAGTCCAGTCAGAGGAGCCATATTTAGAGAAGCCCGCATCAGGAAACTGACGCGGGCTTCTTGCTTTTCGGGGATTTGCTGCTGGTGGTTATTGATAGGTAAACGACTCAATGTGATTAACGACATCCTCTATTCAAGAGTCCTTTCATAAATAATCCTCCCAAGATTAAATATAATTTCTGAATAATATCAAATCATTAGCCTGAAAGATTTCTTCGATATTTAGAGGTCCAGGCGAATGCGGGTATGATGCTATCTTGATAAGAGCAAAGTTGGGTGTATGCTCAGATTTTATTCAAGGAAATTATATGAAAAAAATAATTGCTTTGGTCGCTCTAATTGCTTCACTCGCAAGTGTTCCCGCTTTTGCTGGTCATACATGCAAAGATGGCTCTTACTCTGGTTCTGATGGTAGTGGTACCTGTTCACATCATGGCGGTGAAGCTAATTGAGAAAATTGCCCGCATATGCGGGCTTGTAGTTTGCGCAAAGTTATCCTGAATCGAAAAAATCACACCACTTTTAGTATTGAAACACTCAAGGAGTATTAATTAGCATTGGGTAGTGAATTAATATCTTCTACACGCCGTTGATTCATATTTATAAAGCAGCTTGATAATACTTCGCCATACCCATGAGTATTTTCTTCCGAAGCTGAAGCTGATTTACAATATGCTAATTTATACTCCAACCAAACTTTTTGGCTCTTTATAAAATTAGAAATCATATTATCTTTCTGCGTTTTATCTCCCATCCACCATTTAGAGTAATCGGCAGTTTTCATCCCGTTCAATTTTTTTTGGTAGGCTTGATTCAGTGATTGATCTGATTTTTGGATTAGTGCACTCGAGCAATCATAGCTTTCATTATCTGATTTTGATGCACAACCCTCTATCAACTTATTAGCTAGGATATCATTTCCAGGAAGGACTGCAGCAAATGAGTTTAAGCAAAGAAATGGCAAAGCGTAAATAAATGCAACACTCAATGTAGTAACAATGTGATTTTTTCTCATTTTAAATATTTCTTCCTTATATTATCTCTTGCATCATCACCATGAAAAGGATCTGTATTTAAGTAATTAATAATATCGCTTCTCGTTCCTTTCCCTGCCATTATCCTGACCATTTCATGAGCGCTTTGGTTTCCCTGGTAAATTGTATCAACAAAAACATCTCTTATTTTATGATCTAAGGCACTCCATGTTACATGGTTTTTAATATGCTTAGATTGTCGGTCGTAAACACCTTTCGCGAATTCAAGCTTCTCTCGATATGCGATATCGAATAGTCTGACCTGCTGAATATGCGTAATTTCGCCCACTAATGGACCATAGTTTTGAACAAAATCAGTGGCATTTTTCTCAGATAAGCCGCTGGCTTTAGAGCAGATCACAGCTTTGTACTCTTCAATACCAGCTTGTCTTAGTTCAGTTAATATCTGGCCTGGAGTGCGATTTTTCATGTCGTAACCACGACCAAGAGTAACGCCTGAGCCTCTGCCTGGCCAATACAGAATGCGTGAAAAATATTTCATGCTGGCCGATTCAGGCTGCTTAAATGGTTCTACTGCCGTAAGGTAGTCTTTGCCTTCAGCATCGAAAGCTATCTGCCCTTCCCTCACATGTAATGGGCCAATGTCTCTTGGTCTCCAGTTCGGAGCAATAGCCCTACTAAACATTGTGAAAAACCAAATCTCTTGAGGATGAACAAGGCCAGTTGGTGACATATTTAGGAGACGCTGATACCAACGTATGGCAGCCTCGGTTTGCGGATCACAGTGTCCAGAGACATGTAGATTGTTCCTGGGAATACGGTTTTACCCGGCGTCGATGATCATCTTCTGAAGCATCTTTACATCATTGGGATTGTTCGCACCACACGTGCCCACGGATGCTGTTGGCCTTGATATCCGGGGAGGATGATATGACATATAAATGATCCATATTCAAAAAATATTATTACTAAACAGTATAATACGTCTAAAAATCAGTTTGCGGAAGAACTTAAGCTTGAACAAATAATAAAGAGGTTGAGAAAACTTCTTTCGAAGTATTGTTTCATATTTTTCACATTCTATTCCTACTAAATCTTCCTGGGAGAAAGTTTTCTAAGGTCAAGTAACAATGCTAGCTTCTAAGCAACAATCTCAAACTAAAGTGGCTCCTTGCTGTATCCTGAAAACTTTCAAGATATCTAGTGCCTTATTTCTCATTGTTACTGTTTAAATCAACCAGTAAGGCGCATCCAGTTACCGTGAGCAAAAGCTGCTTTGCTATTTACGTCTAAATTACATCTTTGTAGAAACTGATGTGCATCACCACCGGTGCGATATTGAAAAGGATAGTCGGAAGAAAAAAGAATACGATTCTCACCCAACAAAGCTATTGCCCTCTCCAGATAATGAGGGTAGTACATGCCACTTGACGTAACATACAAATTTCGCCGTAAGTATGATGCAAAGTTTAATTTCAAGTTAGCGATACTATCCATCGCTGAAAGGCGTTCTGCATAGAATAATACCAGCTCTCCCCAATGCCCCAAGATCATCTGAAGCGCAGGATGACGATCAAATGTGCCCGATAGGACCAGCCGGATAAATTGAATTCCCGCATCATAATGCCAGCCAAGAGCGTAAGTAGAGAAAGCTGCATTTACAACAGGACTGAAGCCCGAGTAATAGGCATTTCTTACTGCTAAATCTGGCATTCCTGGATGAATTAATATCGGCACATTTAAGGTTTCGGCACAACTAAGAATGGGAAAATAAGCCGGACTATCTAAATGTTCTGCCCCACCGCTACATAACACGGTTCCTTTAAATCCAAGCGTTTTAATACAACGCTCGAGTTCGATAGATGCCTCATCTGGCATTGACACAGGCAGAGTTGCCAGTGCCTGAAAGCGGTGGGGGTACCTTGCTACCACTTCTGCAATATTATCATTGATACGCTGCGCCATACCTATACTCTCAGCCCCCAGTCCATGAAGTGCTGGTGAGGTCAGGGATAGTACCTGTATATCCAAGCCAGATTCATCCATCAAAGCAAGGCGCTGATCAGTTAGATCAAATAGCCGGCGCTTCGTGATGCCTGAGTTAAAAGCAATGCTCGGATCTTTTTCTTCCAGCCCCGCTGTTTTCCAGGCCTTACATACTTCTTTAGTCAGAAAATGCTCTTCAACACCGATCAGCTTCATAAGCTTTTACCTTCTAAAAATTCCGTTCAGATTTCATATTGCAAGAGGGGTTTTAAGTGACTAAACAACTCTAATATTGATAAAGATAATGTGGAAGGCGCATAGATTACATTTATATAATGCACCGAACGCTATATCTTTTTTTTCAAACTCGAATAATTAAATATGAACGGACGCCGATCTTAGTTTGTTCATCGCACCTGATATGCTCCCCATCTGTTGATAATTAAGTCTTGCAGTGAAATGTAACATTCCACGGTCTATGTATTTGCAACAACTCGCAAAGGTGCATCAATGCTATAAATTTTGAACCAATGTCACAGGGCAAAATTAAATTCTGGATATTATAAAATTGATGTTACCTCCTCAATTTAAAACTAAGGTACATTAAAATGAAAAGTGCTATGATTCAACAACCTGACTTAACAGTAACAATCACTACAATAGCCCATTAAAACTAAATTAATTAGTTCCTATATCTGGATTGACTGCAAACTTAATCAGTGACCACCTCTATTAGCATATTATAATATAACTAATTCTAGTTATATTCTGACAATTTGATTATAAAATCATTAATTAATTTTTGATCTAAGCTCAATATGTCTCCCCCATCAACTCCGTCATTACCCTGACAAACTCCTCGGCGGGTTGGGACAGGGCGCTATGGCCATCAGACACGGCAACCACTGATACCTTAAGCCCAGGTTTGAACGGCCGCACGGTGAGTCCGGTCATATCGCAACCCTGTATTGAGAAACGATCAACGATGGTTACACCGTTGTTATGCCTGACCATATTTATCGCCATGCTGTAGCGGTTGGTTTCTATGGCGGCAACCTGACGTTGGCGGAACTCGGGGACAACTTCGGCGATCATCGCCACCAGCCTGGCATCGGTGGTAATAAACACCAGCTCGCGGGGATCGATGTCCTGCCAACACACCTCGGCTTGCTGCGTTAGCGGATGCTTGTTCGACAGCACGCAAACCATTTCTCCCTGGCTGACCATCAGCCGGTTTTCGCCCTGCTCGCTGCCGGGCTTGACCACAAACCCAAGATCGTAGCGCCCTCCCTCCACCGCCTCTTCTATCTCGTTATTCAGGCACATATCGGCAACCACTCCGTAGTCTGGGTAAGTCTGACGAAAGCGCGCGATAGCACGAGGCAGTATGTTTAACGCCAACGCCGGAGTGGCGCAAACTCGCAGCTGCCCAACGCGATATTGACGAATATGGTCGACAAAACGCTCAAAACGCAGCCTGTCGAGATGCACTCGCAGCGCCTCTTTATACAGCTCGCTGGCTTCCGGAGTCGGCTGCATTTTGCCCTTATGCCGCTCGAACAGGTTAAACCCCATTTGCTGCTCGATAAGGGACAAAATTTTACTTACCGAAGGCTGTGACATCGACAGCTGTTGCGCCGCCGCCGTTACTGAACCGAGCTGTACGACGCTGATAAAAACTTCAAGTTGCTTCGGGGTCATAGCCATTTTCCATATAACGATATTCGATTTTTGCATTTGGAATGCATGCATCTGGGGTTATAAACTTGACAACTATATTCATTTAAGGGCATAAAATGAAATTATTCACATCGCGTTTGATGTCGGCCTTATTGCTGATACCAGGGATTTTTCTTGCACAGGCCCCGGCGAAAGCCGCGGAAGATATTAATACTATTCTGCCAGATCATGTTATTCGCGTCGGTGCGGTCAACGCCCCGCCGTGGTATCAAAAAGATCTGCTGACTAACCAGTGGACCGGTCTGGTTCCCGACGTGGTACAGGCGATATTCAAAAATACCGATATAAAAATTGAATACGTCGACACCCAATGGGGCACTGCGGTTGCTGGATTGCAGTCTAATCGTTTCGATATTCTGGGTGGCTTCAACAAGACCCCGGAACGTGCGAAAGCGGCTGATTTTACTCGTCCAATGGGCGCTCATCAGATGGGCATCCTGACATTAGAAAAAGATACGAAAAAGTATCAGAACTGGGCGACGATTAACAATCCGCAGACCAAACTTGCCGCTATTGACGGTTCAGCAGCGGTAACGTTGTTGCAACCCGAGCTGGACAAGGCCCAATGGATAATTGTGCCTGATAGCGACAACATGCAGTTGCAGATGGAAAGCGGTCGCGCCGATGCCATCGTGACCAATGATATCCAGATGTCGCAGTATATTCAGAAACGCCATCAGGGCACCATGGTGATCCCTAAGCCGGTTAAAGAGCAGGCAACCAATATCGGTCTGCGTCAGAACCGTCCTCAGCTGCAGGCCTGGCTGAATGGTCGACTGGAGCAGTTGGATAAAGACGGCACGCTGAAAACTATCTGGCAAAAATACACTCATCCGGCTAATCAACCCTAATGACTGAACAGGCCTCTTTGCCGTTACTGAAAATAGAAGCGCTCAGCAAATCGTTCTCAGGCAAAAAAATTATTGATGACGTCTCCTTCGAGGTTCGTCCCTCGGAGGTGATCGGCGTTATTGGCCGCAGCGGCGCGGGAAAATCCACCCTGCTGCGATGCCTGAATATGCTGGAGACGCCAGACAGTGGACATATCTGGCTCGGCGACGAAGAGGTAGGTTTCACTGGCAGGGACAGAAAACCGGTGAAGCAGCGTACGTTGGCACGTCAGCGTGCATCGATGGCTATGGTATTCCAGCACTTCAATCTCTGGCCGCACCGCAGCGTTTTGCAAAACATCATTGAGGGACCGGTACAGGTGCTCGGAATATCGCGTAAAGCGGCGACCGAAAAGGCTATGTCTTTGCTCACGCGCATGGGTTTGGCGGATAAAGCGGCTGATTTTCCGGTGCAACTTTCCGGCGGTCAACAGCAGCGCGTCTCCATTGCCCGCGCGCTGGCGATGGAACCACGAGTGATCCTGTTTGATGAACCAACCTCTGCGCTGGATCCCGAATCTGTCGGCGAAGTGCTGGCGGTTATCTCCGAGTTAGCGAACTCTGGCACCACCATGATGGTCGTCACTCATGAAATGCGTTTTGCGCTTCAGGTTTGCACTCGCCTGTTGTTGATGGATGATGGCAAACTGGTGGGCGAAGCCACCCCGCAAGCCATCTGGTCACAGACGGATAACGCCGAAATTCGTCACTTTATGGCGCTGTCGGGCGTGACGGCGGGGGATCTGCTCTGATGCCGGCTTATCACTGGGACTTCTCGATACTCTGGCAGTATCACGCCATTCTTGTAGATGGCATTTTTACTACTTTCAAAATTGTGCTGGCTTCAATCACCTTGAGCATTATTGGCGGCGCCCTGCTTGCGCCGTTGCGCGGCTCATCAAAAGCTATTATTCGCCTGCCGACTCAGGCGCTGATCGAAGTAGTGCGTTCTATTCCCCCGCTGGTGCTGATTGTCTGGGCATTTTATTGTTTGCCGATTCTGTTTGGCCTGACGATGTCAGCTTACCTGACCTGCGTGCTGGCGATTTCCCTTTACGGCAGCGTATTTTTTGCCGAAATCTTCCGCTCTGGCCTGCAATCGGTCGATCATGGTCTGGTTGAGGCGGGACTTTCCGTTGGAATGTCGCCGCTGAAAGTTTTGTTCCGCATAACCGGGCCGGTGGCCTTTTTGCGCATCCTGCCTGCGTTTGTCAGCCAGTGCGTCATGTCGATTAAGAACTCAGTATTGGCAAGCTATGTGGCGACCGGCGAGGTGCTGTATGAAGCGCAACGGCTGAGTACCGCAACTTTCAGACCATTAGAAACACTGACTTTTGTTGCCGTATTTTTCGTGATCACTATCCTGCCGCTATCGCTGTTGGCGAGCTATACCGAACGGCGGATCCGCTCCCGTTACTTTAAGCGTTGAAAATGATGAACACCACCGCCACACGCCAGTTGGTTAAATTTGCCCGCACTTTACATGCACAGGCAATCCCTGAGGCGATCCGTCATAAGGTCAGTCTGCATATACTGGATGCGCTGGGTTGTGGCTGGGCGGCAAGCCAGCATCAGGTTAGCGAGTCGACCCTTCGCTCTGCCCGGCTGTTTGGTGGCCAGGGTGATTGCAGCGTCTTTGATCACGCCGGATTTAGCCCGTTGGCGGCCGCTTTTAGCAACGCCGCAGTGATAAATGGCCTGGATCACGACGACGGCGTGGAAATCGACGGCAAAGGACTCGGCCACCCAGGCGCAACGTTGATTGCCGCGGCGATGACCGCCCTGGATCTCAGCCCGACTCCCGTTAGCCATGAGGCGCTGATCACCGCGCTAACCGTGGGATTCGAGGTTAACAATCGCCTTATTTACGCCATTCAGCCCTCGGCAGAACGTTTTAGTCAGGTGTATGGCGTGGCTCAGCACCAGTCAATTGCTGCTGCATTGGTTGCTGGCCTGCTTTTAGGACTGGATGAAAATCAGCTACATAACGCCGTCGGCATGGCTGCGGCGTTGACTCCGCTGCCCAGTTTGCATCAGTACAATTGGCAGCAGCGGCCATTATTATCGATAAAAGACGCGGTAGCTCCGGCTGCGCAGGCGGCGGTGCAAGCCGTCATTATGGCGCAACAGGGCATGAGCGGCAGCCTCGACGTGCTCGACGGCGAACAGGGTTTTTGGCGCATGATCGGCTCCGACCAGTTTGCTCCTGAGATCCTCACTGGAGACCTCGGCAGCCATTGGTATGCAGACTACGGCAGTTTTAAAATCTATCCGGCCTGTCGCTGGCTGGCCTGCGCGCTGGAATGCATGGAAGCCATCGTGCAGGAAACCGGCTGGCAGGTGGAAGATATCCACGCTATCGAGGTGCACACGTTCCCGCGTATTGTTGACGATATGATGGATTATCGCCCGCAAACCGTGACCGATGCCCAGTTTAGCCTGCCGTGGACGCTGACTGCGGTGGCGGCCGGACTCGCATCCGGTGCTGACTGGTACACCCAGCAAAATAT
>CAWUIY010000056.1:0-19982 GCA_963922555.1 uncultured Serratia sp. | reverse complement strand
GGCAAATAGCGGTTGGCAACAGCAGGAACACGCGCTGGCGGAAGAGGTGACGCGCTTGCCGATAAGCCGCGCCGGAACGCCTCTCGAGGTCGCGAAGGCGGTGCGTTATCTGGCAGGTGACGACGCCGGTTACACCACCGGGCAAATGCTGATCGTCGACGGAGGAGGCGTTTGCACTTGGTATCTGGCTCCCTGAACAAGAGGAAACATCATGGCAGCAGGCAATATTCCGGCAGTAGACGCCCGTCAGGTGGTGAAGTTGTTTAACGGCGTCGAGATCCTCAAAGGCGTGGATCTGCGCATTGAAAGGGGTGAGGTGGTCTGTCTGATTGGCCCTTCAGGCTCGGGGAAATCCACCTTTTTACGCTGCCTCAACCATCTGGAGAAAATTGACGGCGGTTCGTTGCAGGTGTTCGGCGAGTGGATTGGTTATCGACAGGTTGGCGACAAGCTGCACCTGCTCAAGGAGTCCGAAATTGTTCGCCAGCGCGCGCGTATTGGCATGGTTTTTCAGCGTTTTAATCTCTTCGGCCACATGACTGCGCTGGAAAACGTGATTGAAGCGCCGATGCAGGTCAAAAAGGTGCCACGCGCCCACGCAGTGAGCGAGGCTAAGCAGCTGTTGGACAGGGTCGGGTTGAGCCATCGCTACGATGCCTATCCGTCCGAACTCTCCGGCGGCCAGCAGCAGCGCGTTGCCATCGCCCGCGCGCTGGCGATGAAACCCGACATTATGCTGTTCGACGAACCGACCAGCGCGCTTGACCCGGAACTGGTCGGCGAGGTGCTTGACGTGATGCGCAAGCTGGCCGAGGACGGCATGACCATGGTGGTGGTGACCCACGAAATGGCCTTTGCCCGCGAAGTCTGCAGCAAGGTGGCGTTTATGGACAACGGGGCAATTATTGAGACCGGTTCGCCGCAGAGTTTGTTCACCGCGCCCGCTCACGCACGCACCCGGGATTTTCTAACCCGCGTGTTGTGATTATTCGGACTGACTGTCCTTCCTTCAGCAAGAGTGAATGAGAGAAATGATGACAGATAATCAGCCTCGCCCGCGCCTCACCCTGGCGGAGAAAGAAGCCACCACGCGAACGCCGCCCAGGGCAGAATCGAAGCCTGCCCAGCAGATGACCGTGGTAGCTCCACGTTTTTACGGACGCTGGATTTCACTGGCCGTGGGATTGGCGCTGATCGCCATGGTCATCCATTCGATGGTGACCAATCCTAATTTTGGCTGGCAAACGGTGGGCAAATACCTGTTCTCGCCGACCATCCTTGAAGGGCTTTGGGTCACGGTCTGGTTGACGCTGGTCATTATGGCACTGGCGATTGTTCTGAGCATTATTCTGGCCGTGATGCGGCTGTCACATAACCCGCTATTTGCCGGATTCAGCCGTGGATACATCTGGTTCTTTCGTGGAACGCCGGTGCTGGTGCAATTAATCTTCTGGTACAACCTGGCGGCGCTATATCCCACCTTCAGTATCAGCCTGCCTTTTATGCCGACGCTTTATTCCGGCAGCATGAATGATCTGATTACTCCGTGGACCGCGGCAATATTAGGGCTGGGTCTGAATGAGGCGGCCTATATGGCCGAGATTATTCGCGCGGGTATGTCTTCGGTAGATGAAGGCCAGCAGGAAGCCGCTCGCGCGCTCGGCATGCAAAAAATCCAATGGCTGAAACGCATTATTTTGCCGCAGGCCGTGCCGTTTATTATTCCGCCGACCGGCAACCAGGTAATCGGCATGCTGAAAAGCACCTCGCTAGTCAGCGTCATTTCATTATCGGATTTGCTTTATTCCGCGCAGGCCATTTATTCCCGGACTTATGAAAATATTCCGTTATTGATCGTCGCCTGTATTTGGTATCTGGCGGCGACAACCGTGCTTAGCGCGATTCAAAACAAAATTGAACGTTATTTCCAGAAAGGCAAACGCCGTTAATTCACCTAGTGATCGCCGGGGGCATGATGAAACTTGGATTATTCAATCTAATGTCTTTTAAAGACAATCCTGGAGGACTTCAGGGAGTCATTAAAGATACCCGTAAAATGGTGGCGCTGGCCGAGGAAATCGGTTTCGAAACCGCCTGGTTCGCCGAGCATCATTTTACTAATTATTCGCTCAGCGTTTCGCCGCTGATGATGGCGGCGCACATGGCCGGTTATACGCAGCGCATCAAGCTTGGCACCGCGGTGATCGTCTTGCCGCTGTATCACCCGATGCGGCTGGCGCAGGAAATCGCACTGGTCGATCGCCTGACCGAAGGCCGTCTGGTACTGGGGATCGGCAGTGGCTATCAAGCCTACGAATTTGAACGCTACGGGCTGGACGTTGACGAACGCAATCAGGCGCTGCTCGACGGCTGGGCGCTGGTGGCCTCGGCGTTGACCCGTGGAAAAACCGAATCAGTCGGCTTTAACGGCGATGCCCTGCGTACTGATTTTCTCCTGAATACCCTGCAGCAGCCATTGCCGCCGCTGTTCGTCACCAGCACGAATCCGCATATCCTGCGCGCGTTTGAGCCGTGGAACCCGACACCGTTTATGACTGCCGGTTATCGAGGTTCTCCACGCCTGCGGCAGATGGTCAGCGATGCTCGACAGGGCTGGGAGCAGGCTGGAATCGACAGCCAGCGCCCGGTTGCGGTACAGCAATATGTTCACGTGACAGACAGCAAGGTGCAGGCGCACCAGGCCGCCGAGCGTGCGATGTTTGTCGCTCGCATGATTGCCGCGCTGCATGAAAAAGAGACTCTGACCGAAGGCGCTTTTATCACCGCGCCACCGTTTGCCAATGAGCCAGACGCCGAGCAAATCTGTCGCAATCTGATGATAGGCGACCCACGCAGCGTGGCCGACAGAATCATTCGCGAGGTCCAGGACACCGGCGCAACGCACTACAACTGCTTCTTCCAGTTTGGCGATATGCCCATTGAGCACGCGCTGCGCTCGCTAACGCGCTTCGGTAATGAGGTGATCCCGCTGCTGGAAAGAGAGTTGGGGCGCGTACGCTGCTGAGCCAGCATCAAAAAACTACCGGGCAAAAAGATCGGTTATAAATCCATCGTCATCATGCAATGTCTTGTATAAATTGAATTTATGGAGGTTACACCATGTTCGATCTGTCTCAGAGAATTGACTGTTTATTCGATGATGGACAAGCCATCGCCGACCAAATCACCGCCGCACAAAGCACCGATGCCGGGCTGGCCGCCACCTTGCCACCGCAGGCCTATAACAGCGATGCGTTCTTCCAGTTAGAACAGCAGAAGATTTTCCGCGAAGACTGGCTGTTTATCGGCCACGTCTCTCAGGTGCCTAACGTCGGGGATTATTTCAGTCTCGATATTATCGACGAGCCGCTGCTTTGTACCCGCAGTGACGACGGGATCCGCGTGATGTCACGCGTCTGCCTGCATCGCTGGGTGCCGATTATCGAGGGTAGCGGCAATGCCAAGGCGTTTGTCTGCCCGTTCCATAACTGGAGTTATAACACCAAAGGGCAATTGGTGGGCGCGCCGCTAATGAATCAGGCCGAGGACTTTGACCGTAAGTCCTTTGAGCTGCCGCAAATCCGCACCGAGATCGTCGCCGGGATGATTTTTGTCACCTTTTCTGCCACTGTCGATTCATTGCTCACCCGCCTTGCGCCGGTCATGCCGCTGTTTGAAAAATATCATTTTGCCGAGCTGCAAACCGCCTATGAGCTGGACTACGACTGTCCGTTTAACTGGAAGATGGCGGTGGAGACCTTTATGGAGTGTTACCACCATTCGGCCGTTCATCGCACCACGCTGGAAGACAGCTTCCCTGGCCGCCTGAGTTATATCGGCGAAGAGGGGCCCGGCTGGACCTTCTGCCATCAGCCGCTGCGTAAAAACGGCGAGATCAGCGAAGTGTTAACCCGTGGATTGCTGCCGTTTGACGGTATGAGCGAAGAGGATCTTCGTCGCATCGATCTGATGCTGATTTATCCCTTCTGCCTGATTGGCATTAACCCCGATCGTCTGAGCATCAGTACGCTGTTACCGATCAATAAAGACAACACTACCTGGCATCGTCTGGTGCTGGTTTCTAAAGCCTCCATGGCACAGGAAGGTTTCGCCGCGACCGCCGAAGAGATGAAGAACGGCAGCAAGGCGATTATTGCTGAAGACCTTGAGATAAACAGTCTGCAACGCCGCGGTAGCCGCTCGCAGCTGGCGAAACCGGGCCGGTTGGGGCATCTCGAACGCACCGTGTGGCATCTGGCGAATTATATGAAACGCAAACTTTAATGAGCAAAGCACTTCAATTCAATATTTCGGAAAAACAAAGGGACGCAGTATGAGAACGTTGAAATTAGGCCGCTCCGGTCTGGAAGTTTCCGCCGTCTGTCTGGGTTGTTTGACCTACGCCCCAAAAGAGGTCAGCGGATATAGCTGGTCGCTGGACGAGACTGCCAGTCGGCCGTTTATCCGCAAGGCGCTGGATTTGGGTATCAACTTTTTTGATACCGCCAACTCCTATTCCAAGGGGGCCAGCGAAGAGATCCTTGGCCGGGCGATAAAGGATTTTGCCAATCGCGACAACGTGGTGATCGCGACCAAACTGTATAACCCCATTCGCAGCGGCCCGAATAGCAAAGGGTTATCGCGCAAGGCAATTATGACCGAATGCGATGCCAGTCTGCGTCGGCTGGGAACGGATTACATCGACCTTTACCAGATCCATCGTTGGGATTACGAGACGCCGCTGGAAGAAACGCTCGAGGCGCTGCATGACCTGGTGAAAGCCGGAAAAGTGCGCTATCTCGGCGCGTCTTCAATGTTTGCCTGGCAGTTTTCTAAGGCGTTGCAGGTGGCGAAATACCACCACTGGACGCGATTCATCTGTATGCAGAACCACCTCAATCTGCTGTACCGCGAGGAAGAGCGCGAGATGCTAGGCCTGTGTGAAAGCGAAGGCGTGGCGGTCACGCCGTGGAGCCCGCTGGCGCGGGGTTTGCTGACGCGTCCGTGGCAGCAGGAAGTCAGCAGTCCGCGTGCCGGCCATGACAGCTATGCGAGGCTGCTTTATGCCGCGACGGTAGAAGCCGATCGCCGGGTGATCGATGCCGTCAGCGCGGTCGCGAGCGAGCGCGGCGTGCCGATGGCGCAAATCGCTCTGGCCTGGCTGTATCGCCATAACTCGGTGGTCGCGCCGGTGATTGGCGCGACCCAGTTTTCACATCTTGAGGATGCCGTTGCTGCCAGCGAATTAGTGCTGAGCAGTGAAGAGATCGCCGCGCTGGAAGCGCCCTACATTCCACACAACATCGCTGAGCACGATTAGCGGTCACTATTAAGATTGTTTAACAGGCGGGAACCTTACATGAAGAAATCACCGGAAAAAATCGCAGAGGTTGAGCAGTCGTTAAGAGATAAGGGGGTCGAATACTGTATTGGCGCTTACGTCGATATTCACGGTATTCCAAAGGGCAAAGTGGTGCCTATCAACCACTTTCACCAGATGGCGCAGGGTTCAGAGCGCTATACCGGCTATGCGCTTGACGGATTAGGGCAGTCGCCGCACGAGGATGAACTGACCTCGGTGCCGGATCTCGATCATATTATTCAGCTGCCGTGGGAGCCGAAAATCGCCTGGATGCCCGCCGACAACGCCTTTCAGGGTGAACCCTATGCGTTGAATACTCGCGTTGCGTTGCAGAACGTGATCAAGCAGGCCAATGAGATGGGCTATGGTTTTAACCTCGGTATTGAGTGTGAGATCTACCTGCTTAAACGCGAAGATGACGGATCGCTCTCGGTGCCGGAAAAAGATAACAAGCTGAAAAAACCCTGTTACGACATTCAGGGTTTTGTCGACCAGTTCGCCTGGCTGGATAAAGTGTCTACCTGCATTAACGATCTGGGCTGGGATTTGTACTCGCTGGACCATGAGGACGGCAACTCGCAGTACGAGTTCGATTTTAACTATGCTGATGCGCTGACGACCTGTGACCGCATGATTTTCTTCCGCTTTATGGCTAAACACTATGCCAAAGAGCTTGGGCTGGTGGCGACAATGATGCCAAAACCGTTCTCCGATAAAACCGGCACCGGCGCGCATTTCAATATGTCGCTGTATGACCTGAAAACCGGCAGCAACCTGTTTAAAACCCAGGATCCGAGCGATGAAGATCCGTACGGGCTGGGTTTGACCGAAATCGGCTACTACTTTATTGGCGGGCTGCTGAAACACGGACGTGCGCTGTGTGCGGCCTTTGCACCAACGGTTAACAGCTATAAACGACTGGTTCGTCAGGGCGCGATGAGCTATTTCTCATGGGCGCCGGTGTTTAATTCCTATGGGTCAAATAACCGCACCAACTCGGTTCGCGTCCCCGCGGGCGGCGGTCGCTGCGAATCACGCAACGCCGACGGTGCGGTGAATCCGTATCTCGCGGCAACGCTGGCGCTGGCGGCCGGTCTTGAGGGCATTCGTGAGAAAATCGATCCACGTAAGCCCAACGAAGATAACCTGTATGCCATGACCGAGGAGGAACGAGCCGCGCGCGGCATCGACTTCCTGCCGCAAAACCTGCTGGAAGCGGTTGAAGCCTTTGACAGTGATCCGTTTGTAGAAGCCACTCTTGGCAAGGCGCTAAAAGATGAGTTTGTGAAGTACAAAACGCAGGAATGGAATCAGTATCATCTGAGCATCAGCCAATGGGAAATCGAGAAATATAGTTCGATATTCTAAGAGCTTACGTTTTCAAAAGGATTCAAATAGCGTGCAAGGGTCTCTCCTTCAACTTATGCGGGAGAGACTCAAGGACCGCGGTTTATGAGCCAGCTAAGCATGTACTCGGTAGAATGATATTGAAGAAACTCAGCCGCCAATCAGCGTTCCAGGTGTTCCAATACAAACTCGCGCATGCAGTTAATCGCGTGTTTATATTTAAAGTTGGGGAACATCACCGTGCGGAACAGGACGCCGTCGAGGAAGGTTGAGATAAACATCGACATGTCCGCCGGGTTAACGTCGCGAAACTCCCCCGCAGTAATACCGTCTTTAAGGGTGTTTTTCAGCACTACCGACTCTTTCTCGTAAAACTTCTTGATCGCTTTATCAATGTTGGTCAGATGCTCGTGGGTATTGGCGTAATCAAGGCTGATTTTGGCCAGCTTTTGCATCAGGGTGAACTGCAAAATGTGAATCTCAATCCATGAGAACAACACCTGTTTAGGCGTGGCAGAGTTGGCGGTGATGGTATCAAACTGCAGGAAGGCTTTTTCCACCGCGGCCTCAATCACCTTCAGGAATAAATCCTCTTTAGAACCAAAGTAATAGTAAATAAGCGCCGAGTTTAGACCGGTGGCCTTGGCGATATCTTTGATTCGCACCGAAGAGTAGTTTTGATTAGCAAACAGGTCGAAGGCCGAGTCGAGTAAAATCGCTGCAACATCGCTCTGATTTTTTTTTGCAGGCTTGTCCGTCGCGCCAGTACGGGTCGAGACTCTGGGTTCCTTCATTCGCCATCCTGTTTAAATGCTGCATAATAAGAGTACAGTCAGTTTCGCATGACCAAATAACATAATGAAATGATTTATAGGCATTTTATGAGGCGATTTTAAAACCCTTGTCATCTCAATAAGTTAACTAGTTAATTAATTAGCAGGTTATTGACTTTATCTTTCGAGAACCTAAGGAGCTGGAAAATGCAGGACTATCAGCAGTTTTTATTGGGCGATTTTCCTCTGCAAAGCGGTGAGGTTTTGCAGCAGGCTTCGCTGGCCTATGCAACCTTTGGTGAACTCAATGCGCAGGGCAATAATGCTATTCTGATCACCAGCTATTACACCGGATCACATCGTAATTATCTCAAGCTGATTGGGCCGGGCAAGGCGCTGGATCCGTCTCGTTATTTTATTCTATTGACCAACATGTTTGGTAACGGCCTTTCCAGTTCACCGAGCCATGCGGGACCCCAGCAGGGAGCGAATTTCCCGGAGATATCGATAAAAGATAACGTTCGCGCGCAGTATCAGCTAAGCCAGCTTTTAGGCATCAATGCCTTTGCCCTGATATCTGGCTGGTCAATGGGCGCGATGCAGGCGTGGCAGTGGGCGGTGAGTTATCCGCAACAGGTCAACGCTCTATTACCCATCTGCGGCACCGCGCGTTGCTGGCCATTGAATCACCTATTTCTTGAAGGCATAAAAGCCGCGCTCCAGGCAGATGTTGCTTATGAAGGAGGCCGTTATCAGTCTCCGCCGCTGACCGGTTTAGCGGCGTTTGGCCGTAATTATGCAGGCTGGGCCTATAGTGCCGAGTTCTTCCGTGACGGGCTGTATCGCCAGCTTGGCTTCGACTCGATGGAGTCATTATTGCGAAACTGGGAGCAAAGCCATCAAAACTGGGATGCCAACGATTTGCTGGCAATGCTGAAAACCTGGCAGGGAGGTCATGTCAGTTTTGAGGAAATCGGCAAGGTTAGTGCCAAAACTATTGTGATGCCGGGCAGCACGGACCAGTATTTTACCGCTGAAGAGGCCGGGCTGGAGTTTGAGCAGTTGCCGGTTGGGATCGGCGAATGGTTGCCGTTGGAATCACCCTATGGACACTGCGCGGGCGCTCCGGGAAGGTTCGTCAAAGAGTCGGAGCAGATTGAAGCCGCGATGCGGGAATTGCTGGAAAATTAGCGCTGCTGTCGGCAAAAAGGGGTGGGCGGCGTTTTGCCACTGCGCCGCCGCCCATCCGCCGTTACTCAATAATCGCCAGGGTGACAGTGCGGCCCTGATCGAACCAGGTTTCCAGACCAGTGACGCGCAGCTGTAACGAGCCTTCGATCACCTCGCCAATATAGGAAATCGGAAGCGGTTCTTCGGCGGTGTCGTCGCCGTAGACCACACAAAACTGTTGGCGCGGGCTGTAGAAGCATACCGAACCGGTGCAGACGCCATACTGCTCGCGGCGCATTCTGCCGACTTCTTCCGTTTTAAACTTATTTTCCCACGGCGCGACAATAGGCATAGTGAAGAACACCATATCGCCGATCAGTTTGCCGTGTTGCAAAATACTGGTCATCGGCAACTTGGCGCGCAGCTCTTTTGCCAGATTGGGCACCTTATCTTCCCAGACTTCGATAACGCAGACGGCTTCGCCGGCCACGGACATTTGTAATTTCATGCATCCCCCTGATTAGGCTGAAAATAAGTGATTAGGCTTTAACGCGACGGAAGCCGTCGCCGAGGCCCCAAGGAAGAATGAAATCGACCCACATGTGTAAACGGTTGGCCCACGACAGCGCGGCGTGAGAAAGCCGAGCCAGCTCATCGAGACTGGTACAGCTTTCTGCAGTGGCAACGTACAAATGCACCATTTTCGCTGCCTCTGGCAGGCTCACGAAGTCAAAGAAATCGGCCTTGTATCCAATGATCTCTTTGATCAACAGTTGCAACGTTTTCAGATCTGCGTCCGCGCTGTCTTCGGCCACGCGAATCAGCCCCCACAGCATTTCATCAGCTAAAGTACGGGCTTCGCCTTCGGCAAAAATAATGGTGCTCAGATACTGCCCGCGAGCGCCGGTGCCACGGGGAACAATGCCTTTGCCAAGGTCGGCAATTTCAGTCGGCTGCTCGAACCAGATTTTTTCGCGTTCCTGCTCGAAACGCGCGATCACTTCATCAACCGTCATAACCTTTCTCCTGATGGGTAAATTACGCCGTAAAATCGTGCATTTAATTAATTAACTAATTAAATGCAACAGTTATGCCAATCGGTTAATTTATATTCAATTGTTGATAATCAAGGGGATAGATTGCGCTGAATAAAAAAGGGCGATCTTTTGGGAAAGGCCAGGATCAGGGTAGTGCAAAAATGCACCAAAAGGGCCAGCGAGGATACCGCTGGCCGGTAAGAGGAAGATCAGGCATCGATCGATTCGTTGGCCTGCCAAAGCTCAGCCATTAAAGTCTCGAGCCTTTTAAACAAACGATAGCGAGGTTCATGGAAAGCGAAACTATCAGCATTCGGCATAAAGGGCTGCGCCGTCACATTCACCGCCTGTGCAACCCCGGCTGATAAATTGGCCCAGATACCCACGCCCACCCCAGCACAGATGGCCGCGCCCAGTGCGCCGGTCTCTTTGCACTCTGTAACGCGGATCGGGATGCCCAACACATCGGCAAACATTTGCGGCCAGATACAGCTGCGCGCAGCGCCGCCGGACAAGGTGGCACGCGAAAACGGGATCCCCGCCGCGCGAAGGCGGTCAATGTGCGCGCGGTGGGCAAAAGTGACGCCTTCGAACAGCGCATAAAGCATATCGGCACGGGTATGCCAGCCGCCGAGGCCGTAAAAGCCCGCTTTCGCCGGACCCGCTTTGCGCCCTGAATAGAGATAGGGGTGATAAAGCGGTAAATGATTATTTGGCGTTACGCTGGCGACGATATCACTGCTGCGCGCCGCGCCCTGGCCTGATCGCCCGTCGTCAAATTCGCGCAGGAACCAGTCGAGATTGGCCGCCGAGGTAGCGCTGGCCTCTATCGCCATAAAGCTGTCGCGCTCAATCATTGAATTCATAAATACCGGACGCAGATATTCCGGTTTCTCGACCACCACCTGATTGATGCTCCAGGTTCCGGCGACGATTGATGCTTCTCCGCTGTGCACCACACCGGATCCCACCGCGCTGGCAACGACGTCAAAAATTCCGGCGATCACGGGGATCCCGGCCGGTAAGCCGGTCAGTGCGGCCGCCTGCGTCGTGATATGGCCCACGACATCACAGGATTCATTAAGCGGTGGCAGGAGAGCGAGTGCATCTTCAATATCGTATAAAGACATCAGCTGGCTGTCGTAATCACGGGTTTGATAGTTGAGCAATCCAGCCCCGGCGGCGTCAGAATAGTCGCTGGAAATAGCGCCACTAAGGAAGAAGGCGATCACGTCTTTGGCCAACAGCAAGTGACCGATGTGACGATAGACGTCGGGCTGATGCTGTTTCAGCCAGCTTATCAGCACCGGGGTTGCCGCAGCCCAGGGTTTTTGCAGCGAACGTTGATAGATGGCGAGATCATGGCCGCTCAGTTCGAGCTGATGCACTAAATCCGCGCCACGATGATCAATCGACTGAATGCCCAACAGGGGTTGACGCTGCCGGTTCAGGGCATAAAGCCCGTTGCCGTGACCCGCGGCACCCACGGCAATCACCTGTAAATCTGGCTGCGGGGCCTTTGCCAGGCACGCTCTTATTGCCTGGGTAACGCCGTGATAAATATCCTCAATCGGCCGTTCGGCAAACCCTTCCTGCGGGCGTAAAGTTTCACCCGCACACTCGGCGACCGACAAGACGCTGCCTTGTAAATCAAACAGCACCGCCTTGATCATGGTATTGCCTGCGTCGATCCCTAATAAGCACCTATTCATAATCACCCCGCAATCAAGTGTTTGCGGCGCACGGCTCAAGCGCCAGGTTTAATCACCGACTAGTAACGCTGATAAATCTCCAGCGCGTCGGCACCGCTCGCGCCCTGATGAATGATTGCCATCAGCGCCTTGACTACTTGCGAAGGATTGCTGTGCTGGTAGACGTTGCGGCCATACACCATACCGGACGCCCCTTGCGCCATCAGCGCAGCGGTTTTGTCCAGCACCGCAGCAAGCTCGCCTTTGCCGCCGCCGCGAACCAGCGTTGGGCATCGGGCCGCCTCAACCACGCGATGAAACTCTTCGACGTTATCGGTTGGATCAGCCTTGATAATATCGGCCCCCAGTTCGCGGGCCAGGCGTACCAGCGGGACAATTTTGCTGACGTCCCCCAATGATCCGTAAGCCGCGCCCTGACCGGCTGGAGCCATAACCAGCGGCTCTATCATCAGCGGCATGGCGTATTTCTCGCAGGCGTGGCGCAGTCGGCCAATGTTCTCGACGCACTGGCGGAAAATGCCCGGTTCGTCGGGGATCATGTACAGATTGACAACCACCGCGGCGGCGTCCATTTGTAGCGCGGCGAGGATCGGCTCATCGGGATTATGCAGCACTGCCCACATCTCGCGATGGCGTGCAGCGTTATAGGCATTACCCACGTCGGTGCGCAGTACCAGCGCCGGTTTCTTTTGTGCCTGCTGCTGCAACAAATCCGCCTGACCATAGTTAACCTGAATGGCGTCAGGCTGGGCGGCAATCAGGCTGGTCATCACGCTGCTGATGTCTTCGAGTCCAATCAGGAAATCCGGCTCGTTGGCGATGCCGTGGTCGATGGCAACATCGAGGCATTTGCCATTGTTAAACAATCTATTAAGTCTGACTTTATGCGTTGCTGACATGACTGATTCCCTCTGAAAATGGCAGCGGATATAGCCCGGTCAGCCCGTGCAGGCTGGCAAGGCGTGAAAGCGTGGCAGCAAGATGCTGCGCAGTGTGCTCGGCGTCCCAACCCAGCTCGGCCCCAAGCAGCGTCGCGATTTCCTCGACGCGCTCCGGGGTCAGCGCTCCGCTGATTGCCATCGGCGTGCGCCGTACTAGCAGGTCTTCAAGGCTCTGCACTTGTTCATGATGGATCAGATAACGCAGCTCGTTGCGGCTGTAATCGGCGTAGTATTTGAGGGGTGTATCGGGATCAAGGCACATAAAGCGGGCCATATCGGCGGCGCGAGTGCCATAGCGAGCCAGCAGCTGGCTGATTCGGTCGATGGACAATCCCGACTGCTTGCTGGTGAGCTGGATCCAGGCCGCTTTTCTCTCCGGCGCGGGATAGCCTTTGCCGCCGCCTATCGACAAATCTGTGGTACTGACTTTGCGTCGCTCACCAATCAGATGCATGACTTTATCGGCCGCTTGTTCACCGAATTTACGGAAAGTTGTCCATTTGCCACCCACCAGACACAGGGTAGAAAAATCGCGCCCCGCTTCAGGGGGCAGCAGTACCAGGGAGTGATTGCGCGAGATTTTGCCGCTAATTTTACTGTCGCTGACGGGCAGGGGGCGAACGCCGCTGAAGGTATAGAGCACGTCGCGATCGCTGACGTCGAATTTGGGAAAAACAAATTTCAACGATTGCAGAATATAGCGTTGTTCTTCCGCGTCGCAGGCCACGTCATCAGGATTATCAATGCGGATATCAGTGGAGCCAACCAGCACGTTGTCGTACCAGGGGAACATAATGCAGACTCGGCCTTCCTGATTTTCGTAATAAACCATCTCGCCATTAAGCGCGTTGAACAGCTGCGGATGGCGGATTATCAGGTGTGAGCCTTTGGTACCACCAATCAGTTTTTTGGTTGACGTGCTTTGCAACAGGGCACTGTTGAGGCGATCAATCCATGCGCCGGTGGCGTTGACGACCACGTGCGGGCTGAGGGTAAACCGCTCGCCGCTGAGCCTGTCCTCAAATGTCAGTTTCTCTCCGTCGCTGGTAACCAGCTTGATATAGTTCAGCGCCAACGCCTGTGGATTAGCCTGTTCGGCGTCGAGGATTAGCTCGACCCCGAGCCTTTCCGGGGCGCTTATCCACGCATCGTAATACGTGGCGATACAGGTGGCCCAATCGGCAAAATCTGGCCAGCGCTGGCGCGTTTCTTGCTGATTATTCAGCCGGTGGCGCGGCATCGTTCCGTATTGACGCGTATAAAGGTCATACATTGAAAGACCTGTTTTGATGATTAGGGCACCGCGACGAGAAGGGCGCTCGCTAAGGCGTAAAAAGCGTTTACCGGCATTAATCAGGCCACCGCCCCAACTGTCGATAGGCACGGTGGTACGCAACGGCGCGACATAATGCGGCGCATTCTTGAGTAAACGATCGCGTTCCTGTACCGATTCTTTGACTAGGGAAAACTCACCGGTTTCCAGATAACGCAGCCCGCCGTGGATCATCCGTGACAGTGCACCGCTGGCCGCCTGACACCAGTCGCCTTGCTCCACCATAATAACGGGAATGCCCTGCAAGGCCAGTTCACGAAAGGTGCTGATCCCGTTGATACCGCCGCCAACAATCACCACTGGCGTCGCACCGAGATGCTGCATTTTGCTGATTTTATTCGCGCGTTCAATACCGGGTTTATCCGCCAGACAGGCCATGTTGTTCTCCTTCCTTTTAATCAAGGTATAGGAGACAAATGCCGGTAGCAGCAATGAAATAGCGGGAAGGGGTTACCAGAGTGTGATCAAGGTCCGCACAGGGATCGAGGTTGTCGCGAAATCGTGCAGTTATTACTGATTTTGCAACAACCCGGCAGATGTAGCGAAGGAAAGCTTCCTTTATGCCTCGATGCCGAGAATCGATTTTGTGGCGATCATCGACTGTTCGAGAGATTTGCCGTCGCGATGAAGTTTGTTAAGAAGACTGCCTCCGAGCCACAGTTGGTAGAGTGCCGAAGCAGTTTGGCGGGCGTCGGTAACCGGCAGGGAGCCGTCTTGCTGGCCCTGCTTGATGCAGGTGCTAAGCAAGTCGATAACCTGGCCGGTTCCTTCACGCAGCGTCAGGCGCATGGCTTCGGACAAGTCGGCCACTTCGGCGCTGAGTTTTACCACCAGGCATTCCAGCGCATCGCAGGTCTGTGATGTGCAGTCGTAAGAATAGCGCTCCTGCCAGTGTTGCCAATAACCCATCAGGCGATCGCGGGCGCAGCATGTTGGATCGGAAAAGCGCCTGTCCATCGCGGCAAGGTAAGTGCGGAAGTAATCCTCCAGCAGAGCCTGGCCGTATTGTTCTTTAGACTTGAAATAGTGGTAAAACGAACCTTTAGGCACGCCGGCCGTTTGCAGCAATTCGTTGAGCCCTACGCTGGTAAAGCCCTTCACCGCCATCATTCGGTAACCGGTATCAAGTATGTGCTGTCGGGTATCATCATAAGCATGTTTCATAGTGGCGATCATATCACCCACTAGACCAATCGTCTAGTTTAAGCCCAGCCTCATGTTGACTGACTTACCCGGCAGCCAGAAAGGCATTTTCAAAAATCCATTGACATCATAATTCAGGGGGTAGAGACTGTTTTGGTTTTCTAGACGACTGGTCTGTTATTGTTTTAACCTTTGATACTGACATTCAGAATCAGGCTTTAAATCAATGACCCTCCAGGAAGCGCATTAATCAATCCGCCAGGCTAGTTTGCTATGCGGAAGGCCCGTGGCTTTCCATTAACAGCCTGAATAAGCAATGAGAGAAAATTATGAGTAATGAATACCAAAACATCAGCATAGACCAGCTCCCAGAGGTTGTTGCAGCCATGAAACAGGCGCATATCGAAGAGGGGCCAGCCAGCCTCGAGCTGCGTCTTGACCGCCTGCAGCGCGCCGAACGACTGCTTCAGGAAAATCATCATGAACTCGTCGAGGCTATCAGCGCCGACTATGGCAATCGCAGCCGCTACCAGTCACTGGCTGCTGATATTGGTATGTCTATCAAGTCATTACAGTATGCGCAGGAAAACGTGGCGCAGTGGATGCAGACTAGCGAAAACAGCGAGCCGATGCCGGGCATGCAGGCACGCATCGAGTTTCAGCCATTGGGTCTGGTGGGTATTATCGTGCCATGGAACTTCCCGTTAAATCTGGCTTTCTCACCGCTGGCGGGTGTGTTTGCTGCCGGTAACCGTGCGATGTTTAAGCCTTCTGAATTAACACCGCGCACCTCGGCGCTGTTGGCGAAGCTGGTAAGCCAGTATTTTGACCCCTTAGAGCTGACCACCGTGTTGGGTGAAGCAGATATGGGGGCGGCATTTAGCGCTCAGAAATTTGACCATCTTATTTTCACCGGCAGTACCGCGGTGGGGCGCCATGTGATGCGCGCTGCAGCCGAGAATTTGGTGCCGGTAACGCTTGAGCTGGGTGGAAAATCACCTGTGCTGGTGGCTTCAGATGCCGATCTGCGCACCGCCGTAGAGCGTACGTTGACGGTTAAAACCTTTAATGCCGGTCAGATCTGCATGTCGCCTGACTATGTTCTGTTGCCTGAAGGCGCTCAGGATGAGTTTGTCAGTCACGCGCGCGAATTTATGCAGCAGGCGTTTCCAACCTTGATCGCCAATGGCGATTACACCTCGCTGGTATGCGACGCCCATTTTGAGCGCCAGATTGCGCTGCTCGAAGATGCTAAAAGCAAGGGAGCGACTATTATATCGCTGGCGCCGCAGGGCGAGGCTGCCTACGACGCAGCTAGCCGTAAAATGGCAACCGTGCTGGTGCTAAATGCCACCGACGACATGCGCGTTATGCAAGAAGAAGTGTTTGGCCCAGTACTGCCACTGAAAAGCTATCAGCACGAGTCGGAAGCCGTAGCGTATATTAACGCCCATGCTCGCCCGCTAGCGGCCTATTACTTTGGTGAAAATGCAGAAAACCAACGTCGTATGGCTGATATGACCACTTCGGGTGGGCTGGTTATTAACGATATTATGACCCATTCATCAGTGGAAAATCTGCCATTTGGTGGGGTGGGGCCGTCAGGAATGGGGGCATATCACGGTATTCACGGTTTCCTGCGTTTCAGCCATGCTAAAGCGGTGGTCGAGCAAAGCCCGGCGGGTGAATCGAGTTTGCGATTGAGAGCGCCTTATCGCGAAAAACTTGAGCAGCTTGAGCAATTTTTGGCTAACTAATTAATACGAATAATTTAATAATAATGACGGGCCTGTTATATAAGCTGGCTCGTCAAATAAGAATTATCGTAGATAATATTAAATACCGTAAATAAGTGTATATCTTTCTAAATGCATAAATAACAATCACCTAAATATAATCTTTTAAATCAATCAGTTTTATCAAATTTGATTTAGATCAATGAAATTTTCGGTTGGACAATTTTATAACCGTTTTTAAGAAATCGCTTATAGGTTTGCTAGCACTTTTCATGGTACATTCTGCCGCTTACAATTCATCTCATTATCAACGATGTATTAATAGACCAGGATTATCATGATCTTATTAACGGGTGCTGCAGGATTCATTGGCTCAAACGTATTATCAGCTTTAAATAAAGCCGGTATTACCGATGTGGTTATTTGCGACACTATGGGTTGTGATGAAAAGTGGAAAAAAATCAGTCACTGTGAGTTTAGTGATTTTATCCCCCTCAGCAAACTCAACGCCTGGATCGAAAAGAACCCTAAGCTCGATGCGGTTATTCATTTGGGAGCAAAGTCTTCTACTCGCGCCGTTGACGCTGATGATGTTTTGGAAAACAATTTCTCACGTTCAGTTATTCTCTGGGAATTCTGCTCTAGAAATAACGTGCCGTTTATTTATGCCTCATCATCTTCAACCTATGGGGATGGATCGAGCGGATTTAAAGATCACCAGTCACCGCGCTTTCTAAACACGCTTAATCCACTGAATCTTTACAGCTGGAGCAAAAATATCTTTGATCTGCGCGTCGCTCGTGACGTCGAAAATCAAGATGTTAAGACACCTGAGCACTGGTACGGGTTGAAGTTATTTAATGTCTATGGACCGGGTGAGTTTCATGAAGGCAAGGTCAAAAGCTCGGTAGGTAAAATCTGCTATTCAGTATTGAAAGATGACCAGGTCACGCTGTATAAATCCGAATTACCAGAATATAAAGACGGCGAACAGTTTCGCGATTTTATTTATATCGATGATGTCACCCATGTCATTCAATGGTTATTAGTCTCCCGCCCCCATTCCGGTATCTACAATGTGGGAACCGGCGTTGCAAACTCATTCCTGACAATTGCCGAAACAGCATTTGATCTCTCTGAAAAAACTAAAAATATTAAATTCGCCCCTTTCCCTGATATTTTCAAAAATAAGGCCGCATATTACACACGAGCGGATATCACCAAAATCCGTGCAGCGGGTTATACCTCACGTTTCACCCCATTGCGCGAGGGAATGGCTAAATATATCGAGTATTTGAAGCAGAGCGGTGGTTGATTGTTTTAAAAACAAATACCACTTTATGTATACCGGCTAATCCATCCTGCAAAGTAAGCTGCTAGCTTATAATGACATTTTTATGTTTTATAAGGATTAGCCATGTTTCCCTGCACATTGCGTATCGCGCGCCCAGTCACAAATTTAAATCTTAGCGATGAGATGTATCGTACAGGGTTGTCCTGCAAAATCGCGCATGGGGATGAATTTAAATCAATATGCGTCCTGCAAGTTAGGCGTTATTATCAATATTATCGTTGATTAACAAAGAGAATAGGGAGCGAAAATGAGCGTTGAGCGCGTGCAGCAATTTCTTGCTGAGCATGCACCTGAGGCAAAAGTTGAGGTGCTGGAAAAATCCACGGCAACCGTTGCTCAGGCTGCGGAGGCTTTTGAAGTCGAAAGCGGGCAGATAGCTAAAACCTTGTCTTTCCGGGTAAACGACGAAGTTGTGTTGCTAGTGATGGCCGGTACGGCTCGTATCGATAACAAGAAATATAAACAGCTGTTTGGCGTAAAAGCCCGCATGCTGCCATCAGAAGATGTCGAAGCTTTAACGGGTTATCCACCGGGTGGAGTCTGTCCTTTCGCTGCGGCCGATGAAGTAAAAATTTATTGCGATCATAGCCTTAACAGTTATGAAGAGGTGCTTCCCGCTGCAGGCAGTGTCAATTCCGGGGTGCGCATTACACCCGCCAAACTGGCAAGTATCACCGGTGCCACCTGGATAGACGTGACCACCTAAGACCTCATTTCTGCCGATCCACCTTGATTTTATTTCGGGCGGCAATGGTCGCCTATAAAACCTTCCCTGCCAAAATCTTTATTCATTATCACTTCTCTAAGCCAACCCATCAGACGTCAGATCCGAGATCAGTGCCAAAAAAACGTTTGATTTCGCAGTCAATTCCATCCGTTTTAACAGATTCGTTGATAAGCCCGGAAACCTAGATTAATCTCATCCTATCCCCCCCGATAGGATATGAAAAAGATGCACGGTCATGAAAGCCACCCGGAAATCATCAAACGCCTGAAACGCGCGTCAGGCCACTTAACGAGTACGATAAAAATGCTCGAAGATCAGCGTACCTGCCTTGATATTGCTCAGCAGCTTCACGCAGTGGAAAAGGCGATCATCAATGCCAAGAAAGTGCTGATACACGATCATCTCGACCACTGCCTCGATCACGCTATCCAGGATGGCGAAGTGTCTGCCGACGTTATTCGCGAGTTTAAAGAAATTACTAAATACCTTTGAGGATCATATGACCGATTTTTCTGCACTTTTACAGTCTGGCATCGGTAATGCCTGGCTGTTTATTCCCAGCGCTATCCTGCTAGGAGCTTTACACGGACTTGAGCCGGGACATTCTAAAACCATGATGGCCGCGTTTATCGTCGCTATTCGCGGTACGGTCAGGCAGGCGGTTTATCTGGGATTAGCGGCCACGCTTTCCCATACTGCCATTGTCTGGTTAATTGCCTTTGGCGGCATGTATTTGAGCCATAAATTCACAGCCGAAGCCACAGAGCCCTATTTTCAGGTCATCTCGGCAGTCATTATCTTGCTGACTGCCACCTGGATGTTCTGGCGAACCTGGCACGGCGAGCAGCAGTGGAAAGCCGAACAGCGTCTTGCCGAGGCACATCGCGATACTGAGGATTCAAAGCTGATAGACACCGGGCATGGTCAGATCACGCTGTCGATTATCGAGCAAGAAGGGCAGTCGCGCTGGTGCCTGAAAACACTCACGGGTCAAAGCTGGAGTGCAAAATCGGTCACAGTGACGACGCGTCGTGCAAAAGGGTTCCCACAAATCTTCGAGTTTGAACAGAAAGACGGCTTTTTGCAGTCGGTGCGTGCGGTGCAAAAGCCCCACGAGTTCAGCGCCCGACTATCGCTTGGCCATGCAGGTCATTCTCATGACTATGACGTTGAATTTTCAGAACATCTTCATTCTCATGCTGGACTGGAAGGGCTAGACGTTTCCTCGAAGGAATATCAGGATGCTCATGAGAAAGCGCATGCCAATGATATCAAAAGGCGTTTTGCTAATCGGGACGTCACCACCGGTCAGGTAATTTTGTTTGGCCTGACCGGCGGTCTGATACC
>CAWUIY010000055.1:0-20076 GCA_963922555.1 uncultured Serratia sp. | reverse complement strand
GTAGGTGATGCGCACGGTCTGAACACGCTGAAATACGAGCCAGCTAAAATCGCTGCGATTGAAGGTCACTGGGAAAACCCAGACAAGAATCCTTCTCCGCTGGTGCTGGTTGGCTGGCCTGACATGAATGCTGAAGAGACCAAGTACAAGATTGAAATTCCAGATCTGGGAAGCATCATCTTGACGCACAGTCTGACTAAGCAGATCCCTGCGCTGAAGTCATTCCCTAAAGAAGACCGTCCTGACTCAACCATCATCTTCTGGACATTCCGCATCATGGCGGGTCTGGGCATGCTGATGATCCTGTCTGGTTTCGTCGGTCTGTACATGCGTAAACGCGGCAAACTGTACGACAACAAACTGTTCCTGCGCTTCATGCTGCTGATGGGACCTACGGGTCTGATTGCTCTGCTGGCGGGTTGGATTACCACTGAAGTGGGTCGTCAACCATGGGTTGTTTACGGTCTGCAACGCACCAGCGACGCGGTTTCTGCGCACGGCGTCGTGCACATGAGCATTACCCTGATTGCTTTCGTAGTGATCTACTGTTCAGTATTCGGCGTGGGCTACGGCTACATGATGCGTCTGATCAAGAAAGGTCCTCAGGAGCACGAAGGCGAACATCATGAAGATGGTGGCCCGGGTAAACAACGTACCCCAGCTCGTCCTCTGTCTGCTGTAGATGAAAAATTAAGTTAAGGAGCTGATAATGGGTATCGATTTACCGCTGATCTGGTTCGTCATTATCGTATTCGGCATCATGATGTATGTCGTAATGGATGGTTTCGATTTAGGTATTGGTCTGCTGTATCCGTTCGTTAAAAAGAGCGAAGACCGTGACGTTATGATGAACACCGTTGCCCCTGTTTGGGATGGCAACGAAACCTGGCTGGTACTGGGTGGTGCGGGCCTTTATGGTGCGTTCCCACTGGCTTACTCTGTCATCCTTGACGCGCTGGCAATGCCGCTGACTATCATGCTGTTTGGTCTGATCTTCCGTGGCGTCGCTTTTGAATTCCGTTTCAAGGCGAGCGAAGAGAAGCGTCATATCTGGGACAAATCCTTTATCTGGGGTTCAGTTGTTGCGACCTTCTGTCAGGGTGTTGTTCTGGGCGCGTTCATCGACGGTCTGCCGGTTGTTAACCGCGTATACGCCGGTGGTGCGATGGACTGGCTGACGCCGTTCACCGTGTTCTGCGGCCTGGGCCTGATTGTTGCTTACGCTCTGTTGGGTTGTACCTGGCTTATCCTGAAAACTGAAGGCAGCCTGCAACAGCGTATGCATGACCTGGCTAAGCCACTGCTGTTCGTACTGCTTGCAGTGCTGGCGGTAGTCAGTATCTGGACGCCAATGACCCATGCCGACATCGCACATCGTTGGTTCAGCACACCTAACCTGTTCTGGTTCCTGCCAGTGCCTGTTTTGGTGCTTGTTGTGTCATTCTTTATTGTGAAAGCGGTTAACCGTAACGCACACTACTCACCCTTCGTTCTGACCCTGATTCTGGTATTCCTGGGTTATAGCGGTTTGGGTATCAGCGTATGGCCGAACATCATTCCACCTTCCATCACTTTCTGGCAGGCAGCTTCGCCTCCGGCAAGTCAGGGCTTCATCCTGGTGGGTGCGCTGTTCATTATCCCAATCATCTTGTTCTACACCTTCTGGGGCTACCATGTGTTCCGCGGCAAAGTAACGCCGGACCAGGGTTACCACTGATAACGTGTTAAAGTAATCACCGGGGGCAGGGTTACAGCCTTGCCCCTTCGTTTATAAGATTGGAGGACTGAATGAAAAGTCTTATTACTATTCAACAGATGGATGACAATACCGTTCCTGCGAAAAGTGTCTCCTTCTGGAAAAAAATTTCCTGGTTAGTGCTGATCTACGGTGGCAGCGTGTTCGCCCTGTTCGTCGTGGCCTGCGCATTCCATATCCTGATGTTTGCTGCGGGCATGAGAACGCACCACTAACTTGCCAGGTGTTTGACAGGAAGTTAGCTGCGAGTATGTTGGGATAGACCACATCGCTCCCTGCTGTCAGGGAGCGGCTTGCAGAGTAAGTGTTGATAGAGCAGAGGGTTACAGCAGGAAGAGAGTGGCCAGACCGAGGAAAATAAAAAATCCGCCAGTGTCTGTCAGTGCAGTAATCATCACACTAGACCCCAACGCCGGGTCGCGCCCCAAACGCACCATCGTTAACGGAATGAGCACGCCCATCAACGCGGCGACCAGCAAATTCAATACCATCGCTAATGTCATTACCGCGCCCATCGCCATATTCCCATACAGTAACCAAGTAACAACGCCCATCAGACCGCCCCAAATCAGGCCGTTAATTAACGCCACGCCCAGTTCCCTTAGCAGCAGAAACGGCATATTGCCCAGTTGCACCTGATGCAGCGCCAGCCCGCGCACAATCATGGTGATTGTCTGGTTACCGGTATTACCGCCAATCCCTGCGACAATCGGCATCAGCGCCGCCAGCGCGACCAGCTGTGAAATTGTATGCTCGAACAGGCCGATGACCCGCGAAGCCACAAAGGCGGTACACAGGTTGATAGCCAGCCAGGTCCAGCGATTTTTTACCGCTTTTCCCACTGGTGAAAACACGTCCTCTTCCGGGCTTAACCCCCCCATACGGCGAATGTTGGTGTCGGAGTCTTCATTGACGAAATCTACGATCGACTCAACCGTCAGGCGGCCCATCAGCTTGCCTTTCAGATCGACCACCGGCGCGGTAATCAGGTCATAACGTTCAAACGCACCGGCTGCATCTTCGGCTTTGTCGTTGGGGCTAAAGCTGGTTGGGTCATCATTCATTACCTCGGCAACGCGCTGCAGTGGCGCATTGAGCAGCACGGTAGTCAGCGGCAGTTCACCCAGCAGCAGGTTATTGCGATCGGTCACGAACAGCTTGTCGCTGCCTTTGGGGATGGTTTTGCGAAATCGCAGATAACGTTGCACGGCGGCGAGTGTGACGTCGGGACGAATGGTCAACAGCTCAAAATCCATAATCCGGCCGACCGAGGTTTTACCAAACTTCATAACCTCGCGGACTTTTTCCCGTTGACGCGGCTCCAGTGACGTCAGTACGCGGCCCGTCAGATCCCGTGGAAGATGCTCGGCCAGATAAACCTGATCGTCGAGATCCAGCAGCGAGATGGCGCGCAACAGGTCTTTATCGCTCATCTCCTCAATCAGACTGTCCCAAACGGTTTCAGAAGCTTCAACCAGAGCTTTACCTCGCGAGGTAATGTCAACCAGGCTCCACAGAGCCAGGCGTTGGCGTTCTGGAAGGGCTTCAAGAATGTCGGCGAGGTCGGCGGCGTGGAGCGGGGCGATGCTGGCGCGGAGGTCAGCGGTTTGATCCATTAAAACGGAGGTGCGGCTTTCGGGGGTCTTCTCGCCGAGAATGCTGTCGGCCAGGTCATCATCATTTAACAGTAAGTCGAGAATGTGCTGGCGGACTTGCGCCAATTTTTGCGAGTGATTTTGTGTTTTTATTTCTGGCATTCAGATTCCTTCTGCTTATTTTATTTTTTTACGCATACTGGCATCTTTAAGGTAACAGCATCCTTGCCGTTACTGGTGCTGAATGACACCAAAAGACAGTTATTCCTGCTTTTCTTCCTCGCCGTCTTCCTCTTCAAGCATCAGTTTCCAACCGGTGACATCATTCCAATAGTTTTGCTCACGTTCAAAATCGAGCTGCACCAGGTTGTTCTGCGCCATAAATCCGGCCGGGAAGCGCAGGGTCCAATGATTGTCATCGGTGGTCAGACGCAGCGTTTCCGGCTGGGTCGTGGACTGGCGTTGATTATTCAACAGCGCACCCAAACGTAGCAGCTGGATCAGCGGCAGATAATGCTTCTTCTTAAACAGGTTCAGGCGCGGTAAATCGTCGAGACGAATTGCCTTGCGATGGAAGCGTACCAGCGTGGACAGCAGCGTTTGCTGCTCCTGAGTGAATCCCGGCAAGTTTGAGTTCTGCAAAATGTAAGCAGAATGGCGATGCATGCCGCTATGGTTAATGCTGAGGCCCACTTCATGCAGCATCGAAGCCCATTTCAGCAGCGATTCGAGCTGCGGCTGCGCCAGAGACGGATTCTGCGCCAACCACTGCGTGTATAGCGCCTCGGTGGTCTCCAGCACCCGACGCGCCTGTTCACGGTCAATATTATAATGGTCGGCCAGGCTCTTTGCCGTGCGGCTGCGGATATCCTGATGACGGAAGCGACCCTCCATTTCATACAGCACGCCTTCGCGCAGCGCGCCGTCAGACAGGCGCAGCTCTTTGATCGCCAACGCATCAAATACGCCGCAAAGAATAGCCAGTCCCGGCACGAATACCGATTGTCTGTCTTCTGACAGGCCCGGCAGGCTCAGCGCGCTGAAGTTTTTAAACTTCAGCACTTCAGTCGCCAACATTTCCAGACGTTCGGCGGTGATCAGCCCGTCTTTCTCGCCCATTTCGACCAGCACCTCATGGGTGGCCTTGATCGTCCCGGAAGCGCCCAGCGCATACTGCCAGCCTTGCAGGCGATACTGCCACGCCAGTGTTTCAAGCTTCTGAGCGGCTGCCAGACGAGCGCGTTTAAAGTTGCTGCGATTGATTTCACCGCCACGGAAAAACAGCTGAGCGAAGCTGACACAGCCCATACGGCGGCTCTCTGCCAGCAGAGGCTCGAAGTCTTCGCCGATGACCAGCTCGGTAGAACCACCGCCGATGTCAATAACCAGCTTGCGGCCTTTTTCGGGTTGGGTATGTTCTACGCCCATGAAGATCAGGCGCGCTTCTTCCTGACCGGAGATAATCTCGATCGGATAAGGAATCAGCTCGGCGGCGCGTTGCAGGAATTCTTCGGCATTAACCGCCTGACGCAGTGAATGGGTGCCTACAATGGTCACGTTATCGGCAGGGAAACCCTGCAAACGCTCGGCGAACAGCGCCAGACAGTCCAGACCGCGCTGCATCGCTTCTTCGCTTAGTACATTGTTCTGATCCAGGCCGTCGGCCAGATGGACGCGCTGCTTGAGGCGACCCAGCACCTGGAGGGCGCCATTTACGACGCGGGCAATTACCATATGGAAACTGTTGGATCCGAGGTCGATCGCAGCGATTTCCTGTGGTTTGGCGGTCATCGGGCTATTTAACGGCATGAGTATATTGCTCCACAATCATCAGGCTGGCTCTATAGGTGGTTTTTGATTTTCAAGTTCAAAAGCTTTCAAATAGTCATAGATCGCCACCTGCGCACGCACTTTGCGACGATTTCCGCGAGGAACATAACGGTTACTGAGCTCTTTATCAATAATTCTTGCTTTTACCGTGTCACTAAACTGGATCGCCAACAGATCGAGCACGCGCTGCTTCAGGCGCGGGTCGAGCAGGGCGACGGCAACTTCGATACGATAGTCGATATTGCGCGTCATCCAGTCAGCAGAAGAAAGGAACACTTTTTGATCGCCTTTATTTTCAAAGACATAAACGCGATCGTGTTCCAGATAACGGTCAACAATACTGGTGACCTGAATATTTTCACTGACCCCAGGCAAATTCGGAATAAGTGAACACATCCCGCGGATCAATAAGCGAATTTTGACACCAAAATTGGACGCTGCGTAAAGTCGATCAACCAGGCCTTTATCGACCAGATTATTTATTTTTAGAGTAATTCCCGATTTTTCACCGGCCTGCGCATTGGCAATTTCCTGATCGATCAGGGCATACAGCATGCTGCGCGAGTTTTGCGGTGAAACCATCAGATGTTCAAAGGTTACCGGCCGGTAAGGATTTTCAATGAAGTTGAATACGCGACGCACTTCATTGGTGATCCTGGAGTCGGCGGTCAGTAACGAGTAGTCGGTGTAAATACGGGCGGTTTTTTCATTAAAGTTACCGGTCCCAATATGAGCATAGCGGACAATTTCGTCATCTTCGCGGCGAGAGATAAGAAATAGTTTGGCGTGAATCTTCAGGCCGGGCGCGGAGAAAATTACGTGCACCCCGGCTTCGGTCAGACGCTTGGCCCAGTGAATATTGGCCTCTTCGTCAAAACGAGCCTGCAATTCAACGACAACGGTAACTTTTTTGCCATTGTGCGCGGCGTGGATCATTGATTCGATAATGCGCGAATCTTTGGCTACGCGATAAATATTGATCTTGATCGACAGCACGCTAGGGTCGAAGGCCGCCTGACGCAGCAGTTCGAGCACGTGTTCGAAGGTGTAATACGGATAGTAAAGCAGCACGTCTTGCTCGCGTATTGCCGCAAAACCGTTGCGGAAATTATCGAACCACAGATGGCGCAGGCGCGGCAGCGGGCGGTTAACCATGTTGGCTTTGCCGACGTTAGGGAAACCGATAAAGTCTTTAAAGTTATGGTAACGGCCGCCGGGGATTACCGAGTCATAGTTGGAGATACCCAGTTTCTCGCGCAGCAGTTCGACCATTTCATCCGGCATATCGCGCTGGTAGACAAAACGTACCGGTTCGGCAGTCAGGCGCTGTTTTAAGCTGGAGGACATCAGTTCCAACAGGCTGGATTCCATTTCCGTGACCAGGTCGTACTCGGCATCACGCGTCATCTTCATCGAATAGGCGTTTAGAGAATCGTAATCAAAGAAGCCCTTGAAAATGTCGTCGAGGCAATAGCGCAGGATGTTGTCCAGCAAAATCATTGGCTTGCGACGACGTGGTGCTTCTGGTGGAAGATTTACGAAGCGCGGGACTTTGTCGGAAGGAATTTCCAGCAACGCGTAATCGATTTTTTCGCCGCGGATGATCTCGACCGCCAAATAGGTGTAATCGTCTTTGAGGAATTGAACCAGGTTGGTTTCCTGGCTGACCAGAATCGGGGTGATGTACTGGCGAAGATGATGTTTGAAATATTGACGTAACCAGGCTTGCTGGTTTTCGGAAACTTGGCGCTCGTTTATTAGAAATATTTGGTTGCGAGCCATTTCCAAAAGTAGGTCATTGTAAAGGCTATCGAACTCCTGGTCGATGCGCATGACCTTGGCCTGAATCTTCTTGACCAGATGGCGCGATGCGCCAATAAAACCCTGTTCTTCACTAATCAAAATACGGCGTTTCAAGTCGGCAAATCGAACTTTATAAAATTCATCAAGATTGTTCGAATATATCCCCAGAAAACGCATACGTTCAATTAATGGATTACTCTTATCGGCGGCTTCCTGCAATACACGTTCATTGAAGGATAACCAGCTCAGTTCCTTATCTATATACAGCTTTTCCTGACCCATTTTTACTCCATTCATTTAGCCTGAAACCTGGCCCATCAAGACGCATCTTTCCGCCTGCGCAGCCTTTTGGGAAGGGGCCTAGTATCTTCTAGCATTATTGCGAGAGATTGACAGGAAAGTCCATCATTTCAATATCCTTGTCGTGCTTAACCCAGTCGCTGTGCCACGCTGCCCGTCAGTGTGCTTCTCACTCCCGGGGGCGCAGCGGGCAGCTGAGGATAATTTAGTCTTAAAAAGCAACGGGGATTACAGAACTCCTGCGCCCAGGGCTTCTATGGCGGGACTTTCGGCGTTTTTGGTTTTATAGCGCTTAAGGAATTCAGGCTGGAAGATGCACATGCGGATCACGCTACGATATTCGCCGTTAACGAAAAATTCGTCTTTCAGCTCGGCTTCTACTGCGAAACCCAATTTGTTGTAAATATGGATAGCCTTGTCGTTTTCTTTATCGACAATCAGGTACAGCTTATAAAGGTTGAGTACGGAAAAAGCGTAGTCCATTGCCAGACGAGCCGCTTCGCTGGCAAAACCCTGCCCCTGATGATTGGGATCAATAATGATCTGAAATTCTGCTCGGCGGTGAATATGGTTGATCTCGACTAATTCAACCAACCCGACGCGAGTGTCCTGGAATTCGGTAATAAAGCGGCGTTCACTTTGGTCGTGAATGTGTTTGGAATAAAGATCTTCTAATTCGACGTAGGCTTCATAAGGTTCTTCGAACCAGTAGCGCATTACGGTGGCGTTATTATCAAGACGGTGTACAAACACCAGATCGTCTTTTTCCAATGGACGTAGTCTGATGCGGTTAGAGCTGAACATGCTAATCCTTAGTGTTCTGTTTAATGAATTCAACTTGAGAGAAAAAACTACCGCGGGTAATTTTGGGGCGATTATAGCGCGTTTTTTGTTCTCTTTACAGGTAAGGCAACTGGGTAGTCAGCTTCAGATAAGAGCTTTTGCTGAAATAGGGGATAAAAAAACCGGCAAGTGCCGGTTTCAGAAAGCATTCAGAAACAACAGAGGCTTATTCCGCAGCGTATCCCTGCTCCGGCACGAGCTGTCCGTCCAGAACCGGTTTGCCCTCGCGCAGAACCAGTCTGCCATCAACGAACCAGCTGATGACTAGCGGATAAATATTATGTTCCTGCGTTTGCACGCGCTCATTCAAGTCTTCAGCCGTATCTTCTTCAAAAACGGGAACCTTGGCTTGCAGAATCACCGGCCCGCCGTCGAGTTCCTGAGTGACGAAATGCACAGAGGTCCCGTGTTCAGCATCCTGATTGTCGATAGCCTTCTGGTGAGTGTGTAACCCAGGGTATTTCGGCAACAGGGAAGGGTGGATGTTCAACATGCGGCCCGCGTAGCGTTCCACGAACTCTGGGCTGAGGATGCGCATATAACCGGCCAGCACGATCAGATCGGGCTGATATGCGTCGATCTCGTCGGCAAGCGCTGCGTCAAAAGCGGTGCGATCGGCGTAAGATTTTGGATCCAGCGCATGGGCAGGAATTCCCGCCGCCTGCGCTCGCTCAAGACCATACGCCGACGCCTTGTTGCTGAAAACGGCACTGAGCGTAGCGTTGACTCTTCCCTGTTCACAGGAATCGATCAACGCCTGAAGGTTGCTTCCTGCACCTGAAATTAGAACAACAATCCTTTTCATTTTTACCTTCTTTAACCAACTGCGCCGTAGCTTTTCTTGCGATTACTTAATGATTACGCGTTCTTCTGAGTCGGAAGCCTTAATGCTACCGATTACCCAGGCTTGCTCGCCGTTATCATTCAGCAGGGCGATGGCTTCATCAGCCAGTTCTGCAGGCAGTGCAATCAGCATGCCTACGCCACAGTTGAAAGTACGGTACATTTCATGGCTGCTGACGTTGCCATTCTGCTGCAACCAGCCGAACACGTCCGGCCATTTCCAGCTGGATTCGTCGATGATGGCCTGAGTGTTATCTGGCAATACGCGAGGAATGTTTTCCCAGAAGCCGCCGCCGGTCAGGTGGCAAATTGCGTGAACTTCCACGTTTTCAATCAGTTTAAGGATTGATTTAACATAGATTTTGGTCGGTTCAAGCAGGTGATCGGCCAGAGGTTTGCCCGCTAAATCAGTGGTCAGAGGATCGGCCTTGCTGACTTCCAGAATTTTGCGAACCAATGAGTAGCCGTTTGAGTGCGGGCCGCTCGATGCCAGCGCAACCAGAACGTCGCCGTCCTGCACTTTGCTGCCATCAATAATTTCTGATTTTTCAACTACGCCAACGCAGAAACCTGCAACGTCGTAGTCATCGCCGTGGTACATGCCCGGCATTTCTGCGGTTTCACCACCTACCAGCGAACAGCCAGACTGCAGGCAGCCTTCGGCGATACCGGTGATGACGCTGGCTGCGGTATCCACATCCAGTTTGCCCGTCGCGTAGTAATCCAGGAAGAACAAAGGCTCTGCGCCCTGAACAACCAGATCGTTTACACACATAGCGACCAAATCGATACCAATGGTATCGTGGCGTTTCAAATCCATTGCCAGACGCAGCTTGGTGCCAACGCCGTCGGTTCCCGAAACCAGTACGGGTTCACGATATTTTTGCGGCAGCGCGCACAGGGCACCAAAACCACCCAGTCCGCCCATGACTTCAGGACGACGAGTCTGTTTTACTACACCTTTAATGCGGTCTACCAATGCGTTACCTGCATCAATATCCACACCTGCGTCTTTATAGCTGAGAGAGGTCTTTTCGGTCACTGCGGAATCCCCACGACGTATGCGTTTTGTGGTTGTTGAAAATGGAGCGGGCTAATTCTAACAGCGCAGGCAAACGTTTGCGAGAGGTCTCGTTATGTTTCTCTATCTATACTCAAATTACTCTGAAAAAAGCGTAATGGGTCGCTAAGCGCAAATCCATTGATCCGTATCAGTCTATTGGCGCTGGCGTTGAAAATAAAAGGCGTTATAATCACGCGATTTTTTTGGTCAGCAAGCCTTAGGAGAGAGAAAAAATGAAGATCGTTGAAGTGAAACACCCGCTGGTAAAACACAAGCTGGGACTGATGCGTGAAAATGACATCAGCACAAAACGCTTTCGCGAACTGGCTTCTGAGGTGGGCAGTTTACTGACTTACGAAGCAACCGCCGATCTGGAAACCGAAAAGGTGACTATCGAAGGCTGGAACGGCCCGGTTGAAGTTGATCAGATTAAAGGTAAGAAGATTACTGTAGTGCCAATCCTGCGTGCGGGTCTGGGCATGATGGAAGGCGTGCTCGAGCACGTGCCAAGCGCGCGTATCAGCGTGGTTGGTGTTTACCGTGACGAAGAGACTCTGCAACCCGTGCCTTATTTCCAGAAACTGGCTTCTAATATAGAAGAGCGTATGGCGCTAGTGGTTGATCCGATGCTGGCAACTGGCGGTTCGATGATTGCCACTATCGACCTGTTGAAAAAAGCGGGCTGCCAGAGCATCAAGGTATTGGTGCTGGTTGCTGCGCCGGAAGGTATTGTTGCGCTGGAGAAAGCACATCCTGAAGTCGAGCTGTACACCGCTTCTATTGATCAGGGATTGAATGACAAGGGATACATCATTCCTGGCCTCGGCGACGCAGGCGATAAGATATTTGGTACCAAGTAAGCAATAGCCGACTGAAGAGTCGGCTTTTTTTTACTTTTCATAATTCAAAATAATGATTTCACAGAGGATCGGTCCATGACCCGTCGCGTTATCGGGGTGAGCGAGCGCCCACCGCTCTTGCAAACTATCCCCCTAAGTTTCCAGCATTTATTCGCCATGTTTGGCGCAACGGTGCTGGTCCCCATCTTGTTTAAAATCAATCCAGCAACCGTTTTGCTATTTAATGGCATCGGCACCTTGCTGTATCTCTTCATCTGTAAAGGGAAAATCCCAGCCTATCTCGGCTCGAGTTTTGCGTTTATCTCTCCGGTGTTGCTGTTGTTACCAATGGGATACGAGGCGGCGTTGGGTGGATTTATCGTCTGCGGCGTGTTGTTTTGCATCGTCGGGCTGATCGTTAAAAAAGCCGGCATAGGCTGGATTAACGTGATGTTCCCACCGGCAGCAATGGGGGCAATCGTCGCGGTCATTGGTCTGGAATTGGCTGGCGTGGCGGCAAACATGGCTGGCCTGCTGCCTGCCGAAGGCACCTCCGCCGACAGCACCACGGTTACTATCTCAGTGGTCACGCTGGCGGTTACCGTGCTCGGCTCGGTGCTTTTCCGTGGTTTTCTGGCCATTATCCCGATCCTGATCGGCGTGCTGGTCGGCTATGCATTGTCTTATTTTATGGGCGTGGTTGATGCTTCGGCGATAGAGAAAGCCCACTGGTTTGCCTTGCCAACCTTTTATACTCCGCGTTTCGAATGGGTCGCTATCCTGACCATCCTGCCCGCTGCGCTGGTGGTTATTGCCGAACACGTTGGGCATCTTGTGGTTACCGCCAACATTGTCAAAAAGGACCTGCTGCGCGATCCGGGCCTGCACCGTTCTATGCTGGCAAACGGCCTTTCTACTGTGTTGTCCGGCTTCTTTGGTTCTACGCCTAATACCACCTACGGCGAAAATATCGGCGTGATGGCGATCACCAAGGTTTACAGCACCTGGGTTATCGGCGGCGCGGCAATCCTGGCGATTCTGCTTTCCTGCTGCGGCAAGCTGGCGGCGGCGATTCAGGCGGTGCCGGTTCCGGTAATGGGCGGCGTGTCGCTGTTGCTTTACGGCGTGATTGGCGCGTCGGGGATCCGCGTGTTGATCGAATCAAAAGTTGATTATAACAAGCCCAAGAACCTGATCCTGACCTCGGTGATCCTGATCATCGGCGTAAGCGGCGCCAAGGTGCATATTGGTGCTGCCGAGTTGAAAGGCATGGCGCTGGCAACCGTGGTCGGCGTGTTCCTGAGCCTGTTGTTCAAACTGTTCGACATGTTCCGTGGCGAAGAAGAGATCATTGATGTCCCGGACGAGCGTAACCCGCCGACGGTGTGATCCTTCCTCGAAAAGTGTTGATGTTTTAACCGGGCAGACAGCGAGTTGCCCGGTTTGTCGGTTAGTTAACCCGCACTTAGCGCGCCAAAAGTTCAATTCTTCGCGGATCCTATGCTAAGATTCTTCGATTAATTATTTGTCCTGATATTTTTTTGTATAGACAGGTTCGATCTACGCCAGTTTGGTGAGGTACTTCTGAATACACCGGCACAGCTTTCCCTGCCACTTTATCTTCCCGACGACGAAACCTTTGCCAGTTTTTATCCGGGGGAGAACACCTCGCTGCTCTCCGCTATTCAAACTGCATTGCAGCAGGAACATGGCACCTATATCTATTTCTGGTCGCGTGAAGGCGGCGGTCGCAGTCATTTACTGCATGCGGCCTGTGCCGAGCTTTCTCTGCGTGGCGAAGCCGTCGGTTATGTACCGCTAGACAAACGCGCCTATTTTGTACCAGAAGTGTTGGACGGCATGGAGCAGCTGGCGCTGGTATGTATCGACAATATTGAAGGTATCGCGGGAGATGAAGCTTGGGAAGCCGCAGTGTTTCATCTGTACAATCGGATCCTCGAAACTGGCCGTACCAGGCTATTTATTACCGGCGATCGTCCACCGCGTCAGCTTAATCTCGGCCTGCCGGATCTGGCGTCGCGCCTCGACTGGGGGCAAATTTATCGCCTGCAGCCGTTATCCGACGACGAAAAATTGCAGGCGTTGCAGCTGAGATCCAAACTGCGCGGCTTTGAGCTGCCCGAGGACGTAGGGCGTTTTCTGCTGAAACGCCTGGATCGCGAGATGCGCACCCTGTTTATGACCCTCGATCAGCTCGATCGTGCATCAATTACCGCCCAGCGGAAACTGACCATCCCGTTTGTCAAAGAGACGCTCAATCTCTAGCGGCAGGTTAAAGAATTTCCAGTACCTGCTCAGGCGGCCGACCCAAACGAGCCTTGTTTTTCTTGACCACGATAGGGCGCTCAAGCAGGCGCGGGCTGTCGGCGATGGCCTGTAATAGCTGTTCCTCTGTCACACTTTTATCCCCGAGATTTTTCTCCTTATAAACTTCTTCTTTGGTTCGCATCATTTCTCTGGCGGATGAAAAACCCAGCTTGTGCTGTAATTCTTTCAGCGTATCCAGAGAAGGGGGCGTTTCGAGATAAAGGATCACGTCAGGCTTAACGCCTTTTTCCTCAAGCAATGCCAGCGTTTCACGGCTTTTGCTACAGCGTGGGTTGTGGTAAATCGCAACTTCGTGTTTCATTTCCTGCTCCTTAATTTTTTTGCCCGCTTCATCAGCCCTTTTCATATTGCTGGAAGCGTTTTTGTAACTGGCGCAGTTGATCGATACGGGCGTCGTAACGTGCCTGATCCAGGCTGCCCAGTTTAGACAGCGAACTCGCGCTGCTCAGCATACTAATGGACTGATCCAGTTTGCCCACCAACGCCATACTTTCTGCACGAGCCGCCAGCTCCTGCGCTCTCAAACCTTGCTGCGCCACCGACTGAGTCAGCAAATCCCAACCGTTTGGGTCGTCTGGATGAGCATAAGTGTAGCGGTAAAGCAACTTACTGGCCTTGGCCTGCTCGTTTCCTTCAATATAAGCATTGGCCATATTTAATTGTAGCACCGGGTCTTTGCTGCTCGGCGCGTTGGCTTTTTCCAGCCGGGCAATCGCCTGCGGGGCATGTTTTTGGTCGATATCGATATCGGTGAGCAAATCGAGATACCAGACGTTACGGGGATCTTTCGCCAGCAGTGCTTCAAGAGTCTCACGCGCCTGATTATAACTTTTAGCCTCATAAGCCTGAAGGGCATGGCCATATTTAGCGGCGTTCTGTTCGCGGATATTGCCATTGCTCAACTGATTAAGGTAATCGTCAGTCAGCGGATGGTCGGCAGTGCCATACATGCCCAGAATACGCACTTTGGCAAAGTAGAAATCCTGTGACGATTGCACCACGATGCCTGGCATTTGGTTAGCGCGGTTACGCGCATCCGAAAGACGGCTATCGGGCAGTGGGTGAGTCAGCAGCATTTCCGGCGGCTTGCTGGAATAGTGCGACTGGTCGGCCAATTTTTGCAGGAAATTAGGCATTGCCTGTGGATCAAAACCGGAACGCTGAAGCACCTGCAAACCGATGCGATCCGCTTCTTCTTCATTGGCACGGGTAAAGCTGATCATCCCTTGCTGAGTGCCCGCCAGCGTGCCTGTCAGCCCGGCCATTCCCGCCTGTGGACTGGCCATCGCCAGCAGGATGGAACCCAACACGCCGACCCAGGTCAGAGGCGAGTTACGCTTTTGATCTTCCATCGCACGGGCAAGATGGCGCTGCGTGACGTGGGAAATCTCGTGTGCCAGCACGGAGGCCAGCTGGCTCTCGTTATCGGTAAAGCGGAAGATGGCCGAATGCAGCACCACGTTGCCGCCGAAAAAGGCGAAGGCGTTAAGTTCATCATTATTGACGATAAAAAAGTGGAACGGGAAGCGAACCGAATAGGCGTGAGCCACCAGACGATTACCCAGTTGGTTAATATATTCGTCAAGCAGAGGATCGTTTATCAGCGGAGCACTGCCGCGCAGCTGGCGAACATAATAGTCGCCCATCTGTTTTTCCTGATCGATGGTCAGCGTGCCGCCTGCGGTGGTCCCCATATCGGGCAGCATATCGGCGCTGTCGGCTTTTGCATAAAAAGGAATGCCGGCGCTCAGGGAGGAGACTATCAGTCCGGTCGCTACCATGCGCGTTGCCAGGTTGCCGAGCTTTAATTTTAGCCGCATTGCCATATTTACCTTTTTAACCAGAATTCAGAAGGTTTGCGCGATTGTTTTTGCGTCACAACGCGGATTTTTCTTAGACATTCTGTCACCTTAAGGCACTGAAACCCCTATCCGTGATAAGGTCTGCGCTACAGGCTGGTTCAAATCAGGCGAACATCACCCAACTCGATAATGATGATCCCTATTTTAACTTAGCGTTACAACATTGGAACCACTGTGCCTGAACTATCTGCGACAAATGCGTCAGCTTCAGGGTAATAGATTTTAGGAGTTCAAACTGATGCTCGAGATGTTATTGCAATGGTATCGTCGCCGATTTACTGATCCACAGGCCATCGCGCTGCTGGCGATTCTGGTGGCCGGATTCTGTATTCTCTACTTTTGTAGCGGCATTCTTGCGCCGCTGCTGTTTGCCATCGTGCTGGCATATTTGCTGGAATGGCCCACCGTTCGACTGCAACGCTGCGGCTGCTCGCGCACGCTGGCTGTGTGTATTGTACTGACTATTTTTACCGGCATTGTGATGCTGCTGGTGTTTGTGGTGGCTCCGCTCACCTGGCAGCAGGGGGTAAACCTGATGGCCGACCTGCCCAGCATGCTTAATCGCTTTTACGCCATGGCGGCGACTTTGCCCAAACGCTACCCGGCATTGGTCGATGCAGGCATTCTCGATATGATGACCGACAACCTGCGCTCGCGAATTTCAGGCGTTGGCGAATCGGTAGTCAAATACTCACTCGCGTCGCTGGTGGGCATTTTGACGTTATCGATTTATCTGGTGATCGTGCCGCTGATGGTGTTTTTCCTGCTCAAGGATAAAGACCAGATGCTCAGCGCCGTCCGCCGCGTGCTGCCGCGAGACCGAGGGTTGGCAGGGCTGGTGTGGACTGAAATGAATCAGCAAATCACCAACTATATCCGCGGAAAAGTGCTGGAGATGATCATCGTGGGTATCGCGACATATCTGGTGTTCTTCTTCCTGGGTATGCGCTATTCGTTGCTGCTGTCAGTGCTGGTGGGTTTCTCGGTATTAATTCCCTATATCGGCGCGATGCTGGTGACCATTCCGGTGTTCGTGGTAGCGCTGTTCCAGTGGGGGATCGGCGCGGACTTTTGGACGCTAATCATTGCTTATCTGGTGGTGCAGGGTCTGGACGGGAATTTGCTGGTGCCGTTGTTGTTCTCGGAAGCGGTGAATTTGCACCCTCTGGTGATCATTCTGGCAGTGGTGATTTTCGGCGGGCTGTGGGGATTCTGGGGGGTGTTCTTTGCTATTCCGCTGGCAACGCTGGTAAAAGCCGTTTATCACGCATGGCCCGACGAGCTGGTGGATGACAAGGCGGAGTAATTTATTAGCCATCGAAAGATGGCTATATTTCATTTTATTTGATTCTTCCCGTTGCTCGGGCATAGGAAAATAATCCCCCGGCGGCAACGATATTTGCCAATTCACCCACAGGCTCCGTCTTTACAACCTGATCACTTTTCAACAGCCTGATAGATTGATTAGTAACGTCAATTTCAATGCGGTCGCCGGTGACTAACGTTTCACAAAGGCGACTTGCGGTTGAAACCGGCAATACCTGTCCAGTTGCGACGCAGTTTCTAAAGAAAATTCTCGCATAAGATTGTGAGACCACCGCCTTGACGCCAGACGCACCCAATGCCACCACGGCGTGTTCACGCGAGGAGCCACAACCGAAGTTTTTCCCCCCCACAATAATGTCGTACTTAGACAAACCGGTATTTTCATCGATAAAAGGCAATGAATTTTCCGGTAATCCGCACATGGCCAGCGAGGCCAACTCGGCGTAACCTTCTGGCGTAGAAGGGTTTATCTTAAGATATTCCGCGGTCAAGATCATATCGGTATCTACATTATCCTGCAATACATAAACCGTACCGCAGATTTTTTCTGATGCAGCCTGTGTCATAAAAAGTCTCCAGGGTGGGTAATACAGCCATTCAATGCCGCAGCGGCAACCGAATAGGGAGAGGCCAGATACAGGCTCGCGCGTTTGTGTCCCATGCGCCCGACAAAGTTACGGTTGGTGGTTGAAATTACCGAAATCGGATCATTCACTCTGCCAAAGGTATCGGCAGGCCCGCCGCAGCAGGCGGCACATCCTGACTCTGAAGACAGTTTAACCCCCGCGTCGCTCAATATTTGATAGACCGAGACGCCATCAATCAGGGTGGTAATAATATTGTGGAAAACCTCTTTGGTTGCAGGAACGGCAAAGGTCGGAATTTTCACTTTTTTGCCTTTAATAACCCTGGCTGCGGCAATAAAATCTTCTAGCTTCCCGCCAGTACAAGAGCCGATATAGGCTTGAGAAATCGCAACATTTTTTACTTTCTCAATGGAGACCACATTGTCAGGTGAATGTGGGCGAGCGATTTTTGGCTGCATATTCGTTATATCGATATTAACTATGCGGCTATAGGTTGCATCCTCATCAGGTTCCACGATCTCGAAAGGAATATTTGTGCGCTTAGCCAGGTAATCCAGCGTTGCCTGATTCGGCACCATAATGCCGTTTTTGGCACCACATTCCACGACCATATTGCACAGGGTCATGCGCTCTTCGACCGAAAGGTCTTCCACGACATTGCCCCCAAATTCAATGGATTCATAGGTTGCGCCATCGACGGTCAATTCAGCCATCAGCGCCAGAATCATATCCTTGGCTAACAAACTGACGGGTTTCACACCGGTAAAATTGACACGAATGCTTGATGGAACTTTCAACGGAATTTCGCCTGTTCCCAGCGCATAGGCGGCATCGGTTATCCCGAGACCAATGGCAAAAGCACCAAAGGCTCCCGAGGTAACCGTGTGCGAGTCAGCGCCTAACAGAACCTCACCCGGCCTTGCGTGACCCCCTTCGGCCAAGCCAATGTGGCACACCCCTTTATATTCCGGCGTGCCAACATCGTAAAAGTATTTGATGTTTTGTTCTGAGGCGAATTCACGCATTACGCGCACATTATGGTTTGCCTGGGGGTCCGCAGAATAAACAAAATGATCAGGGATCAGGATGAAACGCGTAGGGTCCCATACTCGCGCCTGTTCCCCGAATTCCTTTTTAAAAACGCTGACGATGCCTGGAGTACACGGGTCATGTGACATCAGAATGTCAACTTTCGCCCATACCACCTCGCCAGGAATAACAGACTCTTTACCGCTCGCGCGAGCGAGAATTTTTTGTGTGATTGTCTGTCCCATCTCACTTGCCTCGAAATATCTCTGAAAAAGTAGAATCAAACATTACCATGCAAAACAGGGGGATTAATGGCACCCCGAGTTTTATCCTTAATAGCGGCTTATTGTTTCATTTGGCGAACAGTCGAAGATGTATTGCAGGGTTGTGTGCATAAAGTGGTGAACAAATAGTGGAGAGTGAAACCGCAGTATTCCTGTTTCCTCAAAGCCTGTAAGCTGACGTAATAAAGGGACTTTCTATCATGCTAATGAAAAGAGATTAAAATGAGTAAGGTCGAAAACTTGGTATCGATGGCGGTATTTGCACGAATAGTCGAGACGTTGAGTTTTACCGAGGCTGCAAGATCGTTACAGTTGTCGAAATCTTCAGTAAGCCGCGAAATTGCCCAGCTTGAAATTCGGCTTGGCGCTAACTTGTTGAATCGCACTACGCGCACGATTGAGGTTACAGAAGTTGGGCTGAGTTATTATCAGTATTGTCATCGTGTACTGAATGAAATGAAAAATGCAGAAAAGTTTATCCGTAATTTTCATGAAGAACCGATCGGCACCCTGCACATTGTCGCGCCATTTACTTTTGGCGGGCAGTTTATTGTTCCAGCGGTTAATCACTATATTAAACGCAATATTCACGCCAGTGTTGATTTGGATTTAACGGACAGAACGCTGAACGTTTCAGAAGATGATTATGATATTGCGGTCGTAATTAGTCGTGATACGCCTGAACACCCTTTGGTCAAGCCGCTGACCGACATCAGCTGGGGACTTTACGCTAGCCCGGAATATTTGAGCCAGTTTTCTGAGATTGAAAAGCCTGAAGATTTACCGCGTTATGATTATATTTTGCTTCGCGGTTCAGCCCACACTATTGCCTTACCGTTTCGTAAAGAAAAACAGAAAATAGATATTGAGGTTCGCAGCCGTTTTCGTGCAAATAACAGCACGATATTACTGAGTTCGGCGGTTGCAGGAACCGGGATTGTCTATATACCTGATTACATGGCGCGGGAGGCGATGAGACGTGGGGAGTTGGTTCGTATTTTGCCTGAGTGGAAAATGGACACCTATCGGGCATGGATGCTGTTTAAATCTGAACAGACCCTGTCTTCCAGCGTAAAACGTTTTGCTGAAGATCTCATGCAGCTGATCCAGCGCGAATCGGTTTAACGTTAAGCGAAGGATAAAAATGCGGGCAGGTGCACGGCGAAGACCGGCGGGTTATTTAATTGAAAATGAAAATGACTAGCCCCTCCTCACGCAGCGTGAAAAGGGGCTAAAGAATTATTTTCCGGTCACGTATGCCAGCACGATATCGTGGTGATTGCTGGTCTTGAAGTCATCGAAGACTTTTTCAACTTTACCATTGCCGTCGAGCAGGAAGCTGATGCGATGGATACCATCATAGGTTTTACCCATGAAGGATTTCTCACCCCACACGCCAAATGCCTGAGAAACCTGGTGATCTTCGTCAGATAACAGCGTGAAGTTCAACAGTTCTTTCTCTGCAAACTTAGACAGCTTTTCTGGTTTGTCGGTGCTGATCCCCAGCACTTCGACACCAACTTCTTTCAGTTGATCCATGTTGTCGCGCAGGCCACAGGCTTGAACGGTGCAACCTGGGGTCATGGCCTTAGGGTAGAAATAGACCAGGACTTTCTGTCCCTGGAAGTCGGCCAGGTTAATCTGTTCGCCGTCTTGGTCCGGCAAACTAAATTGCGGCGCAGTATCTCCGGCTTTCAGTGGGCTCATTTTGTACTCCATCATATTCTCAATGCTGAGGTTTATCTGCAGGCTGTTAAACGTTATTGG
>CAWUIY010000054.1:0-20667 GCA_963922555.1 uncultured Serratia sp. | reverse complement strand
GATGCCGCACAATAGTAGTCTTTAAAATCTGCTTTCGACAGGCCTCTCATGTTTGCTTAGCGCGAGGCGCATTTTTTCCCCTCGGAACAACCCTTGCAACCGCCTCCTGAAGAAGAGGGCAGAACGTTGACCGCCACGGCGATGGTTTGTCGGCTGCGTGAACAGCGCAGCCCGGTAAGGATTAATGCATTGACCAGCACCACGGCGGCGATAATTGTCACGCTCTGCAATGGGTGATGGACGAGCGTTGCTCCCTGATAAAACAGCGTAGCCAGTGAATAGGCGACATTCAGCCCCCAGAGTATTGAAAACATCATCCAGCTGCGGCTAGTTTCGCGAGCAATTGCGCCCATCACTGAGACGCAGGGCACATAGAGCAATACAAAGATCAGATAGCTGTACGCCGAAACTGCGCTGCCAAATTTGGCGCTCATCACCCCCATTGCACTGGCGGCCATCTCGCCATTGCCTTTGCTGGCTTCGATAGGGTTAGCGAGAACGCTTAAGCTGAAGGTGTCTATCAGGCTGCTCCATGTCTCGCCGACTGCGCGGCGCAGTTCGCTCAATGGAGCATAATTTGCGGCATCAAACGGCTCGGCTTTAAGCTGCTCGGCGGTATAAAGCGTATTTAATGTTCCTACCACCACTTCCTTGGCCATTGCGCCGGTAATCAGGCCAACTGCCGCCTGCCAGTTATCTGAATGTACGCCCATCGGGCTGAGTATCGGAGTCAACACGCGGCTTACGCTGGCTAAAGCAGAGTCATTGATGGTATCCACCGCCTTGCCGCTAAACGAGAAGCTATTGAGCGCGCCTATAAATATGCAGGCAATAACGATCACCTTACCCGCTCGCAGGACAAAGTTTTGCAGTCGCTGCCAGGTTTGCAGCAGCAGCGTTTTCAACTGCGGGACGTGGTAAACCGGGAGTTCCATGATAAACGGTGAAGCTTCACCGCGAACGACGGTGTGCTTCATCACCAACCCGGTCAAGACCGCGACCGCAATACCCAGAAGATACAGTGAGAAAACAATCGATGCGCCGCGTTGCCCAAAGAAAGCTGCAGAGAATACGGCAAAGATCGCCAGCCTGGCTCCGCAAGACATAAACGGTGCCATCATCACAGTGATCAGCCGCTCCCGCGGAGCATCAAGGGTTCGTGCGCCCAAAATCGACGGCACATTGCAGCCGAAACCGACGATCAGCGGCACAAAAGATTTTCCCGGCAGGCCCAGCGACTGCATCAGGCGATCTACCACGAAGGCGGCGCGCGCCATATAGCCGGAGTCTTCCAGGAAGGAGAGGAACAGGTACATCATGCCAATTTGCGGGATCAGCGGCATCACGGTGCTTATTCCGCCGCCTACGCCCTGTGCAAGAAACAGCGTCAGCCAGGTCGGTAAATGCAGAATGTGCCCCAGCCACTGAATGCCGTCGACGAACAAAGTTGCCGATCCTATTTCAAACAGCGGTTTCAGCGCGCCGCCGATATTAATCGCCAGCACGAACATCAGGTACATCACCATCAGGAAAATGGGCACGCCGAGAAAGCGGTTCAGAACTACTTTATCCAGCAGCTGGGTCAGGCGGTGTGGCGTGCTTGAGAGGGTATCGCTGACTTCATGACTTAATTGGGTCAGGCTTTGATAGCGTGCCTCGGCAATGGCCAGCGCCGGGTCGTTGATGCCACTCGCCGCGAGTCTTTTGTGCGCCTCCGCGAGGAGCGCTTTGGCTTCGCCAGCATGCGTGACTGCATAAATATCGCCTTCAAGCATCTGTTTTGCCAGCCATTCTTGCCGTTGTCGAGAAAGACTTTGCGGCATCGCGGCGGCCAGAAGGCGCGTTTCATCTATCAAGCTGGCGGGGTAGGTTGCGTGCTGAAAAGAGCAGGGGGTTAGTGGCTGGTCGATGGCATTGAGCAAGGCTGTTATGCCGTCGGCGCGAGTGGCGATCAGCGCCACTACCGGGCAACCAAGCCGCAAAGAAAGCGCATTGATATCAATCTTGATATTTTGCGCCTCGGCAATATCCAGCATGTTGAGCGCCACAATACACGGAACGCCAAGTTCCAGCAGTTGCAGGGTCAGGTACAGATTTTTTTCCAGATTTGAGGCGTCGATAACGTTGATCAGCAGGTCGGCTTCACCCTCAAGAATAGAGTGGCAGGCAATCTGTTCGTCGAGGGAAGTCTGGCTTGAAATAGTGGTCAGTGAATAGGTGCCGGGCAGATCGACGAGTCTTACCTGGTGTTCTGCGGTTGAAAAGGTGCCTTCCTTGCGCTCTACCGTAACGCCTGCCCAGTTGCCGACTCTCTGGCGCGATCCGGTTAGCTGGTTAAACAGCGTAGTTTTTCCTGAGTTCGGGTTGCCTGTCAGCCCAATGGTTATTTTTTTCATTGGGTTACCTTTGAGAAGCTGAAATTGACAAGGGTTGCGCCGAATGCTGACACGCTGATTTATTTGGCTCATGCAGTTCGAGTTCTAGCAGCATTAAATCCTTTCTGCGTAATGCCAGACTGGTGCGGTGCATTTCAATTTGCAGCGGATCGCCAAGCGGAGCGACTCGCAGCACGGTGAAATGCGTGCCGGGAAGCATGCCGAGTGACAGCAGTTTTTGGCGATATGCCGGGCTGATATCGGCGGCATAACCGATGATTTTGTAGCTGCGCTGGGATTCAAGCTGCATGAGATTGACCTTTTCAAGGCCGCACAGGAGGCAGGCCTGATTATAAGTGACTTAATTAACTTGCTGAATGTAAAAGCTAATAATTATTGTTACCGCATCGAAGCCGAAATTTGACGGTTTAAAGGGGAATGGTGTCGGTACGCGAGCATCCTAGGCAAATAAGGGGAAGGTTTTATTGATGCAGAGCAGATTTACGGCGGGATTAAGGGATAAATAAGGAAATTTAAGGCGCGAGGCAGAGAAGAAGCTTTCCCTTGCAGAAAGAACAAGGGAAAGCGTTTTAGAAGAGTGACAGGCTTAGCGTTTTTTACCTAAAGCAGCGGCAAGGGCGTCGGCCATCGCGTTATTGCCTGGATTGCTGTTGCCGCGACCCGCTGATGCTGGAGCGTTGCGTTTGGGGGCTTCGCGACCTTTGTTGCCATTGGTTGCCGGAGCCGCCGGGCCATTGCTGCGACGGGCTGGGCCTTCGCCCGGTTGCTCGTCGAGGCGCATGGTCAGTGCGATACGCTTACGTTGCAGGTCAACTTCCATCACTTTAACTTTCACGATGTCGCCGGTTTTCACCACGGTGTGGGGATCTTCGACAAACTTGTTAGCCAGTGAAGAGATGTGAACCAGGCCGTCCTGATGCACGCCGATATCAACAAAGGCTCCGAAGTTGGTGACGTTAGTCACCGTACCTTCCAGAACCATGCCCGGCGTCAGGTCGTTCATGGTTTCCACGCCTTCGGCAAAGGTCGCTGTTTTGAATTCGGGACGCGGATCGTGGCCCGGCTTCTCAAGCTCTTTAATAATGTCGGTCACGGTCGGCACGCCGAAACGCTCATCGGTAAATTCGCTGACTTTCAGCCCGCGCAGCACGTTGGAGTCGCCCATCAGCTCTTTCAACGCCAGCTCTGTCGCAGCCAGGATGCGCTGCACTACCGGGTAAGTTTCCGGGTGAACGGTTGAGGCATCCAATGGGTTATCGCCGTGGTTAATCCGCAGGAAGCCCGCACACTGTTCAAAGGCTTTTGGACCCAGGCGGCTGACTTTAAGCAGCTGCTCGCGATTGCGGAACTGGCCGTTCTCGTCGCGCCAGTTGACGATATTCTGCGCCATCATTCGGGTCAGGCCTGCAACGCGGGTCAGCAGCGGAACCGATGCGGTATTCAGATCTACGCCGACGGCATTCACACAGTCTTCCACTACCGCGTCGAGCTTTTTGGCCAACAGGCTCTGGCTGACGTCATGCTGATACTGGCCTACGCCGATAGATTTCGGATCAATCTTCACCAGTTCTGCCAGTGGATCTTGCAAACGACGGGCAATGGAGACCGCGCCGCGAATCGAGACGTCGAGATCCGGGAACTCCAGCGCTGCCAGTTCGGAGGCGGAATAAACCGAAGCGCCGGCTTCGCTGACAATCACTTTTTGTGCTTTGACTTCCGGGAACTGCTTTTGCAGTTCAATGAAGAAGCGCTCGGTTTCGCGAGAGGCGGTACCGTTACCGATAGCAACCAGTTCGACGTTGTGCTTGATGCACAGCGCGGCAACCTGCTGAGCGGCTTTGGCAGCCTGACCGGTGTGCGGATAAACGGTGTCTATACCAACCAGTTTGCCGGTGTTATCGACCACGGCAACCTTGACGCCGGTACGAAGCCCCGGATCGAGGCCCATGGTAGCGCGCATTCCGGCCGGAGCGGCCATCAGCAGGTCATGCATGTTACGGGCGAAAACGTTGATTGCCTCTTCTTCGGCACGTTCGCGCACGGTGCTCATCAGCTCGGTTTCAAGATGCATCAGAACCTTGATGCGCCAGGTCCAGTTGACTACCGCACGACGCCAGACATCGGCAGGTGCGTTATTCAGCTTAAGGCCCAGATGGTCGATGATGATCTGCTCGGCATAGCTCTCACGTGGCGGCTCGTCGGACTGCGGATCGGCATTCAACGACAGCTGTAACACGCCTTCATTGCGGCCACGGAACATCGCCAGTGCGCGGTGTGAAGGCACCTGCGAGATAGGCTCGTGGTGATCGAAGTAATCACGGAACTTGGCTCCGTCCTGCTCTTTACCTTCGACCATGCGGGCGGTGAGGTGGGCGTTCTTCCACAGGTAATCACGGACTTTAGCCAGCAGCGCTGCGTCTTCGGCAAAGCGCTCCATCAAAATATATCGCGCGCCATCGAGGGCGGCTTTGGTATCGGCAACGCCTTTATCGGCGTCAACGTAGGCGGCAGCGGCCTGTTCAGGCTCGTGCGAGGCGTCTTGCCACAGCTGGTCGGCCAGCGGCTCAAGACCGGCTTCAATCGCAATTTGGCCACGGGTGCGGCGCTTGGGTTTGAACGGCAGATATAAGTCTTCCAGCTCGGTTTTACTCAGCGTGCTGTTAATCGCCTGAGACAGTTCGCCGCTCAGCTTGCCCTGTTCTTCAATCGATTTGAGAATGGTCTGGCGACGCTCTTCCAGCTCACGCAAATAGCCCAGACGGCTATCCAACTGACGCAGTTGGGTATCATCCAACCCGCCGGTGACTTCCTTACGATACCGCGCAATAAACGGCACGGTATTACCTTCATCCAGTAAGCGGACGACCGAGGCAACCTGCTCCGGACGTACCTGCAATTCTGTCGCAATAATGCGGCTCAGTTGATCATTCATAGTTGCGTATCAGTTCTATTGAGGAGGGGACAGTTATACGGATTGAACACGTAAAATGCCAGTCATCCGGTCTTGCAGACTGGCGTTTTGAGACTGTTGGAAGATCAGGTGGCCTGAGGATAGTCAATCTCGTTGACATACCAGACTGCGTCGCCGACCGGGGTATTGACCACGGCGCTGTCGCCAACTTCTTTTTTCAGCAGCGCCCGCGCCATCGGGGAGTCGATTGAGATGTAATCTTTACGGCCAAAAATCTCGTCGTAGCCGACAATACGGAAACTCAGTATTTCGCCATCGTCATTTTCAATTTCGACTCTGGCCCCAAAAAATACTTTGCCTTCCTGCTGCGGGGAGTAATCGACGATACGTAGCTCCTGCATGCATTTGGTCAGATAGCGGATTCGACGGTCTATCTCGCGCAGGCGCTTTTTATTGTACTGATAATCGGCATTTTCACTGCGATCGCCGAGGCTGGCGGCCCAGGTCACCTTTTTTGTGACCTCAGGACGCTCATCACGCCACAGAAAGTCGAGTTCATCCTTTAATTTCTGGTAGCCTTCACGCGTTATCAGCTTGGTTTTCATCGGCTTCTTTTGTTTATCAGTTAAGTTGGAGCATGAGGGCAGAATAACCCAGCGGTGAACCTCAGGGAAACCCCCGATTTTCGCGATTTTATACGCTATCGAGCCAACTCGCAGAAAAGTGTAAAAAGCATAAAGATATGAACAGGCCCCGAACGGGCGCACGTTTTGCTGCAAGAACGCGTGAAATAGCTAAAATTTATTGATAAATTGGGCAAACCATAAGCATTGTTACAATTTCGACTAGAATATATACCATTAAAAGCTGTCGGTAAGCCGTGGCTTTTTTAACAATACCTGCCTTCGGGTATTAGCGCCTTTGGGAGTAAGAAAATGCAAGAGAATCACAAGATTCTGGTAGTAGATGATGACATGCGTTTGCGCGCACTTTTAGAACGTTATCTGACTGAGCAAGGCTTCCAGGTGAGAAGCGTTGCCAATGCTGAACAAATGGATCGTTTATTGACTCGTGAATCCTTCCATTTGATGGTGCTTGACCTGATGTTGCCAGGTGAAGACGGCCTGTCTATTTGCCGCCGCCTGCGTAGCCAAAGTAACCCTATGCCGATCATCATGGTGACCGCGAAGGGTGAAGAAGTGGATCGCATTGTGGGCCTGGAAATTGGCGCCGATGACTATATTCCAAAACCATTTAACCCACGTGAATTGCTGGCTCGTATCCGCGCTGTGTTGCGTCGCCAGGCCAACGAGCTGCCGGGTGCACCTTCACAAGAAGAAGCCGTGATTTCGTTTGGTAAGTTCAAACTGAATCTCGGGACGCGTGAAATGTTCCGCGAAGATGAGCCTATGCCTTTGACCAGCGGCGAGTTCGCGGTACTTAAAGCGCTGGTGAGCCATCCACGTGAGCCGCTGTCTCGTGACAAGCTGATGAACCTGGCTCGTGGCCGTGAGTACAGTGCGATGGAACGTTCTATCGACGTACAGATTTCGCGTCTTCGCCGCATGGTTGAAGAAGATCCGGCGCATCCGCGTTATATTCAGACCGTTTGGGGTCTGGGCTACGTGTTCGTACCGGACGGCAGTAAGGCATGAGGAAAATACGCTTTTCACCGCGTAGCTCCTTTGCCCGTACTTTGCTTTTAATCGTCACCCTGCTGTTTGTCAGCCTGGTGACGACCTATCTGGTGGTGCTGAACTTCGCCATCCTGCCGAGTTTGCAGCAGTTCAATAAAGTCCTGGCCTACGAAGTGCGTATGCTGATGACCGACAAGCTGCAACTTGAGGATGGCACGCTGCTGGAAGTGCCGCCGGCGTTTCGCCGTGAAATCTACCGAGAGCTGGGCATCTCGCTGTACACTAACTCTGCTGCGGAAGAGAGTGGTTTACGCTGGGCGCAGCACTACGAGTTCCTGAGCCAGCAAATGGCTCAGCAACTTGGCGGTCCTACCGACGTTCGTGTCGAAGTGAATAAAAACACCCCTGTTGTCTGGCTGAAAACCTGGTTATCGCCTGACATCTGGGTGCGCGTGCCGTTAACTGAAATTCATCAAGGCGATTTCTCGCCGCTGTTCCGCTATACGCTGGCAATCATGCTGTTGGCTATCGGCGGTGCCTGGCTGTTTATTCGTATTCAGAACCGACCCTTGGTCGAACTGGAACACGCCGCATTGCAGGTCGGAAAGGGGATTATCCCGCCGCCGTTGCGAGAGTATGGTGCTTCTGAGGTGCGATCGGTAACCCGAGCGTTTAACCAGATGGCGGCCGGGGTGAAGCAGTTAGCCGACGATCGTACCTTGCTGATGGCGGGCGTTAGCCATGATTTGCGCACTCCGCTGACCCGGATTCGTCTGGCTACAGAAATGATGAGTAGCGAAGACGCCTATCTGGCCGAATCTATCAATAAAGATATCGAAGAGAGCAATGCGATCATCGAGCAATTTATTGATTATCTCCGTACCGGGCAGGAAATGCAGACAGAGGTTTGCGACCTTAACTCGATTCTGGGCGAAGTGGTTGCGGCAGAAAGCGGCTACGAGCGCGAGATTGAAACCGATTTAGTGGAAGGGGAAGTGCTGGTCAATGTGCATCCGCTGTCAATTAAGCGTGCCGCGGTGAACATGGTAGTGAACGCAGCGCGTTATGGCAATGGCTGGATCAAGGTCAGCAGCGGTCAGGAGTTGAATCGCAGCTGGTTCCAGGTTGAGGATGACGGTCCAGGCATTGAGCCGGATCAATTAGCTCATCTGTTCCAACCGTTTGTACGCGGCGATAGTGCACGTACCATCAGCGGCACAGGTTTAGGTCTGGCGATTGTGCAACGTATTATTGATGCGCACGCTGGGACGCTGGATATTGGTAAGAGTCCGCGTGGGGGATTGCGTTTTAGAGCGTATTTGCCGCATTCGACGAAAGACGTTGCAGTGACGCCGATATCACCGGTTTAAGGTTTTGCTCCAGGGGGTACGCTGGAGCAAAGTTCTTATCATTTCACAGTCGATGATAGTTTTCGGCTCACCAAGATTTCTTTCTTATCAAGACTTTCTGCTCATCACAAAGTACTCGGCGGCTTCTTCACGCCAGCGCGGGCTGCCGTGATTTTCCCACGGGTTAAGCAGAGCAATGCCACTTTCCGCAAACCGAGCCACCTCGGAGGTCGCAAACCTTGCCTGATGTTGCTGGCAAATCGCGACCTTTTGTAATTCCGCAGTATCCAACGAAACTTCTGCCTGAATATTTTCTGCATAAAGCTGCGCGTAAATTAGCGCACTTTGTGCATCGAACGGCAGCAATCTTCCAGAAAAATCTTGATTAAGCATTTCCAGCATCAACGTGGTGACCTGTGCTTTCTTGACCGTGTCTTGCAGATTTTCAAGGCTGGCAAACAGTTCAGCAACGGTTATCGCGGACAGGAAAAGCTGTTGCGCGTCCTGCGCATTTAGCCATTCCAAGACAGACTTATGCGGTTTTGGCCGCAAAATCTCCGTGATAACCGACGTATCGAGCACGATCATGGCTGAACTTCTCCTTTTGGAGAAGCGTCGCCACGCTGAGGAAGGGTCAACTCAACGCCGCCGCTTTGCGAAAATCGCTGTTGTAAGCGACTGCCTAAACCATAGCTCGGCTGGCTGCCTTGCAGCGCCTGCCGAAGTATGATCCGGGCCTCCTCTTCCATGGAGTGCCCGTTTCTGGCCGCCGCGAGCCGCAGTAAATCTTTGACTTCATCATCGAGATTGCGGATCGTCAGCGCGGCCATTACAGCTTAGGCCCAGCACTTACCAGCGCAGCGCCAGTCGCGGTATCGGTGTACTTGCTGAAGTTCTCGACAAACAGTTTGGCCAGATCTTCGGCCTTGCCCTGCCACTGCTCGGCGCTTGAATAGCTGTCGCGCGGATCGAGGATCTGCGTGTCAACGCCTGGCAATGACTGCGGGACTGCCAGATCGAAAATTGGCAGAGTGGTTGTCGGCTGGTTATCGATCTCGCCGCTGAGGATAGAGTCGATGATTGCGCGGGTATTCTTCAGGGAAATACGCTTGCCTGTGCCGTTCCAGCCAGTATTGACCAGGTAAGCTTTTGCACCAGAGGCTTTCATGCGTTTTTCCAGCACTTCCGCATACTGTGTTGGGTGCAGAGTCAGGAAGGCCGCACCAAAGCAGGCAGAGAAGGTTGGAGTCGGCTCGGTGACGCCGCGCTCGGTACCGGCCAGTTTGGCGGTGAAGCCAGACAGGAAATAGTACTCGGTCTGCTTGTCGGTCAGGCATGACACCGGCGGTAGCACGCCGTAAGCATCGGCAGTCAGGAAGATAACCTTGGTGGCATGGCCCGCTTTTGACACCGGCTTGACGATATTGTCGATGTGCTGAATCGGGTAAGTCACGCGGGTGTTTTCAGTTTTGGAGCCGTCGTTGAAGTCGATCACGCCGTGCTCATTGACCGCGACGTTTTCCAATAACGCATCGCGACGAATTGCGCCGAAGATATCCGGCTCAGCTTCTTTGCTCAGGTTAATGGTTTTAGCGTAGCAGCCGCCTTCGAAGTTGAATACGCCTTCGTCGTCCCAGCCGTGTTCATCATCGCCAATCAGCTTACGTTTTGGATCGGTAGACAGGGTTGTTTTGCCGGTGCCTGACAGGCCGAAGAACACCGCTACGTCGCCTTTCTCGCCAACGTTGGCGGAGCAGTGCATCGAGGCAATATTATTTAACGGCAGCAGGTAGTTCATTACGGCAAACATGCCTTTTTTCATCTCGCCGCCGTACCAGGTGCCGCCAATTAGCTGCACGCCTTCGGTCAGGTTAAACGCGATGAAGTTTTCGGAATTGAGGCCCTGCTCTTTCCAGTTTGGATTGGAGCATTTCGCGCCGTTCAGCACCACGAAATCAGGTTTGAAATCAACAAGCTCTTCGTCAGTCGGGCGAATGAACATGTTTTTGACGAAATGCGCCTGCCAGGCGACTTCAGTAACGAAGCGCACTTTGAGGCGAGAGTTTTCGTTGGTGCCGCAAAAAGCATCAACCACGAACAGGCGTTTGCCAGAAAGCTGACGCCCAACCAGCTGCTTCAGCTCATTCCAGGTTTCCTGACTCAGCGGTTTGTTATCGTTTTTACCTTTGCCCTGATCTGACCACCAAACGGTATCGCGAGTGGTCTCGTCACGGACAATATATTTGTCCTTTGGAGAGCGGCCGGTGAAGATACCGGTATCTACATTGATAGCGCCAAGCTCGGTCAATTGACCGCGTTCAAAGCCTTCCAAACCAGGAGCTTGTTCTTCCTGATACAGCACGTCATAACTCGGATTATAAATAATTTCAGTGGCTTGAGTGATCCCGTATTGGGTCAGCTCGTCAGCCGAAAAAGGTGTGTTTGACATATCCCTGCTCCTTTATATACATCGTCTGTCTGCGCGATATTGTAGGGAGAACAATAGTCGTTTTACACGCGACACTCCAAATAATTGAAGCTATTGGGACATTTTTGGTAGATTTGAGAGGTGGAGCACAGCTTGATGTAACAGGAGCAGCTATTAAACTGCCCCTTTGGTGGAGATTTGTGCGGGTTTTACTCAGTGAATGCTGTCATTGCTGCTGCCAGCACCTGAACGGATGGAAACCATGTCCATCGCATCAAACACGTAATGACTGCCGCAATAATCGCAATGCATGTCAATTTTTTCATCTTCTTCAAGCATTTCCAGAACCTCTTCGTCCGGCAGCGTCAGCAACGCGTCAGCACAACGCTGGCGAGAACAGGTGCACTTGAAGCAAACGTCCTGTGGCTCATACAGGGTGACTTCTTCCTGATGATACAGACGATACAGCACCTCATTGGCTGGCAGGGTGAACAGCTCTTCCGCCTTGATAGTGGTAGTCAGCTGTGCCAGGTGGCTGAACTCTTCAGCATCGGTTTCCTGCGCTGGCAGAACCTGCAACAGCATACCGCCCGCCGCCGCTTTGCCTTCTGATTCGCCGGTGCGGATAAAAATACGCGTTGGCAGCTGCTCTGAGCGCAGGAAGTAATCTTCCAGGCATTCAGCCAGCGTTTCGCCTTCGAGGCCCACCACGCCCTGATAGCGCTCGCCTTCGGTAGGAGAAATGGTAATCACCATGTAGCCATTGCCCAGCATCTGCTTCAACGTGCTCTCAGGTGCGATATCGCCCTGCAAACGCGCTACACCGCGCATCTCTTGCAGATTGTTACCGTTGATCACGGCCAGCTTCAGCGGACCATCGCCCTGTACCTGGACGGTAATGTCGCCGTCGAACTTCAGCGTCGCGGTCAGCAGGCTAGTTGCGACCAGCATTTCGCCAAGCAGGTTTTTAACTTCAGCCGGATAGTCATGACCTGCTACGATTTGCTGAAAGGTTTCACTTAAAGAAACCAGTTCGCCACGCACGGCATGGTGGTTGAATAGGTAGCGGTGTAATTGATCTTTGTTAGACATAATCTCTCTCTTTATTCCCCCTGCGTCCTGAACACTACAGCTGCGTTGCCGCTCTCACTCATCCAAGTCACTTACTTATGTAAGCTCACGAGATTCGTTCATTTGCTGCCTTGCTGTAGCGCCCATGACTTTGGGGAAAATGGGGTATTTAACCAAGTTTAGCTAGGTTTGGATTGCGATTTGAATGAGCATTTAGCTATTCAGTCTTGATCGCTATATTTAAATTTTATCAGGCTGCGCCTTTCTTTTTTATCTGGCCGCCGATCGGGATGTGGCATGGTCAGGGCGTTCATCTTGCGGGCCTGAGAAACCTTCTCTCGGTTTGCCACGCTGGCTTCTGTTTCCTGATACAGCAACTGAGCCTGTTCTGCACTGCGCCGCTGGTCGGTGACATCCAGCACCACTACGACTTTTTCGTCGTTGCCCTGACGCAGTTTTATTTCTGCATTCACTTCAACCAGTTTGCTAGGCTTCCCGCGCTGGCCGTTGTAATGAACCTTACCGCCTTCGATCATCTCGCGTGCTATGGCGCGGGTTTTATAGAAACGCGCGGCCCACAGCCATTTATCGAGTCGAATGGCGTTATCATCCTGTTGTTGTGCTTTTCCCTTCATGATTCCTCCCGTTTCGGGCAGGGACATCATCGGCGGAGGCCGCGTCAATTAGCCCAGAGGCAACAGACTGCGGTAATCACTGATAGAAGGATGGCCCTGAAATGACTTTGCCGCCATTGTTGAGTCGGGGTTTTCTATTCCAAGACAGTAGCGGATCCCATAGGTTTTCGCTGCATCAAGAATAGGTTCGCCATCGTCTACAAAAAGCGTCCTTGCCGGATCAAAACCGGTTTGCTGCTGGACGGCAGCCCAAAGGCGCTGATCTTCTTTCGGATAACCAAATGTGTGGGTGGAAAGTAATAAATCAAGGTGCTGGTCTAAACCCGTGTGCTCTACTTTTACCGACAAACTGTGTGGATGAGCGTTGGTCAGCAAGATTGTCCGGCGTCCACTTTGACGTAACTCTTTCAAAAATGGGGCGGTATCTTCTCGAAGACGCGCATTACTGCCAATATCCGTGGTCATCTGGTAGATATCGAGACCGAGCTTTTTACTCCAATAGTCGAAGCAGTACCAGTTCATAGTGTGCTGCACCGCTAAATATTCACGGTGAATGTGCTGGCGGGCCTCGTCGATCGGGATCTGCTGTTTTTCGCTAAGCGCGAGAGGAACCTGCTCCAGCCAGAAACGACTGTCAAAGGCCAAATCGAGCAACGTACCGTCCATGTCCAGCAGGACGGTATCGATGTTTTTCCAGTCGAGATCCAGAGTCATGCAATTTTACTCACGTTATGTTGCCGCTATTAGTCTAGCGTATGTGTCGGCTGAGTCATGAGTGTTGGATTGAAACAGCTGCTGTAGTAGGAGAGGATTTTTTCCATCCGCAGCTTGTCATTAAGTCGGCGTTTCACCAGCAGCGCAACGTTAATCACCAGCGTGGCGATGACAACGAGCAATAGAATAGTCGTGCCGAGATAGCGCCACAGGGTGGAGATATCTGGTTCGCTGTGCAGTGAAATATGGCGAGTCCCGTTGGCATCAATGCTGATATTGGTAATCACGCCTTGAGCAGAGAACGGCGTATGCAGCAGCATCGCAGACAAGTTTTGTAGCTGTTTCCACTGGTCCAGGGGATTATAGGCGAACAAAGACAGCGCTGGGCGTTTCTCCGGTACCAGCTGTTTGCCTTCGTCATTGCTGATCAGAAATCCTCCCGGCGGCGGACTGTTAAGCGCCTCGGCGGCACGCAGGGTTTCGTTGGAATAAAACGCGGTGGTTGCCGTGTCGACCAGCTCGTTTAACGATTCGGCGCTAACCGGGCGCAGCAGCACATTCATACCTTTCAGCGAGCCGGATTTTGCCCGTTTGACCAGCACGCCCCAGTTATCGGCATTGCCAAGATTGACCAGCGCATTTTTCAGGCGTACGCAGTCTTCACTATTGCTGCACAGGGCTTCGGTTTTCAGCACGATATCAGAGAAGTCGTCCAACAGGATCATCCCCGATTTTTCAATCGCAGTAGCCAGCTGAGGATTAATGTTTTGTTCGGTGTTGTTATTGCCCGGATGCAGCTGGCTGTGAACTGTCGCCAGCAGGTCATCGGCGGCTTCAATCGTTTCTGACTCTGGCATCGGCAGGGGAGAGGCCTCGTTCCAATACACCGCTGAACAGTCAAAAGGCATAAACGGCGTGGTTGAGGCGGTGTTCAGACGCGGTGGAACGTAGCACATGCCTGAACCCTGGACTTTCAGCGTATCGCCAACGCGCAGCGGCGTTTTCTCTAGCGCGGCCACGCTGCTAACCTGAGTGCTCTGTGCCCCTTGTAGCCAGGCCACGCTAAGCTTCAACGGCAGGCTCAGCGGCACATAGGCCAGCATCACCAGCAGCAGGAATATGGATGCACAGGTCAGCACCAGATTCTTGCCCCAGCGCTGCAACGGGAAGTTTTTCACTTCATCATGCAGAGAAAGATAGCGCCCCTGACGGACTACCTGGCTATTGAGATAGACATCGATATCGGTTTTCTGGCCCAGTTCTCGGCTGATATACGGCTGCCAGTGGGGCGGATAAACCAGGTCGACTACGCCGAGTGAAATATTGCTGATATCGCCCTGTTTTGATTCGCCAAACAGGCCCCAGCGCTTTGGCATGCCGCGCAGACAATGAATTTCTTTGCGGTTACGGCCTAACATGTCCGACGCTACACGCCAGCCAACCCAGACCGCCAGCAGCAGGGTAAGCGCCAGCATCCACGGAAGAATGCCAGCCGGACCTATCAACGTGATAAATACCAGAATCATCACCACCGCCAGCGCTATTGCTTCGCGGATCCCGTTGGATTGGGTCAGTTGATGCTCTTCTTTGGTTTCTTGTCGAACGCTTATCAGCTCAACGTTGTCGTTTTCTTCCGGACGAATCGAGGCATTTTGCGGTGGCGCGGAGATGACTGCGGAGGCAACCGAAGCGCGGTCATAAATATGGTCTACCAGCGAATGCCCATTCAGGGAGATCACCAGCGGGATGGTCTGTGTTTTGATGAGTTCAACGTGATTTTCCTGCGCGATGTACTGTTCCCAGAATAACGGCAGGTGAATTTCAGTGGTTTCGAGGAAATAGCGCCACTTGTTGGGGTCATCACTTGCTAGTCCGTAACGAGTAATGGCGCGGGTGACGGAATAAACATTTTCACTTTTTGCGGTCAACGCCAGCTTGTCGCGCTGTAAGATCAGATTGCTGCGATGCGTCATCGGCGTTTGACTTAGCGGGTCGTTCTGGCGGAGATATTTCTCGACGGCATCGCGCTCTTGCTGAGTCAGTTTGCGCTGGTTTGGTTTTGAGAAATTTAAGCTGGAAGATGCTAATCGTCGGCGTCGCAGTATCCACCACAGGCCTATACCCGCGATGATAACCACTGCGCTCATGAACATCAGCGTCTCGACGACTGTACTCATCCTATCCCCGTTCAGACTCAGATGCCGTGAGTCATCTGATTAAAAATAAACACAAAAAATAATGATACAACGAAATTATGAAACAAATGTTCTGCCTGGCAATAAGCAATTAGAACAAATCTTTTTTTATCTGGAAAAAGTTTTATTATTGTAATCAATGTACTATAAACATGAACCAAGTAGTACAAGCCACTCTAAATGATAACCTCCTTATACCCCCGGAGGGTATCGGCATAATCCTATTTTTAAACGCGCATGAATTTGTTATTGCCGATTAAGGCCTTATCAGGCGGGTATGCGGGCTTAATAACGAAATCGCAGAAGGCAATAAGCAAAGAATCACGTTCAAACATTGCGATACGGGTTAGCATTAACGCATTATAGGCATTAGATGTATTGACCAGTAAGGCTGGCTGCCGCAAGGGTGGGGCGCGGCAAGAGGATAATATAATTGGGGACGATATGGATAAGCACCTGCAAAAACCAAAGATCCTGAAAGTTGAAACTGTAGCCCGCTCCCGTTTGTTTACTATCGAGTCCGTCGATCTGACATTCAGCAATGGCGAACAGCGCGTCTACGAACGTATGCGCCCTTCAGATCGCGAGGCGGTGATGATCGTGCCGGTGATCGGTGATGATATCCTGCTGATTCATGAATACGCTGTGGGTATCGAAAGTTATGAGTTAGGTTTTCCCAAGGGGCTGATCGATCCCGGTGAAACCGTGCTTGAAGCGGCAAATCGTGAGCTGATGGAGGAGGTTGGCTTCGGCGCGCAGCATTTTGACGTGCTGAGCAAACTGACGATGGCGCCATCCTATTTCTCGAGCCGAATGAATATCGTTATCGCCAAGGATCTTTATCCAAAAAGTTTGCAAGGTGACGAGCCAGAGCCTTTGCCGCAAACCCGCTGGCCGATTGCCCGCATGATGGAGTTACTGAAGCAGCCAGATTTCAACGAGGCGCGAAACGTTAGCGCGCTGTTTTTAGCTCACGATTTCCTGACTCGCCAGAAAGTCTGAGTGCCATCCAGCAATATCAAACTGTAGAATTAAAAAAAGCCGGGCTGAAATGATTTCAGCCCGGCTTTTTTGTGCTTCAACGCGGCGAATATTCAGCCGCGACAAGAATTAGAACAACTCTTTCGACTGGCCGTTGGTGTCCATGATGGTGGTTCCGACGTCATGCACGGCGTGCTCTGTCGGCTGGGTGCCATCAATGAAATACTCTGGTCGACTGTCGGCGGTTCCGTCAGCCAGTTTGCCGGTGCGTTTGTCGATGTTCACTGTCACTATGCCCGGCGGTGGGCTGAGCATTTGCACAGGCACGCCGTCAAGCACGGCTTTCATGTAATCATCCCACGCAGGCTGTGCGCTTTTCGCGCCGCCTTCGTAACCGGAAAGCTGATCGTCAATCTCGCCAGAATCGGTGGTGCGACCCAAATCGCGGCGGTGGTCATCAAAGCCGATGTAAACCGAGGTCACAATGCCCGGACCATAACCCGAGAACCAGGCATCCTTAGAACTGTTGGTGGTACCCGTTTTACCGCCAATATCGTGACGTTTAAGGTCGCGGCCTGCGCGCCATGCGGTTCCCATCCAACCCGGTTCGCCGAAGATGTTACTGTTCAGCGCATCATGGATAAGGAACGAAAGCTGGGTGCTGATCACGTGTGGCGCATACTGCTGCTGGCTGTCACTCTGAGCCTGAGCCGGGGTTACCTGCTCCAGCTGCGGCTGTGGAACCGTGGCGTTTTTCGCTTCGTCAGAGACGGCAACGTTTTCAACGTTATCATCAGACAGCACGGCGGTTTTCTGAGAATTGCCGTAAATCACCGGAATATCGCAGGTCTCACAGGCGATACGCGGCTTGGCTTCGAATACGGTTTTCCCGTTCTGGTCGACAATCTTGGAAATAAAGTACGGGTCAATCAGATAGCCGCCGTTGGTCAACGCGGCATAACCGCGCACCATCTGCATTGGCGTAAATGAAGCCGAACCCAGCGCCAGCGATTCGGAATGCACGATATTTTCAGGCGGGAAGCCGAAACGTTGCAGATAATCTGCCGCGTAATCGACGCCCATCGCACGCATTGCACGCACCATTACCACGTTTTTGGACTGACCCAGACCCTGACGCAGGCGAATCGGACCGTCGTAGGTTGCCGGTGAGTTTTTCGGACGCCATTCAGTACCGGCACCTGCATCCCAACGGGTGATTGGCACGTCGTTAAGAATGGTCGCCAGCGTCAGGCCTTTGTCCATCGCGGCAGTGTAAAGGAACGGTTTGATGTTTGAACCGACCTGACGCAGTGCCTGAGTGGCGCGGTTAAACTTGCTCTGGTTGAAGTCGAAACCACCCACCAGGGCCTCTACCGCACCGGTGACGTTGTTCAGAGAAACGATCGCCGAGTTGACGTCTGGAACCTGCGCCAGCCACCAGTCGTTGCCCACTTTGCGCACCCAGATCTGCTGACCTGGTTGAACCACATCGCCGACTTTTTTCGGATTTGGACCCTGGCTGGTGTCTGAGCGGAACGCACGCGCCCAGCTCATACCGCTGAACGGCATGCTGATGCTGTCGCCGTTCGCCATGGTGGCCGTCGCCTGAGTATCATCAATTTGCGTCACAACGGCCGGGAACAGCGGGCCATAGACTGGTAGCGTTTTCAGCGAGTTAATGATGCGCTTTTGATCCCATGGCATTTCGCCCACTTTCCACAGCTGGTTAGACGGGCCGCGGTAGCCGTGACGCATGTCATAGGCCATCACGTTATTTCGCAATGCATCCTGAGCCGCCAGCTGGGTTTTACGGGTAATGGTGGTGTAAACCATGTAGCCATCGTTATAAGCGTTATCGCCGTAACGTTTCACCATTTCCTGGCGCACCATCTCGGTGAGATAAGGCGCAGAGAAGGCGATCTCAGGGGCGTGATAATTGGCTACCAGTGGTTCAGCTCGCGCGGTGTCGTACTGCTGTTGAGTGATGTATTTCTCATCAAGCATACGAGCCAGCACGGTGTTTCGGCGCGCCAATGCACGATCGTGGGAATAAAGCGGGTTAAAAGTTGACGGAGCTTTCGGCAGGCCGGCAATCACCGCCATCTCACCAAGCGTTAGCTGATCGACATTTTTACCGAAGTAAACCTGTGCAGCCGAACCGACACCATAAGCGCGATAGCCGAGGTAAATCTTGTTGAGGTAAAGCTCAAGAATTTCATCTTTGGTCATCATCTGTTCGATGCGGATAGCCAAAAATGCTTCTTTGATTTTACGGGTCAGCGTGCGTTCAGGGCTAAGGAAGAAGTTTCTGGCCAGCTGCTGGGTGATGGTGCTCGCACCCTGAGAGGCATGGCCGGTGAACAGGGCAACGGAAGCCGCACGGAAAATACCGACCGGGTCGATACCGTGGTGTTCATAGAAACGGCTGTCTTCAGTCGCAATAAACGCGTGAACCAGCTCCGGGGGGATCTGGTTCAACTTGAGCGGAATACGACGCTTTTCACCGTACTGGGCGATTAATTCGCCGTCGGCGCTGTATACCTGCATAGGTGTCTGCAAACGCACGTCTTTTAACGTCGCGACATCCGGAAGCTGTGGCTCGATATATTTGTAAAGGCCATATACCGAGGCGGCTCCCAGAACAATGCAACACACTACAAGGATCAATAAATACTTTACGAACTTCACCTGAGAATTCCCATTTAATGACATTTGGGCAGTTTATAAACAGCCGCGCGCGCAGTACGGTAGTCGAAGGCAGACCCTAAAAGCAAGTCTGCCCCATAGATATACCCACAAGTATGGAACCGGGTATGCCCTTAAAACGACAAGGAAGTGCAACTTAATGCGACACTTTACATGGCAAGTGGGCCTGGATATTCAAAACGGTTATGCCAGAGCCATCGCCGTTCAAAAACGACGCAGTGGTTGGCAGTTGCGCCATTGGTGGCAGCAGCCGTTACCGCAGGACATTATGCGGCAGGGAATATTACATGAGACTGAACAATTAATCGTCATTTTATCGCGTTGGCAGCAGTGTTTACCCGTAACAATTTCATTACGCATTTGTCTGCCTGCCGAGCGGATTATACAGCTGCGCCTGCCCACGCCTGATAACCGATTGCAGGAACCGCACCGCGACGCCTTTATCCGCGCTAGCGCCGCTAAAAAGCTGCCGCTGGCGATAGAATCCCTGATGATTGATTACCGCAGTGAACCCTGTGATGACCGGCAGCTGGTGATCACCGCCGCACGTCAGCAAGAAATTGAACAATGGCAGCACTGCCTGGCTCAGGCGCGGCTGTTTCCCGAAGCCATTGACCTGACCCCTTGTGCCATACAGCACAGTGCCTGCGCGGCGGGCGTTCCGGCCGAATCATTGCTACTACACCAGTTAGGCAAGCAGTGGCTGTGGGTCGCTCCTCACGGCTTACCTTTTCAGTTCGGCCTGCTTGAAGAAGATGAAGTTCCTGGACCCGACCAGTGGCGGGAGAGGCTTTTCCAGATGTATAGCGCCAGCAAGCTGTGCAATGAAGCTATTTACTTTAGCAGCACTGAACAGGATCGCCCGCCAGAAGGTATGCAAAGTTGGTCACCGTTTAGCGCGTTTACACAGATGTCACCGCCATTGCCGGTCAATCCGGCAGCTTTTGCTATCGCGGCAGGATTGGCGCTGCGGCCGGTTGAACACTGATGCTGCAGGTTAATCTTCTTTCGTGGCGTGCAGCCTGCCGTGACAAACGCTACCGTTTTTGGCGGACGCTATTGCTTGCCGGAGTGGCGGCTGAAATCGCATTGATGCTGCTGTTCGGCTGGCAGAATCAACGACGGCAAAGCCACGCTGAAAGCTTTCATGCCTATCTCAGCCATCATCACGCCGCGCTACAGGCACAGCTGGAAAAGGTCAATACGCTAAAAAACGCCCTTCAACAGGCTGAACGGGTCTCGTTGCAGAGCCAGCAGCGTCTTGAACGTAGCCTGCATTATGCGCAACTGCTGCAACACCTTTCAAAGAATATCCCGCAGGGCATTTGGCTGACTCAGCTGCATCAAAACGGCGGCCAATTCAGACTCGAAGGGCAGAGCGAAGGCTATAGCGACATTCTGGCGTTAAATCAGGCACTCAGGCGTGAAGACCTGTTACCCCTGGTGCAACTGCGGGAAGTGAAACAGCTTCCCGCCAGCTCGCTGTTTTTTTCCTTTAATGCCGCGCTGGCTGCAGCAAGCAAGGAATAGGAGATCACCATGCGTAAGGGGTATCGCGAGTTTATTCTGCATTTAATGCTACGACCGGGCTGGCAACTTGCCGCGATGGGCAGCCTTTTATTGTTGATGATTTTTGCAGGCGGC
>CAWUIY010000053.1:0-20761 GCA_963922555.1 uncultured Serratia sp. | reverse complement strand
ACGTGAAGTCGTTAGGCCGCTGTTGGCAGTGAGCTAATTGTTATAATCCTGGCGCTTTCCACATCGACGTCGTGAGGCCGCTATCCACCAAAGTCAGCTGATCGGCGTATACCGCCTGCCAGTTGGCTTTTTGCTTTATATAGGCCTGATGATTCTGCTCATCGGGCTGATATTCCCTCTCCCAGCTCACCAGCGCCTCACCGGTTGCCGCCAGAGAAGGGTACAAGCCTGCCGCAACGCCCGCCGCAATGGCACATCCCAACGCCGTGGCTTCTTTAACTCGTGGGACTTTTACCGGTTTGCCGGTCACATCGCTGAGGATCTGACTCCACAGTTGGCCTTTGGAGCCGCCACCGGCAAACACCAGTGAAGAGGCATCAACGCCCGAAAATCCTGCAATCAGCTCAAGATTACAGGCTGAAACGATGGCCGCATTTTCCTCTAACGCGCGAAACAGGGTCGGTCGATTGCACCGTTGTGGATCAATCGACAGATTAATAAATGACGGCGCGGCGTGATACCAGCTCTTAAAATGCATGGCGTCGGAAAAAATTGGCGTAACGCCCCAGGATCCCACCGGAACTCTGGCAGCCATGTCTTCGAGCAGGCTGTAGGTATCAACCCCGAGACGTTCGGCCAGCAGTTTTTCTTCTGTGCAGAAAGCATCACGGAACCAGCGCATGGTCAGGCCGGTGAAGAAGCTGATACATTCCGCCTGTGCCATGCCGGGGATGACGTGCGGATTGATACGGATATTCATTTCCGGATCGGTAATCGGCCGGGGAAGATTGACTACCTGCTGCCAGAAGGTGCCACCCAGCACTGCCGTTTGTCCCGCATGTACCAGGCCTAATCCCAGCGAACCCAGCTGAACATCGCCACCGCCGACGCCTACCGGAGTTCCCGCCAGCAGTCCACACTGTTCGGCGCTGTGCGCGGTAATGTTGCCCAATAGGCTGCCGGTCTCCAGCACCGGAGATAAAATATTGGCACGCAGGCCAGCCAGCTCCAGCAATTCCGGCCGCCATTGCCGCGTCTCAAGACTCAGCATGCCGGTTGTCCCTGCATTGGACGGATCCACTGCCAGCTCGCCGGTCAACATATAGGCCAGCCAGTCGCTAATCATGGTCAAGGTGGCCGCCTGGCGATAGATATCAGGCCGATGATGTGCCAGCCAAAGCAGGCGAGGCATGGCGCCGAGAGCCAGCGTCTGACCGGAATGCTCATAAGCCTCACGTTCAAACTGGCCTGCGTGGATCTCTTTAAGTTCGCTAACCTCGCGACTGGCACGTGAATCCACGTTAGCGCAGGCCCAAATAGGTTCACCCATTTTATTATAGAGAACAATGCCTTCCCGCATTGAAGAGGCGGCCACGGAAGCGATAGCGGATGCGGGCAAGTGTGCTTCGGCTAGCGCCTGGCGGATGCAACGGCAGGTGAGTTGCCAGTTTTTTTCCAGATCGAACTCCATCGATCCGGGCACGTCAGCCAGCGGATTATGCATCCACTCGGCCTGACCGACGGCAATCTGTTGCCCCTCAAGAGAAAATATCACCGCGCGGATGCTGCCGGTGCCGGCATCCAGCGCCATCAGGTAGGAGCCATGAGAAGAGGTGTTTGCGAATAAGCTCATTATATTTTCTCTTTAGCGTGAGCGCCTGTTGCCCTTTATTAATACTGGGCGTTTATCCGCTGGCATAACAATTATTTGCGCTAAAAGTTTTCTAATTGTGATGTAGCTGGCATTTCCACCATCTGGTGTTAAAAATAGAAAATTAGACAACTAGACTGGAAACATCGAACACAATGATTGCCGTTTTATTGACACGATAAGGGGCGGGGAATGGAAGTCACACTGGTTGAAATCAATGTTAAAGCCGATAAGGTTGACGAGTTTTTACGGGTTTTCAAGCTGAATCATTTGGGGGCGTTGCAAGAGCCTGGAAATTTGCGCTTTGACGTGCTGCAAGACGAAAAAGTGGCGACGCGTTTTTATATTTATGAAGCCTATCGTGATGTTGAAGCCGTCAATGCGCACAAGAAGACGCCACATTATTTGACCTGTGTCGATGCTTTGGAATCATTGATGACCGAACCGCGCAAGAAAACCAGCTTTAAAGGCGTTTTTCCTGAATAAGCCTGCTGAAAAATTTTCCATAATATGTGTCTATGGGATGATGGGATTAATTAAATTATAAAACTTTCATCCTTTACTGACTCGTCCGATATCAATTTGCTATTCATTAAATAAACGCTTTATACATTCGTTGTGTCAATGATTAAGCCTTAATGTATTTTTATTTTATATATAGACGTTTTTTCTCTGGCCGTTGATATAAGACTCGGATATTGTTTTTTGCACCAACGAGTTAAATTACCACGGAATGGAAAACGCGATATGTTAGAGTTTGTCGATGTAAAATATGAAAATCTATCCACTGAACAATCCACTGAAATTTACACATTGAGAAAAACTGTATTTAAAGACAGACTTGACTGGAAAGTTAATTGTAATGAGGGGAAAGAGTTTGACCAGTACGATAATAGCAATACAACCTATATTTTTGGTCGAGATGAGAAAGCTATTATTTGCAGTTTGAGATTTATTGAAACACGACATCCGACTATGATTATGAATACTTTTCTTCCTTATTTCGAAAACATTCATATTCCTGACGGTAACTTTTTAGAATCGAGCCGTTTTTTTATTGATAAGAACAGGCTTAAACAATCTTCGGTTTGCCACGAACCTATTTGTTTGATGCTTTTCCTGGCTAAAATAAACTATGCTCTGGCACACGGCTATGAGGGGATTTACGCTATTGTGAGTCACTCTATGTTGAAAATTGTTAAGATGTCGGGGTGGAAAATCGAAGTCGTTGAGCGAGGCATTTCTGAGAAGACAGCCGCTGTTTACCTGATATTTATGCCGACCGACAAACTGAATCAACAGATACTGAGCAAGAATATCCAGCAGCAGAGCTGGCTGGTCAGCAATACCCTGAACTCCTGGCCTTTATCATTCTGCGCCAAGGAGGAGTGGAGTAATCAGATGTAGTTCATTCGCTATCTTGATACCTTGCCGAATGTTACTGACTCCCATCTTTTTAAGCGCGTTGCCGGTATGAAATTTAACGGTAGGTAGTTTGATATCAAGTATTGCAGCTATCTCGTTGTAGGTTTTACCCAGACTGGCATAATAAAGGACTTCATTTTCACGTTTTGAAAACACGTGAGAGGTGTCGTCCTTGTTATCGTGAGTCAACGTCGTTTCATTATAAAGCGAGATCAACTTGTCATGGACATTTAGCAACAGCATTTGCAAATGCTCTTTGTGTTCTTCAAAGCTAAAATTGGAACTGTTTTTATCTTGTTCGTTAGTCATAAGTGAAAGTAAGGAAAGATTGTTCTCGGGATCATGAACAACAAAGGTTGCGCCACTAACAATATTGTAATTTTTGGCTATATTGAAAACTTTTGGCAACCTCAGGCTGTCATTGATCATGATATTCTCATCCCAGGTAAATGGCAGAACGCGATTTAGGGCGGTAATCAATACAGGATCGGTAAGCTGATATTTATTTTTTACATAAAGCTCGAACCAGGCATCTTTATTGGTAATGATAGTGAGATTAACGGGGTCTTTTTTATTCACAATACCGTAAGCATAGTGGATCCCCTGGTAAACACTCAAACGTTCATTAAGCGTTTTTTTAATTTCTTCATTAATCACGGGGTTCTTAAAGTTTGAGTATTTCATTATAAAACCCTATAAAATAAATACTTTGAAACTATAATATAATTCCTGAAAAGAAAGAACAAGAAAGTTGGTTTTTTTAAAAAATCAAATAAAAATCTTACCACCCTGTGTTAAATGTTAATTATATTGGTGCTAATAATTAGATTGTTATTGGGAAAGAGTAACCAAAATGGAAAGCATTGTAGGCTGAAAGCCCCAAAGGACTTAACGTAAGCACTGTGTTAGTTTGGTTTAAATTAAGTTCTTAATTTTTAAGTGGAGAGCATCATGACACGTTTGCCTTTTTGTCACAGTCAGGTTCAATCTGCGCCTCCTCCAGTGGAGAGTTTGCTCGCTGCCTGGTATCCGCGCGCCAATCTGGTAGATACTTTTATTTTGAAGCTACTCCCCGGAGAGACACGAGATATCAACAGGCTTGCCGAAGCCGTACTTGCCCACCCGGCCTTTTGGTTTCGCGCCCTACTGGCAGTAAGAGACAAAGGAGCTTCTACTTTCGGCATTAAAACTACAGAAGATTTGCGAGCAACAATTGAAGCTGAAGGCAGAGAGAAAATAGATTTTTTCCGCGTCCTTAAGCGCACCGAAAATGAAATGATTTTTGGTGAAGATGACAAGCATCTGGATTTTCGCCTGTCGCTTTTGCGTCGCGTCGGCTCCGAGGGCGATGAACTGGTCGCAACTTCGGTCGTGCAATGCCACAACCTGCTTGGGCGAGTCTATCTGGCTGCTATCAAACCATTCCACGTATTGGTCGTCAGAGACAAGCTGCTGCGGTCACGTAAGTGGCTGTAAAAATAGGGGATTGGATGCGGTTTTGATCTGTGGGCTAAATCCTGGTCCTGCTACATGATTGAGCAATATTAAATAATGCTATTGCTCATTCATGTCTGTACAAAGCGAGGCGAGGGGAATTAAAGTACTTTTTCCAGAAAACGCCGGGTGCGCTGATGGCGGGGATTATCAAGCACCTGAGAGGCGCTACCGGTCTCGACAACCGTTCCGTCCACCATAAATACCACCCGATCCGCTACCTGGCGGGCAAAACCGATTTCATGGGTGACCACCACTAATGTCACGCCGGAATCTGCCAGCTTTTTAATGACATCGAGCACTTCTCCCACCAGTTCAGGGTCCAGCGCCGAAGTGGGTTCATCAAACAGCATGACTTTGGGATTCAGCGCCAACGCGCGGGCAATCGCGATACGCTGTTGCTGTCCGCCCGAAAGGTGTCGCGGCCACGCATGAGCCTTGTCGCGCAGGCCTACGGTATCCAGTAATTCATAGGCACGTTCAATCGCCTGCTTACGTTTATACAACCCGTGCACGATTGGTGCTTCAATGATGTTGTCCAGCACGGTCATGTGCGGGAACAGATTAAAGTTCTGAAAAACGTAACCACAATGGATGCGTTGTTTGAGTATTGCTTTCTCTTTCAGTTCGTAAAGCTTGTCGCCTTTACGACGATAGCCAACATAGTCGCCGTCAATCTGAATAAAACCCTCATCGACGCGCTCAAGATGATTGATGGTGCGCAGCAGGGTGGATTTTCCTGAACCAGACGGCCCTAAAATAACCGTCACCGTACCCGGCTCGATGCTCAGGCTGACGTCATTCAATGCCTTAAACGCACCATAAGATTTACTGAGATTATTGATTTCGATACGCCCGACGTTTTGCGCATTTTTTTTCGTGCGATTGAACGGCTGCGACGCGTCGGACGCCGGACGATTAACATAGAGATCAAAAGCTTCTGACATGGTTGGCGCTCCTGTTTAAGGTCGGGCTGCACGCCATTGCAGCAGACGTTGCAGGGGAGTCAGGGCAACCTGACGCGTGGTTCCACGAGCGAAATAACGCTCTACATAGTATTGCAGCACCGACAGCACGGTGGTGATGACCAGATACCAAACCGTTGCCACCATTAGCAGCGGAATAACCTGCTGAGTGCGGTTATAAAGAATCTGTACGGTATAAAACAGCTCCGGCATAGAAATGACGTAAACGATAGCCGTGCCCTTGGCGAGACCGATCACTTCGTTAAATCCGGTCGGGATAATCGCCCGTAGAGCCTGCGGCATAATGATGCGGAAGGTGCGGCGATAAGAGGGTAAACCCAATGCGGCAGCGGCTTCGTGTTGGCCCTGTTCAACACCAACAATGCCGCCGCGAATAATCTCTGCGGTATAAGCGGACTGCACCAGCGACAGGCCCAGCACGGCCACGGTGAACTGATCTAAAAGGTCGACCGTAGGATGCTTAAAAAACTCGATATTGGTAAACGGAATGCCGAGGGACAGGTTGTCGTACAGATAGGAGAAGTTGTACAAGACAATCAGCACCAGCAGCAGTGGCAGCGAGCGGAACAACCAAATATATCCCCACGCCAGCGAATTCAGTAAATAGGATTTTGATAAACGGGCCAGCGCCAAAAGGGTCCCGAAAATAATTCCAAAAACGGTCCCTAACAGGGTCAACAACAGCGTTCTTGCCAGACCAGAAAGGATCACCGGCTCAAAGAAATACTGTCTGAATACGCCCCAGTCCCAGCGAGGATTTGTGGCTATGGATTGCACAATGGCTAACAGGATAAACACGGCAAAAACTGCGCCGAGCAGGCGCAGCGGATAACGTGCCGGAACGACCTTAAGTGGAGACGAAGGCGTTTGGCGCGGGCGTACATCAGTCATAGGCCTTTTCCTTCAGATGATTAATAGTGGCATTCTGTTCGACGGCTTGCTCGACAGAGGCAGCAATCGACGCGAGCGGTTTTAGAAAGCGCAGGCGGCCGTCGTAGGGTGGTTTAGAAAATATTTCGCGATCGAGTGTGATATCGAACTGTGGGTCATAACCCTGAGAAAGATAAAGTTTCACTGCTTCTGGCTGACGAAAACCGGTGGTCAGAAACACGCGCGTGTAGCCTTGTTTGTGGGCCAGTCGTTCCAGTTCCTGAACGACCTTTTTCGCCAAGCCCTGTTGACGCAGCGTCGAATCGGTCCAAATTCGCTTCAGCTCGGCCGTATTTTCGTCATAGCGTTTGTAAGCGCCCATAGCAATAGGGCGTTCGTCACGCAACAGCACAATAAATACCCCATCTGGCGGCGCATACAGGCTGGCCGGGTCGACTTCCTGATTGTTGCTGAAAAAGTCGCCATAACGGGCTTTATATTCGCCAAACAGACCCTGAATAATCGGTACAATCAGCGGATCTTCAGGCGTGGTGTGAACAAATTTATCTTGGCTCATAGGTTATGTCCTGCAATCAGTCGCCGAGGCCCGGCGGGTTAATCTCAGAATGATCAATTTTCTCGACGCTCTCACCCCAGCGATCCAGTACTTTCAGATAGCTGCCGTTGGCGATTGCGCTGTTGAGTGAAGCTTGAACTGCATTAACCAGGCCGTTACCTTTCTTGATCGTGAAAGCGATATTGGCGGTTTTCGGCCAGCCGCCCGGCACGATACCAACAAGTTTGATGGTTCCGGTGAGTTTGGCGCGATAGGCATAGGCCACATTGGGACCAAACTCGGCATCAGCACGGCCTGACTCGAGCGCCAGCGTTGCAGCAGCGTCATCGGTCACGTAAATCGGAGTAAAGGGTTTGAGGCCTTTAGCCTGATTTTCTTTATCCCATGCCAGCAGTACTGATTCCTGATTGGTGCCAGAGCCGACGATAATGCGTTTACCGGCAATATCTGGCGCAGACTTGATCGAGGTGATTTTGCTGGTGGATTTGACGTAGAAGCCCAGCGTGTCCTGACGATAGGTGGCGAAATCAAATTTGGTTTTACGTTCTTTGGTGACGGTAATGTTGTAAGCGGCGGCGTCGTACTTGCCTGAAGTGACGCCCAGTGGCCAATCCTCCCATGAAGCAGGTACCAGTTTAACTTTCAAGCCGAGACCGTCAGCGACCAGACGGGCAATGTCTGACTCGCTGCCGATGACCGTTTTGTTATCACGGGCAAAGAGTCCGAAAGGTGGCGAACTGCCCAGCACGGCGACGGCAACGGTCAAATAACCCGGATTGACGAATTTGAAATTGGCTGGAATTTTAGCCACCGCTTCTGCACTTTTTGGCGTATCGATAGGGGTTTCATTAGCAATAAGATCAATACCCGTGCTGGCTGCATGTGCCAGCGAAGAAATACTCAGTAATGTGGCAATAGCAGTTAATTTAGTGCGATGCATCATTGTTATTATTTATCCTGTTAATTAACTCATCGAGCTGTTGATTTCACTATTCCCGAGCGCTAACTCGAAGTAAAACAACAAAATTAACTATCCAAATTGATAAAATGAAATAAGGCTTTTAATCACCTAATCCCGGCGGATTAATTTGCGAATGGGTGATAGCTTCCTGACCTTCACCCCAGCGATTCAGGACTTTTTGATAACTGCCATTGGCGATGGCACTATTAATTGAGGCCTGAACGGCATCAACCAGGCCCGAGCCTTTGCGCAAAGTGACGGCAATATCCGCCATTTTTGGCCAACCGCTGGCAATTAACCCTACCAGTCTGGTCTTGCCGGTAATGCTTGATTGATAAGAGCCCATTGCGTAAGGACCAAATTGTGCATCGGCTCGACCTGAGAGCAGCGACAGTAATGCGGAGGTTTCGTCGGCGGGATAAATAATCTGCACAGGCTTCAATCCATTGGCCTGATTAATTTTGTCCCACTTCAGCAGGACGGATTCTTGTATTGATCCCGTTGCCACAATAATTCGCTTACCGGCAATGTCAGGCGGGTTTTGAAGGGAAGTAATTTTGCTGTTGTTGGCGACATAAAAGGCCAGATGATTGGTGCGATAGGTCGCGAAATCGAATTTGGTTTTACGTGCCTTGGTGACCGAAATATTCGACAGCGCCACGTCGTATTTTCCGGATGTTACCCCCAGCGGCCAGTCTGGCCAGGAGGTTGGGACTAACTTTAGCTTAAGCCCTAAACCGTCTGCCACCAAACGGACAATATCAATTTCGCTGCCAATAATGGTTTTATTATCAGGTGATAACACGGCAAATGGCAACACGCCCCCGTCTCCCGGAATAGCCGCAGTCAGGGTTCCCGGAGTAATAAATTTATAGTTGGCTGGAATTTTCGCGGCGGCCGCGGCATTTTCAGGCGTGTCTATCGGCGTCTGGTTGGCAACCAAATCCAAGCCACCCTGTGCGGCATGAGCCAGCGTGGAAAATCCTATTAGCGCGGCGACAACGGTTAGCTTTATTTTGTTTCTCACGGTGACTGTTTATCCTGTTGAATTAATTAGTTGGCTATTGAGTTCGACTATTGCCGAGGAAGACAGAGGTGTAAAACAACAAAAATAACTATACAAATTGATGAATTGAAAAAGCCTAATAAATAAATTGAAAATGAATAGGAGATAACGCGATTCGTCGGCGATAAATAAAAAAGAAGGTGTACAAAGACGCGGCTAAATAAGCGAGGGTTTTGCTTTAGCTAATTAGATGCATAGATTGTGACGTTTATGTATTTAGTGCCGTTGGTATTTTATGGAAACATCAGATAAAACCTATCTGTAATAAGGATGCTTACCATGAGCCAATCTAAGAAGAGTATTAAGCTGGGCCTGATGCTGCACGGTGCAGGAGGTCATATGAATTCATGGCGTCATCATAAAGCGCCTGCCGATGCCAGCGTCAATTTCCCCTATTTTCGTGAACTGGCGCTGCGCGCCGAAGCGGCAAATTTTGATTTCCTGTTTGTTGCTGATGGTCTGCATATTAATGAAAAATCGCTGCCACACTTTCTAAATCGTTTTGAGCCTGTCGCGCTTCTGTCCGCGCTAGCTTCTGCGACGCAACGTATTGGCCTGGCGGGTACAATTTCGACTTCCTATAGCGATCCTTTTACCGTGGCTCGCCAGTTGGCAACCGTCGATAATATTAGCCAGGGGCGTGCGGGGTGGAACGTTGTAACCTCGCCGCTGGCGGGTTCCGCCAAAAACTTTGGCAAAGACCACCCGGAACACTCGCTGCGCTATCAAATTGCCGAAGAATATATCAGCGTGGTGCAAGGCCTGTGGGACTCTTGGGAGGACGATGCTTTTACGCGCGATCGCGAAAGCGGCGTATTCTTCGATGCTTCAAAGCTGCACAAGCTGAACCACGAAGGGCGTTTCTTCTCGGTAGAAGGCCCGCTGAATATCCAGCGTTCTCCGCAGGGGCAACCGGTTATCTTCCAGGCTGGCGCGTCAGATACCGGTATCGGCCTGGCGGGGAAATCCGCCGACGCGGTGTTTACTAACGCGCGCACGCTGGAGGAAGCGCAAGCCTACGCGGCTAAATTACAGCAAGAAGTGGCGAAAAATAATCGTCATCCGGTGGGGATCTTCCCAGGTATTAGCCCGATTGTCGGCAAAACGGTCGAAGAGGCCGAAGAGAAATATCAATACCTGCTTTCCCTGCTGTCGGTTGAAGACGCGCTCGCCTATCTCGGCCGCTTCTTCGACCACCATGACTTCTCGCAGTATCCGTTGGACGGGCCATTCCCTGACGTCGGTGATCTGGGGCAAAACACCTTCCGCTCGACTACCGATCAAATCAAACGTCGTGCAAGAGAAGAGAACCTGACCCTGCGCGAGATAGCGTTCCAGACCACGCTGCCGAAAGGCGAATTCTTTGGTACGCCAGAGCAGGTGGCCGACACCTTTATCCGTTGGGTGGAGGAGGGCGGTGCGACGGGATTTATCATCAGTGGCCCGGTATTGACCGAGGCGCTGGATGATATCACTCGTCTGGTGTTGCCAATTCTGGCCGACCGTGGTTACTGGCACCCATCGACCGAAGCGAAAACCCTGCGTGAGCGTCTGGATATTCCGTTCAAGAGCAACCGTTACTCACAGAAACATAAAGCTCGCGCATCCGACAGCGTTGCTGCCAAGTGATGCCTATATAAGGATAGGGACGTGCAAGGATTTTCCAATACCTCTCTGCTAACCGGCGCGAAACTGCGCCGGCTTGTGTTTCCATTGCTTATTGCTTGCGCATTGACCGCCTGTGATAAACCTGCGGCGACGTCGTCCAGCCATAAACCGGTTGCCGATACTCCGCACTCTGGCGGTACTCTGGTCGTGGCGATCGATACCGATCCTAACTGTCTGGATCCGCAGCAGGTGGGTAACAATAACTCCCTGAATATCGGCCGTCAGTTAACCGACTCTCTTACCGATCAGGATCCGCAAACCGGAAAAATTGTCCCCTGGCTGGCGACGCAATGGCAGGTTAGTAATGACAATCGTAGTTTTAGTTTTACTCTGCGCGACGGGGTGACGTTCAGCGACGGTACGCCGTTTAACTCGCAGTCAGTCAAAGATAACCTCGAGGCGATTGTCGCAATGGGTGCGCGTTCGTCACTGGCTTCGACCTATCTGAAGGGCTTAAGCAGTATTAAAACCCCGGACGCTCAGCACGTGGTAATCACGTTTGTGCAACCTAATGCCCAGTTCTTGCAGGCGACCTCAACCATGAGCCTGGGTTTCTTCGCCTCCTCGACGGTGAAGGCTACGGTTGATGCGCGCTGCCAGGGGAATCTGGTCGGTACCGGTCCCTTTGTGCTCAAAACTTTTATTCATAATCAGAAAGTGGATATCACCCGCCGCACGGGCTATAAGTGGCCGTCGTCGCTGGCACAGCATCAGGGCGAAAGCTATCTCGACGGCATCGAATACCGGGTGATCCCTGAATCCGGCGTGCGGTTTGGCAGTCTGGTATCGGGGCAGCTGGATCTTAATTCCAGCGTGACCCCGCAGGATGAACCGCTGATTTTGGCTAAAAAGCTGCCGATTATTGCGCGGACCAATCCAGGGCTGGTTTACAGCCTGTTCCCGAATCAGTCAAAGGCGCTGATGGCCGACAAGAGTGTACGAGAGGCGTTGAATCTGGCGATCGACAGAGGTGCGTTACAGCCGATCCTGTCACGTTATCAGGCCCCGGCCAGCTCGGTGCTGGCGAAAACTACGCCGCTTTATCAGGACCTTGGCAGCCAGCTGAAATACGATCCTCAGGCCGCAGAGGCGCTGCTGGAAAAAGATGGCTGGCAAAAAGGTGCCGATGGCGTGCGGGTCAAAAACGGCAAACGTTTGAGCTTTACGTTGACCTACTGGCAATCAACGCCATTTATCGAGCTGGTCCAGCAGCAACTCAGGCAAGTTGGCATCGATATGCAGTTGGACAAAGCCCCTATCGGACAGGTTATTGCTCGACAGTCCAGCGGATCCCAGGAAGCGGAGTTCTACAACCTGACGCGTTCGGATCCCGACGTGCTGCGCACTGTGTTTGACGCTGGCCCAGGTGGGCGTAACGTTAATAAACGCGCTGCAAATCAGATTGATACCGCGTTGCAGCAGTCAAGTCAGACTCTGGACAACAGCAAGCGCCAGCAACTGGTGACGGATGCGGCAAAAGGGCTGATTGCAGACGGTGATGCGATTCCATTAGTGGAGCTGGCTACGGTGATCGCAACGGGCAACAACGTGCACGGTTTCCGCTATGACGCCTCGTCACGTTTCCAGCTATACGACACCTGGCTATCGCCAAAATCGTAAACAGAGAGGACGCGCCATGACCGACAAAACCTGGGCTTCGGATAACCCCGCCGACAAGATTCAGGCCAGCAGCGGGCCGCGCCTGCACTGGCTGGTTAAGCGGGTATTGATGAGTTTTGCCGTGTTGTGGGCGGCCTATACGCTGACTTTTTTGATCCTCTATATTTTGCCCTCGGATCCGGTGACCATCATGCTTAATCAAGGGGAGCAGAGCACGGTGGATATCGCTCAGGTCAATGCCCTGAAGGCGTTATATCACCTCGATCAACCGTTTTATATTCAATACGCCTGGTCACTTTGGGATTTGCTGCATTTTGATTTAGGCCGTTCGATTGTTAGCGGCGATCCGGTCACTCGGCTGGTGTTACAGGCGCTACCGCCGACCCTGTTGTTGGCTCTCTGCGCGTTATTCGTGGCAATAATTGTTGGCGGCGGATTAGCCGCTGGCGTCAGTGTGCTTCCTGCCGGGCGGCTAAAATCGGCATTTTTGGCGCTGCCATCCCTCGGAGCGGCGCTGCCGACTTTCTGGCTAGGGTTGCTGCTGTTGCAAGGATTTTCTTTCAGCCATGCCTGGTTTCCGGCGATGGGCAATCAGGGTTGGCAATCTTTGGTCTTGCCGACGCTGACGTTGGCGGTGCCTACTGCCGCAACGCTTGCGCAGGTGATGAATCGTTCGTTGGCCGAAGTGTGGCGGCGTCCGTTTATCGATGCGCTGCGCTTAAAGGGAGCCAGCACCGCACACCTGCTATGGCGACACGTTATACCCAACGCGGCGATCCCGTTACTGACTCTGACAGGCATGATTTTTGGACACCTGCTGGCCGGAGCGGTAGTTACTGAAACCATTTTCTCACGCGAAGGATTAGGGCGGCTGGCGCAGGGTGCTGTCTCGACTCAGGATATCCCAGTGGTTCAGGGAGTGGTGCTGACCGCGGCAACCATTTTTGTACTGGTGAATTTTGTGGTTGATCTGCTTTACCCGCTGCTCGATCCGCGTCTGGATCGCCTTTGCGCAGGAGGTGGCAAATGAGCCTGCTCTTATCCGGCGAACGCCGCTGGGTGTCTCGCCGTCGCTTCGCTTTTACCCTGTGGCTCAGTGTGGCGATGCTGCTGGTCGTGGCGTTGTGGGCGATGTTTCCGGGGCTGTTTACGCATCAGGATCCGCTGACTGGCGATCCGCTTATCGCCTTGCAGGCTCCATCATTGGCGCACTGGTTCGGTACCGATCACCTCGGGCGCGACATTTTTAGCCGTACGGTTTACGGCACGGCATTAACCTTGAAAGCCACGCTGTTTTCAGTGGCGATAGCACTGGTGGCAGGTGCAACCATTGGCGTGATTTCAGGCTATGCAGGAGGCCGTATCGATCAGCTGTTTATGCGCCTCGTTGATGTGCTGATGGCAATACCTAACCTGCTGCTGGCGATGGCGATTGTCACCGTGTTGGGCTTTGGAACATTGCATATTGCGATAGCGGTAGGGCTTTCGTCGGTTGCCACCTTTGCCCGCCTTTCACGTGGCGAAGTTCTGCGTAGCAAGGTCAATCTGTTTGTAGAGGCTGCGCGCGCCGGAGGGGTTAGCCATCTGACCATTATCCGCCGTCATATAATTCCTCATGCACTGGCTCCGGTACTATCACTGGCCGCGCTGGAGTTGGGTTTTGCGCTATTGTCGGTTTCTGCGCTGAGTTTTCTCGGCTTTGGCGCACCGCCACCGCAGCCAGAATGGGGCCTGCTGATTTCAGAAGGCCGAAACTATATCGCGGCCGCCTGGTGGTACACCACATTGCCGGGTCTGATGATCGTTTTTGCCGTATTGGCTACCAACCGGGTTGCCGGATTTATTCAAGACAGGGCGGAGGAGCAATGAACCAGACAATAAAGCCATTACTGTCGGTGGAACAGCTCAGCATTGACTATGTGCTTAAAGAGGGCCAAGCGCTGCGCGCGGTAGATAATCTCGATCTCCAGCTTGCGGCGGGGGAAGTGCTGGCGATTGTGGGGGGATCTGGCTCAGGAAAATCGACCACCGCCTCCGCTCTGGTCGGTCTGCTGGGCAAGCAGGCGCAGCGGGTCGCAGGAACAATACGGCTCGACGGCGAGGCGCTGGAAAACGTCAGCCAGCGGCGATGGCAACAGCTACGAGGGCTGGACATCGGTTTTGTACCGCAGGATCCGGGGCAGTCGCTGAATCCCATTCAGACGATAGGTAAACAGATGCTTGAGGCGCTGACTCTGCACGGCGTCAGCAAAAATCTGGCGGCAGCGCGGATTGAAAAATTACTGAGTGAAGTTGGGCTTCACGATACTGATCGCGTATTACACAGTTATCCGCATCAGCTATCTGGTGGCATGCGACAGCGTGTACTTTTGGCTATGGCAATGAGCCATCACCCCAAACTGATTATTGCCGATGAGCCAACCAGTGCACTGGACGTTACCGTGCAAAAACAGGTACTTGATGCGCTCGAAACGATCGTGCGCAGCAAAGGAGTTGCACTGCTGCTAATTACTCATGATTTGCAGGTGGCGCTTGAGCGTTCTGACCGGGTGCTGGTGATGCATCACGGCAAGGTGGTTGAGACGGGTCCGGCAGCAACGCTGTTTAACCAGCCGCGCCATGCTTACACGCGGCAGTTATTGCAGGCTTCACCGGCTTTTTTTGAGGTAAAGCGTCGTCCGCTGCTAAAAAATAGTACCGAGCTGCTCAAGGCTAGCCAGATAAGTAAGCGCTTTATCTCCGGTGGCGGGCGCGGCAGTTTCCGCGCCGTGGACCGTGTGTCTTTTCCGGTGATTCGCGGGGGAACCACCAGCCTGGTGGGCGAGTCGGGTTCGGGGAAATCCACCACCGTGCGCATATTGTTAGGGCTCGAGACGCAGGACAGCGGCAAGATTGAATTCGATGGCAAGGATTTTAGTGCACCTAATCGCGCGGAAAGACAGGCTTTTCGCCGCCGTGTCCAGGTGGTTTACCAAAACCCCTATGCATCATTAAACCCAAAAATGACGCTACTTGAGATTATTACCGAACCGTTAGCCGCTTTTCGTATGGGGGACCGCAAAAGCCAGCGCGAGCGAGCTGAATGGTTAATGGACAGCGTGGAACTGCCGCGCAGGTTGTTGGATGTGCGCCCCGGCGCTTTATCCGGTGGTCAACGCCAGCGGGTGGCGATAGCCCGGGCGCTGGCTATTTCTCCCGAACTGGTGGTGCTAGACGAACCTGTTTCTGCATTGGATGCCGCCGTACAATCACAGATATTAACCCTATTGGATCGCCTGCAGCGCGAACTAGGGCTGACTTATCTATTTATTTCTCACGATCTGGCGGTGGTGAAACAAATCTCTGACTATGTGATTGTCATGCAGCAGGGAAAAATTGTCGAACAGGCGTCGGTCGAAAAAATCTTTGACGATCCGCAAACTGAATATACCCGCCAGCTTCTGAGCCATATTCCTGGTAGAGGCAAAGCAACGACGACTGTCAGTGCTGCCAGCTAGCGACGCTGGCACCGGTAAATACAAAAATGATTGTGGCTCCTTTAACTGTGAGCCAGATCATAAATTAAATAATTATTCCCATGCGCTATTGTTTACTTTTCATTGGGAATTAACTAGCAAAAAAAATCTCTTAAGACATCGCTCAAAAATTTAATAAATAAGCATTAATAATGTTTGCTATTTTTTTGGTTAAGAAAGATAGTATCTTTCGCGCACAGTCTGTCCAATGATTGTGCCGACGGGTAAATTACTCATGCCTTTTCTCTGTAATCTTATTAATAAGAATAATATTACCCCCTAACGTGACCATAGCGCAGAGGGGATAACTTTATTTCACAAATTAGGGCATGAAGCCTTAATATTTCACTATTTCAATGTTTTATTAAGTAAATTATAAGCCAAGGGAAATGCGCCTCTCACTATCCAGAGGTTTAGCCTAATTATAAAATATTAATAACAGGGCGGGTAATACAATTGAGAAATCAAAGTATTGATAGCTTAAAGCTGATGTTTTCTATTTCCGTAGTAGTTATGCACGGTTATCTTTTGGATATAACTAATCCAGGGTATTTGACTGGACTCCTTACTAATGGTTTTTTTATCGCCGCTGTACCCTTTTATTTTATTGTAAGTGGCTATCTTTTCTATAAAACTATACTAAAAAGCCATGTCAGAAAGTGGTATTTTCATATCAGTAAAACTTACCTTATCTGGTCTATCGTGTATGCCTACACGCTGGCAAATATCATGCACTTAACCGATGCCAGCTTATCTCGTAAGCTTTATCTTATGTTTAGGGCGGAGCTGACTGGCGTGGTGCATCTCTGGTTCATTCCGTCACTTATTACTGCCTCATTAATGTGTTATTTGTTAAGAGGTTTTATCCAGCAAAGGCCCAGAGTGACTCTGGCGCTTATTGCAGTAGTATGGGTTCTCGGCGTGGCGCTAAACTGGCGATTGTTGTTCATTCATAGTTTAAATACCTTCTGGTATAAAAATGGCTTTTTCTATGGAGGCCCCATGTTCGTGCTGGGTTATATGTTCTCCAGCCACGAAGATAAAATCATCAACAGAGTCATCGATTTCAAAAAAGCCTTAGCGATCGTCAGCGTGTTTATCATCGTCGAGTCCTTAATTACTACCACAGTGATCAAACACTTAGGACATACTTTATATAGCTCTATGGATATGATGATTACCACGCCATTGCTGGCAGCACTCATTTTTATCAGTTGTCTTAAAAATCCAGCCTTGCGCATTATGAATGGCATGGAGCGTCTGTTGTCCACTTTTATGTATTACTCACATATATTATTCATGAGCATCATGGTGTGGTTTTTTTCCACCGTAAATTTGCAATGGTCAGGTTCGGCACGCGATATCATGGTCACCGGATTAACGGTGATTCTGGTTATTGTTATTGGCCTGAAATTTAAAAATAAAGTACAGCAAATAGTCTAAAAACTCTTCCACCCTGACGTCAGGTTTCAGAGACGCAATATTGATAACGCTGGCGTGATACTGGGGATTAAATGGCGATTTGTATGGCAACAATCGCTATTCCCCCGATGTTAATGAGGCCATCGTGGGTTAGTGCTATTTTTGTCTGTATAAGACGTTAATGTTTTAGAACTGTTTGGCATTTATGGTAAAACTGTTGTTTTAGATAGCTTAATAACTATTCATTGCAGAACTATTCTTCAGGGATTTGCCATGCCTTCTCCTTCCGTTAATACGGACTCGTTGTTGCAACACCGATCGTTTGTTGCGTTCTGGATTGCCCGAGCCTCCTCTAGTTTTGGTTTCCAAATGCTTACCATTGCCGTGAGCTGGCAAATCTATTCCCTGACCGGTCGCGCCTTCGATCTGGGCCTGATTGGGTTGGTGCAGTTTTTCCCTTCCGTGGCGCTGGCGCTGGTTGCCGGGCACGTTGCCGATCAGTTCGATCGCCGTCGTGTGATGGTGATAGCACAATTTGTTGAAGGGTTAGCGATCCTTGCGTTGGCGGGGCTGACGCTGACTCATCACATTAATGAGCGGGTGGTGCTCGGTCTGCTGTTTATTACGGCTGTTGCCAAGGCGATGGAAGGGCCGTCACAACTCTCGATGCTGCCCGCGTTGGTTCCGGCAAAAATTTTACCGCGTGCGATGGCCGCGAACAGCGTTGCCGGCCAGGCTGCTGGCATGGTGGGTCCTGCGATAGGGGGCCTGTTGTATATTGCCGGTGCTCAGGTGGTCTATGGCATTTGTGGGCTGCTGTATTTTATTTCGGTGCTTATGGTCAGTCGGTTGCGCTACGAGCAAGCGCCGCCGCGACGCGTTCCCGCCACCTTTAAAACGCTGTTTGCCGGCATTAGCTTTATTCGTCATCGCCCGGACGTGCTTGGCGTGATCTCGCTCGACCTGTTCGCCGTATTGCTAGGCGGTGCCACTGCACTGCTGCCCATTTTTGCTCACGATATCCTGCATACCGGCCCGTGGGGCTTAGGTATCCTGCGTGGCGCACCGGCGGTCGGAGCATTGCTGGTCGGCTTCTTACTGAGTCGCCGCGCGTTGACGCGTAATGTCGGTATGACAATGTTTGCTGCGGTCGCCGGTTTTGGTGTCGCTACCATTATCTTTGCGTTATCTAGCACATTGTGGCTTTCGATACTGGCGCTATTTGCGTTGGGTGGTTTCGATATGATAAGCATGGTGATTCGCGGTTCACTGGTACAGCTGGATACCCCGGACGATATGCGCGGGCGAGTCAGCGCGGTTAACTCGATTTTTATCAATACTTCTAATCAGCTCGGCGAGTTTGAATCCGGGATGCTGGCAGCGTGGTTGGGTGCAGTCCCTGCCGCCGCAGTGGGCGGGGTTGGCACGCTGGTCGTAGTGGCGCTGTGGATGAAAATGTTTCCTGGTCTGCGTCGACGTCAACGATTGCAAAACGATCCACCGCAAACAGAAAAGGCGGCCTAAAAGAAACCTATGCCGAAACTCAATGGTTGGCAAAAAATGGGCGCGCTGTGCTTTAGTCTGGGCGGCTTACAGTACCTGCTGGCAGAGAAAATCACCGCGCTGGGCTGGAGTCGCCCAGCCTACAGCTATAGCCAAAACTATATCAGTGACCTCGGCATCGCTGCGTGCGGAAAGGCGGCAGACGGGCGAGATATATGCTCGCCGCTGCACGCATTAATGAACAGCGGCTTTGCCATTGAGGGCGTACTGTTTGCCATCGCCTGTTGGCTACTGCGTGACGTGTTTAACGGGCGCGGCCGCAGCCTGTTTCTGTTGGCCGGATTAATTCACGGCATTGGCGGTGTGCTGATTGCCTTTTTCCACAGCGGCACGGCCAATACGGGAGTGACGGTGCATGAGGCTGGCGCGGTAATGGCCATCGGCGGTGGCAACCTGTGCCTGATATCCGTGGCCTGGCTGATGCATACCAAAGCCGGATTTGGCCGTTATTCATGGCTGAGTGTTTTCCTGGGCGGCGTCGGGTTGGTTTGCATGTTCTCGATTACTTCAGGCAAATACCCTGTCGGCGTTATTGAACGAGCCTCGGTGTATCCGATCACTTGCTGGCAGATCATGACGGGGCTTTATTTACTGATTATATTCCGTGCGCCTGACGCAAAGAGAAAATAAAACCCAGCGCAATCAGCATATAAAAACAGGCACAAATGACGTCGAATGAACGCCGCGTGCGATTAAAAAAAGCCTCGGCCGAACGGGCAGAAAAAATAACCGCGTAAAGGCTAAAGATGACCATGCCCAATAACGCGCAACTGCCGATAACCATAACTATGGCTTCTTTAGGCGCTGCGGATCCTAAGCTAATGCTGGTCACGGTAAACCAGGTGAGCACGGCTTTGGGATTGGTAAGGTGGATACCTAAACCTTGCAGATAAAATTCTGATAAATTGCCCGGCTGTTGAGAAAGTGTGCGGGCCGATAGATTTCTATTCGCTATTGCTCTGCCGATTGCTTTATAGCCCAGCCAACACAGATAGCTGGCACTGGCAATTTTAAGCCAGAATATAAAATTCGGTGACGAAGCCAATAAAGTTGAAATGCCCACTGCGGTTAAAAAACCCCAACAGAGCGACCCAGAAATAACACCTGCAGCCAGGATCAGCCCGGCCTTTCTGCCGTAGTTCATTGCTGCATTGGCAATCGAGAGATTAGCAGGGCCAGGTGTTGCGGTCCCGACAAGGTAGATAATAATGCCAGTAAAAAAGGTCGAAAGATCAATCATAATCATCCCTGATGCGCGGTAAGTTTTAACTTATCTTACTGAGCGAAAAGGGAGTAAATAAGATACAGATCGGCATTATTTACGCCGTACAGTCTTACTATCCTGAAAGTTTTAATGATTTGTTTAAATCAAAGTCTGCTTAATCCACGCTTTAAACGCCTGTACATCAGGCCGTTGGGCTTTTTCCTTGCTGGTGACAAAATAATATTTTCCGCCGGGAAGCTTATGGCTGAATGGCTCGGTGAGTATCCCTTTCTGAATAAAATCTCTGGCTAACAAACTGCTGACGAGAGCAACACCTTGCCCGGCAATCGCGGCCTGAATGGCGTGAGTTTCATCGGTAAAACGCAGGCCCGCATCGGCATTGAGTGGCGCAGGACCATAAAGTTTATGCCAGTGCGGCCAGTCGGGCGAGGGCTGTGGAATATGGCGATTCTCGACGTGAAATAGCGTGGTATCAGTAAGTTGCTCAAGGCTATGCAGTTCGAGCGCCGGGCTGGCAACCAGAACAAACGCGTCCTCATACAGCAGGGTTGACTCCAGCCGTTCATCCGCCGACATGCTGTAGCGAATCGCGACATCGACCGACCCTTTTTCCAGGTCCACCAGTTCTACGCTGGTGTGTAAACGCAAATCCAGTTGCGGAATGCTGGCTTTCATGGCGGCCAGTCGCGGCACCAGCCAGTGGGTAAGAAAGTTTGAT
>CAWUIY010000052.1:0-20818 GCA_963922555.1 uncultured Serratia sp. | reverse complement strand
AATCGCCGATCGCTGGGCCGTGGTCGGCGCTTACTACTATGACACCAAAGCCAAGCAGGCAGCCGATCAGCTGCTGGGACTGCAGTACAGCACCTGCTGCTGGGCAGTCAACTTTGGCTACGAGCGCAAGATTATCAACTGGGATTCAACCAGTGAAAAGAGCCTGTATGACAAAAGTATTGGATTTAACATTGAACTTCGTGGCCTGGGTACTAATCAAAACCTCGGAACTGCTGAAATGTTAAAAGGCGGCATACTGCCTTATCAGCGCGCATTCTGATGCTCAACGGCATGTTGAATTCAGTAAACTTGAAACTTGAATCCGCATTTGCGGAGAAAATAAATGGAAAAAGTATGAAGAACTGGAGAACACTTCTCCTCGGCGTGGTGCTTTGTGCTAACACCGCGTTCGCAGCACCGCAAGAGGTTGATAAAGTTGCCGCCGTTGTAGATAACGGGGTGGTACTGGAAAGCGAAGTCAATGACATGCTCCAGTCAGTCAAGGAGCAGGCAAAGGAATCCAAACAGCAGCTTCCAGATGACGCGACACTGCGCCGCCAGATCCTCGATCGTCTGATCATGGATAATATTCAGCTGCAAATGGCCACTAAAATGGGCATTACGCTGACCGACGATGACGTGACCAAAGCTATCGCCGGGATCGCCCAGCAGAATAACCTGACTGTTGATCAACTGCGCAGCCGTCTGGCTTACGAAGGTCTTGACTACAACACTTACCGTACCCAGATCCGCAAAGAGATTTTGATTTCTGAAGTACGCAACGGTGAAGTTCGTCGTCGTGTAACTATCCTGCCACAGGAAGTTGATGCGCTGGCGAAACAAATGGCTGCGCAAACCGATAACCAGGCAGAATATAATCTGAGCAACATCCTGCTGCCTTTGCCGCAGAACCCAACTCAGGATCAGGTTGATCAAACCGAAATGCTGGCCAAGAAGCTGGTTAGCGAACTGAATCATGGCGCTGATTTTGCTAAAACGGCAATGACCTACTCTGCCGATCCGCACGCGCTGGACGGCGGCAACATGGGCTGGGGCAAGCTGCAGGGTCTGCCTTCACTGTTTGCTCAGGCTCTGGTTAATGCCAAGAAAGGTCAGGTTGTCGGCCCTATTCGCTCAGGTGTTGGTTTCCATATCCTGAAAGTAAACGATGTTCGTCAGGCGGATCAGAAAGTTTCTGTGACCGAAGTTCACGCTCGCCATATTCTGTTGAAAACCTCAGTGGTCATGACGGATGCGCAAGCACAGGCTAAACTGCTACAAGTGGCTGCAGCCATCAGAAGCGGTCGTGCAAACTTTGCCGATGAAGCCAAACAACTGTCTCAGGACCCAGGTTCTGCAGTTAATGGCGGTGACCTTGGCTGGGCTTCACCAGACATGTACGATCCGGCATTCCGTGATGCGCTCCTGAAACTGAAGAAAGGTGAAATCAGTGCACCGGTTCGTTCTTCTTACGGCTGGCACCTGATTCAATTGATTGATACCCGTCAGGTTGATGGGACCAACGCTGCGATGAAAGACAAGGCTTACCGTCTGCTGTTTAACCGTAAATTCGCAGAAGAAGCCCAGTCCTGGATGCAGGAACAGCGTGCACAGTCGTACGTAAAAATTCTGGATGGCAATGGACAATAATTCCCACGTGACTCAATCAGTGGTCATTACCCCCGGCGAACCTGCCGGGGTTGGGCCAGACCTGGTTCTCGCACTAGCTCAACGGGACTGGCCCGTTGAGCTCGTAGTTTGTGCCTGTCCGTCTTTGCTGCTGGCCCGGGCAAAGGCGTTAGGTCTGCCCGTTCGTTTACTGGATTATCGCCCAGGTTTTGCGAAACCTCAGGCGGCTGGCACGCTGACCGTTCTCCCGGTTCCTCTAGCTGAACCGGCGGTTGCAGGTCAACTTAATGTCGCAAATGGTCCCTACGTCGTAGAAACACTGGCACGTGCCTGTGATGGTGCGCTAAACGGCGAGTTCGCCGCGCTGATCACCGGCCCGGTTCAGAAAAGCATTATCAACGATGCCGGTATCCCGTTTATCGGTCATACCGAATTCTTCGCCGATCGCAGCCTCTGCCAACGCGTGGTGATGATGCTGGCAACCGAAGAGCTTCGCGTTGCGCTAGCTACGACGCACCTGCCGTTGAAGGACGTTTCAGACGCGATCTCTCAGCAGAGCCTGCATGAAGTGATCACCATTCTTGATAACGACCTGAAAACCAAGTTTGGTATCGCGTCCCCACAGATTTACGTCTGCGGCCTGAATCCCCACGCGGGAGAAGGCGGTCATATGGGCCGTGAAGAGATCGATACGATTACGCCAGCGCTCAACTCGCTGCGCGAAAAAGGCATCAACCTGATTGGTCCGCTGCCGGCTGATACCCTTTTCCAGCCAAAATATTTGCAGCATGCTGATGCCGTGCTGGCCATGTATCACGATCAGGGCCTGCCGGTGTTAAAATATCAGGGATTTGGTCGGGCAGTGAATATCACTCTGGGGTTGCCGTTTATTCGCACCTCGGTGGATCACGGCACCGCACTGGATCTCGCTGCTACCGGCAAAGCCGACGTGGGCAGCTTTATTACCGCATTAAATCTTGCCATTAACATGGCCTCTGTCAGTAATGACATCAATCTGTCCGCAATGACGACTTATGTCAGCACCGACAACAACAGTAGTGAAAAAACACAGCAATGAATAATCGAGTCCACCAAGGCCACTTTGCCCGTAAACGTTTTGGACAAAACTTTTTAAAAGATCAGTTTGTCATCGACAGCATCGTTTCCGCGATCCATCCCCTGCCCGGCCAAGCCGTGGTTGAAATTGGTCCCGGCCTTGCTGCTTTGACCGAGCCGGTAGCGGCACGTCTGGACAGCATGACCGTTATCGAACTGGACCGCGATCTGGCAGCCCGTCTTGAGGTAAATCCCAAGCTGGGCAACAAGCTGCGCATCATTCAGGCCGATGCGATGACCGTTAACTTTGGCGAATTGTCTGAAGAGTTGGGTCAACCGCTACGCGTATTCGGCAACCTGCCGTACAACATCTCTACGCCGCTGATGTTCCATCTGTTCACGTATACCAATGCCATCAGCGACATGCATTTCATGTTGCAGAAAGAAGTGGTAAATCGCCTGGTTGCGGGTCCAAACAGCAAAGCCTACGGACGTTTAAGCGTGATGGCCCAGTATTACTGCAAAGTCATCCCGGTACTGGAAGTGCCGCCAGAGTCATTTACTCCGGCACCTAAAGTCGATTCGGCAGTTGTGCGTTTGACGCCACACGCGGAAATTCCTTATCCTGTGTCTGATATTCGTATTCTGGCACGCCTGACCACCGATGCTTTCAACCAGCGCCGTAAAACCATCCGCAACAGCCTGGGGCATTTGTTTACCCCTGAGCAGATGGAAGAGCTGGGCCTGGATCTGTCGATGCGTGCCGAGAATATTTCCGTTGAACAGTACTGCAAGCTGGCTAACTGGCTTTCAGTGCGCAAGAACAGCGAACAATAAACCTCAGCCGGAGTCACGTTATGCTTGATGCGCCGCGAGTCAGTATCCAGGTACAAAGTATCTACATTGAGTCTCAGTCGATACCGGAAGAACAGCGTTATGTGTTCGCTTATACCATTACTATCCGCAATCTCGGGCGCTTCAACGTACAACTTTTGCGCCGTTACTGGTTGATCACCAACAGTAACGGCCACAAGACCGAGGTTCAGGGTGAAGGCGTCGTCGGTGAACAACCGCTGATTATTCCAGGCGGTGAGTTTCATTACACCAGCGGCGCTATTCTGGAAACACCTATGGGCACCATGGAAGGCCACTATGAAATGGTCGACCAGGACGGTAACCCTTTCCGCGTCGCTATCCCCGTGTTTCGCCTTGCACTTCCCACTTTGATCAATTGATTTCCCCTGCAAGAAGGTAAAATGTCTACATATTTAGTCGGTGATATCCATGGCTGTCTGGATGAGCTTAAAGCCCTTCTTGCGCAGGTAGAATTTAATCCGCAGCAAGATACGCTGTGGCTGACCGGCGACCTCGTGTCCCGCGGTCCTGATTCTTTGGGCGTACTGCGCTATGTCAGTAGCCTGGGTGATTCTGTTCGCATGGTGCTGGGAAATCATGACCTTCACCTGCTGGCTATCTTTGCAGGCATCACGCCGAACAAGCCTAAGGACAAGCTGACTCCGCTGCTTGAGGCCCATGATGCCGATACGCTGATCAACTGGCTACGCCGCCAACCGGTGTTGCAGGTTGATGACGAACTCAAGCTGGTGATGGGGCATGCCGGTATTACCCCGCAGTGGAATATCGAGACGGCAAAAGTTTGCGCCCGCGAAGTTGAAGCGATTCTTAGCAGCGACAGTTATCCTCTATTTTTGGACGCGATGTACGGCGATATGCCGAACAACTGGTCCGAAGAATTGAGCGGTCTGGCGCGCCTGCGTTTTAGCACCAACGCGCTGACTCGCATGCGTTATTGCTTCCCAAACGGCCAGTTGGATATGATCTGCAAAGACGCGCCGGAAGATGCACCACGACCACTAAAACCGTGGTTCGATCTGCCAAGCCAAGTCATTGAAGAAGGCTATAGCATTATCTTCGGTCACTGGGCTTCTCTCGAAGGCAAAGGCACGCCAAAAGGCGTTTACGGCCTTGATACCGGCTGCTGCTGGGGCGAAGAAATGACGCTGTTACGCTGGGAAGATAAAACCTACTTTACTCAGCCAGCCTTCCGTCGCAAAGACAAACAGGCTTCTTGATGCCTCTAAGGCTGCTGGCCGCGAAAATATCACCGAGTTAACAAGCAAAAGGCACCCAATGGGTGCCTTTGTTTTATGCAGCTCGCAAACGGCTGATCATTCTGGTGGGTCAAACGGATTAAACGCGACGTTCCAGAATTTCAAAGCAGTAGCCGTGGGAGTTGGCATCATCAGCGTCATGGAATTCGCTGAACGCGCTTTCCCATTCGTCCGGCTCGTATTCAGGGAAATGGGTGTCCCCTTCAACTTCGGCATCGACGTGGGTCAGATACAGGCGATTAGCGCGTTTCAGGAACTGGGTATAAACCTTACCGCCGCCCATGATCATCACTTCATCTGCGTTGCCCGCTGCTGCCAAAGCATCTTCGACAGAGGTCACCCAGGTGACGCCGTCGTGGCTTCCCGCCTGGCTGCTGATAACGATGTTCAGACGACCGGGCAGTGGCCGACCGATGGACTCGAAAGTCTTGCGCCCCATGATAACCGGCTTGTTCAGCGTATTACGCTTGAACCAGGCCAGGTCACCCGGTAAATGCCAGGGCATGGCATTTTCCATACCAATAACGCGATCCGCTGCCATTGCAGCGATCAGGCTGATAATCATCGTGAAACCTTTGGTGAAGTGCTAATAAGAACAGATTCGTGGTTCCGCCGGCAGACGACATACAGCAGACCAGGAACAGATTCTATGTCGGGGCAGAAAAGAGCCACACTATACGGAAAGGCTAATCGCCCGTCGATAGGGAGAATGCGCCTTGCAGAAGATATAAGAGAGCTCTTAGCTGACCCCGACTTCGACAGCAGAATAAACTAACACTTTACTTACAAATAAAGATAAAGCGTCAATTCTGCGGAGTCTGGTAGTTTATTATGCTGACACAGCTGCAAAGATAGTCAACCATGTAAACTGTTCAATACATTGCGGGTGATAAAGTATACAAACAGAATAGACGACCACGTTCTACCCCCTGTTAAAAATCACCGATTGGCGTATGATGCCGCCATAATTTTTCTCGCTCTTTGATAACGGTCATTTTCATGCTCGAAACCTCTTTGTTTGTCGCGACCATCGCCGCGTTGGGGATGATCTCCCCTGGCCCGGATTTCTTTCTGGTGATTAAGAATGCGGCGCGTTATCCGCGTCCGGCAGCGCTAATGACTTCTCTTGGCGTGGTGTGTGGCGTAGTCACGCACATGTCTTACTGCGTTGCGGGTCTGGCGGTAGTGATCACTAAAACGCCCTGGCTATTTGATTTGCTGAAATACGTCGGCGCAGCCTATCTGATTTGGGTCGGCATTCAGGCGCTGTTCTCGCGCACCAACAGCAAGATGAATCTCGACAATCTCGAGCAACAGCAGGTAAAACTCGGCAAGGCGTTTGTACAAGGCTATCTGTGCAACCTGCTGAATCCGAAAGCGACGTTGTTCTTCCTGGCGATGTTTACTCAGGTCTTGCAGATCAACTCCAGCCTCGGCGAGAAGCTGTGGTACGCCGGGATCATCGTGGGGCTTTCTGTGATCTGGTGGCCGCTGCTGGTCGTGCTTATCCAAAGCGGGCCAGTGCGTCGCGGTTTAGCCAAAGCGCAAAAGCTGATTGATAAGCTGCTCGGCGGTGTATTGATCGCACTGGGGATCAAGGTTGCGCTGAGCTAATCGCGGCGGCATTCCCTGGCATGATCCCTAAAAAAAGCGCATTCAATGAATGCGCTTTTTTGCTTTCAAGGCTGGAGGAAAAATTAGCCCTCTTTTGCCTCAATCACTTCATGTTCTGGCGCTTTACCATCAATGCTGCCACGCCAGCTTTGTTGCTGTTCACCCAAACGTTGCTGATCTTCTTCAATCGCCGCCGTCAGCATATCGCGAGCGCGAGCCAGCCCGGCGAGGCGGAATTCGGTATCCTCATAGTTTGCCAGCGTTGCTTCAAGCATTTTAAGGTTGAAGAATTTGAACTGTTCGGCCTTTTCACGCGCCTCATAAGGATCTAAACCCAGCAGCTCCAGCGTTTCACGACCGGCACGCAGCGAGCCTTCAAACAGCTCACGCTCCGGCGCTTCCACGCCGAGCTGACGCAGCTGATACCAGTGGTCAACGTCGCGTGCGCGGGCAATGATTTTCAGGTTAGGGAAATTCTCTTTCGCCAGACGCGTCAGCTCAAGGTTAGCCTCTACGTCGTCGATGGCATTGATCAGCACCTTGGCCTGAGCCGCACCGGCAGACTCGAGTAAATCAGCACGGGTCGCATCGCCATAAAACACTTTGGTGCCAAACTTGCGCAGCGTTTCAATGTGATCAGGGTCATTGTCCAAAACCACCGTGTGCACGTTATTAGCCAATAGCAGACGTCCGGCGATTTGCCCGAAGCGGCCAAAACCGGCAATGATCACGCTGGCGTGCTCGTCATCGATAATATCCTGCGGCCGATCATCCTTGGGCTTATTGCGTTCCAGGCGGCTGGCAATCACCAGTAATACCGGCGTTACTGCCATTGATAACGCCACGGCCAGCGTCAGCGCTTTTGCCCAGTCGGCAGGCAGAACGCCCGCCAACTGCGCGGCGCTAAAGATAACAAAAGCAAACTCACTGCCCTGTCCCAGCAAAATCGCAAACATACCGCGCTGGCGTTTTGGTACACTCAGCATCGGCGCAATAATCCACAGCAGCGCGGCTTTCAGGGCCATAAAACCCGCTAACAATCCGACAATCAGCAGCGGGTGATGTATCAACGTGCCGAAGTCGATAGACATGCCGACACCGATAAAGAACAGGCCGAGCAGCAGCCCCTTGAAGGGCTGAATATCGCTTTCCAGTGCGTGGCGGTATTCGGAGCTGGCAAGCATCACACCGGCAAGAAACGCGCCCATAGCCATCGACAGCCCGGCCATTTCCAGCAAAATACCGAAACCGAAGACCAGGAACAGCGCAACGGCACTGAACACTTCGCGCATGTTGGAACGGGCAACAAAGTGCAGCAACGGGCGAGCAACGTAGCGGCCCAGCAGGACCACAATCGCCAGCGCACCGACCACTTTTCCTGCCGAGATGCCAAATGACAGCAGCGTTGTCGATTCACCGGTGCTGGCTAACAGCGGGATCATCGCCACCAGCGGGATCGCCGCGATATCCTGGAACAGCAGCACGGCAAACGCGCTGCGACCTATAGGCGTTGGCGTCAGGCTGCGCTCACTCATGGCCTGCATCGCAATGGCGGTCGAGGACAGCGCCAGCGTCAGGCCAATCAGGATGGCAATTTTCCAGTCAAGACCCAACGCGGCACAAAAGGCGCTGAGCACCAGCCCGCAGCCGACCATTTGAATACTGCCTCCGCCAAATACCGAGGCTCGCAGGGTCCATAATCTTTTGGGATCAAGCTCGAGGCCGATGATAAACAGCATCAGCACCACGCCGATTTCGGCGAAGGTCAAAATCGATTCGGCGTCGGAGACCAGCTTCAGGCCCCACGGCCCGATAATACAACCGGCAATCAGATAGCCCAGCACCGATCCTAGCCCGAAGCGCACGGCAATAGGCACAAACAGCGCGGCCGATCCCAGATAGATCAGCCCCTCAATCATCATGTTGTGATTATCCATTGGCTTGCCCTTCCATTACCTGTGGCTGAACGGCAACCGGTGTCGGATGCGCGGTCTGCCAGTCAACCAGTCGCTGACGATAGGCCACTGCGGCGGCTTTAATCGCCACCTCATCGCAGGTAAAGGTATTATGCAGGGCAAAATACGGCTGCCATTTCATGCCGCAATACAGCGCCGTGGCTTCAAGCGGTTGTGCCAGCACCGAGAAATCAGGGTGATGACCCAGCTGGAAATGCTGCTCGTTGCCGCCGGTAGTTACCGCCCACAAACAGCCTTTACCGTTAAGCGCATCGCCGCCGTGACCATAGGCCCAGCCGTGCTCCAGCACCTTGTCGATCCACAGTTTGACCAGCGGAGGCAGGCCATACCATTGCAAAGGATGCTGGAATATCACCAAATCGGGCTCTTCTACAGCTTTTTGCTCGGCCTTAATGTCAATAGTGAAATCCGGATAAAGATCGTACAAAGATCTGATTTTTACGTCAGGAAGATCGCTTATTTCCTGAAGTAGCCGCTTATTGGCATGCGAATGCCGAGGGTAAGGATGAGCATAGATAATCAGGATCATAAAACTTCCATATAAACGCGTATTTTGACCAGCATACGCAAATTTTCGCCAGAGGAAAAACGAGCCAGGTTTTGATAACTAAATAAATCAAAGAAAACGAAAAAAAGAAGGGCGCAGCTAGATGCCGCGCCCTTTCATATTACTTTACAGCTTATTAAAACTAATCGCGTGGATTAGCCATTAATTTTTGCATGCATTTCCTGGACTGAAATAACCTGCTCAGTCGGGTCGGAAGACAGCGCCATCGTGGTGGCATAACCGCCATTCATGGTGGTGTCGTAGTGCACTTTATACTGCAGCGCGCTGCGGCGAATCAGCTTGGAATCTTCAATCGCCTGTCGGCCCGCAGTGGTGTTAACGATATAAGCGTACTCACCATTTTTGATACGGTCCTGAATGTGCGGACGGCCTTCATGCACCTTGTTAACCTGACGCACAGTCACACCGGCAGCAGTCAGCACTTCGGCAGTGCCCTGCGTCGCATCAATTTCAAAGCCGCGTTCTTGCAGTTTGCCCGCTAAGGCAACAACGCGAGCTTTATCACCGTCACGAACAGACAGCAGCGCGCGTCCGGCTTTCTTGACCGTTGACAGACTACCCAGCTGTGCTTTGGCAAACGCTTCAGCGAAGGTACGGCCCACTCCCATGACTTCACCGGTTGAACGCATTTCAGGGCCGAGGATTGGGTCAACGCCTGGGAATTTGTTAAACGGCAGAACCACTTCTTTTACAGAGTAGTAAGGCGGGATAACTTCTTCAGTAATGCCCTGCTCAGCCAGCGTCTGACCGGCCATCACGCGTGCAGCGACTTTCGCCAGCGCCACGCCGGTTGCCTTGGAGACAAACGGCACGGTACGTGCAGCGCGCGGGTTGACTTCAATCAGGTACACTTCGTTGTCTTTAACCGCAAACTGCACGTTCATCAGACCGCGAACAGACAGTTCAAAGGCCAGTTTCTCAGCCTGTTGGCGCATCACATCCTGAATTTCTTTGCTCAGGGTATAAGCTGGCAATGAACATGCAGAGTCACCGGAGTGAACGCCCGCCTGCTCGATGTGCTCCATGATGCCGCCAATCAGTACGCGCTCACCGTCGCAGATAACGTCCACGTCAACTTCAACCGCGTCATCCAGGAAACGGTCCAGCAGAACTGGCGCATCGTTGGAAACGCTAACCGCGTTCTGGAAGTAGCGACGCATATCGATTTCGTCATAAACGATTTCCATTGCGCGACCGCCCAGTACGTAGGACGGACGAACGACCAGCGGATAACCGATACCGATAGCTTTTTCTACTGCCTGCTCGATTGTTGCTACGGTGGCGTTTGCCGGTTGTTTCAGGCCCAGACGGATAACCGCCTGCTGGAAACGTTCACGGTCTTCTGCACGGTCGATGGAGTCAGGGCTGGTACCGATAATCGGCACACCGCAGGCTTCCAGCTCACGAGCCAGTTTCAGCGGAGTCTGGCCGCCGTACTGTACGATCACGCCTTTTGGCTGCTCGATACGCACGATTTCCAGTACGTCTTCCAGCGTTACTGACTCAAAGTACAGGCGGTCCGAGGTGTCGTAATCGGTAGAAACCGTTTCAGGGTTACAGTTAACCATGATGGTTTCGTAACCGTCTTCGCGCAGTGCCAGTGAGGCATGAACGCAGCAGTAGTCGAACTCGATACCCTGACCGATACGGTTTGGACCGCCGCCCAGAACCATGATTTTTGGTTTGACGTTGGTTGGGTTGGACTCGCACTCTTCTTCATAAGTGGAGTACATGTACGCGGTATCAGTAGAGAATTCCGCCGCACAGGTATCTACACGCTTGTAAACCGGGTGCAGATTGAGCTGGTGACGCAGCTTGCGCATTTCGCTTTCAGGGACGCCAGCCAGCTTGGCCAGACGCAGGTCAGCAAAGCCTTTACGTTTGAGAACGCGCAGGAAATCGTAGTTCAGCGCGTTGATACCGCCCTGAGCTACCTGGCCTTCCAGTTGAACCAGCTCTTCAATCTGCACCAGGAACCAGCGATCGATGTTGGTCAGGTTAAAGACGGCTTCAACGGTCATCCCGGCACGGAATGCATCGGCAATGTACCAGATACGGTCTGAACCGGCGTCTTTCAGTTCACGACGGATGTGGGTCAGAGCTGCTGGATCATCGAGGCTAACTTTAGGGTCGAAGCCGCTTGCACCCACTTCCAGACCGCGCAGCGCTTTCTGCATCGATTCCTGGAAGGTGCGGCCAATCGCCATCACTTCGCCTACAGATTTCATCTGGGTAGTCAGACGGTCGTTGGCACCGGCAAATTTCTCGAAGTTGAAGCGAGGAATTTTAGTCACAACGTAGTCGATTGAAGGCTCGAACGACGCCGGGGTCTTGCCACCGGTGATATCATTCATTAGCTCGTCCAGGGTGTAACCCACCGCCAGCTTGGCCGCAACTTTAGCAATCGGGAAGCCCGTCGCTTTAGAAGCCAGAGCAGAAGAACGGGATACGCGCGGGTTCATCTCGATAACGATTAGACGGCCGTCTTTCGGATTAACCGAGAACTGCACGTTTGAACCGCCAGTTTCTACGCCGATTTCACGCAGTACCGCCAGAGAGGCGTTACGCATGATTTGGTATTCTTTGTCGGTCAGAGTCTGCGCCGGAGCCACGGTGATAGAGTCACCGGTGTGGATCCCCATCGCATCGAAGTTTTCGATAGAGCAAACGATGATGCAGTTGTCGTTCTTGTCGCGAACCACTTCCATCTCGTACTCTTTCCAACCGATCAGCGATTCGTCAATCAGCAGCTCTTTGGTTGGCGACAGGTCCAGACCGCGAGTACAAATCTCTTCGAACTCTTCGTGGTTGTACGCAATACCGCCGCCGGTGCCGCCCATAGTAAAGGAAGGACGGATGATGCATGGGAAGCCCACGTCGGCTGCGATCGCCAGCGCTTCTTCCATATTATGGGCGATACCAGAGCGCGCAGTGCCGAGGCCGATTTTCTTCATCGCAATATCGAAGCGACGACGGTCTTCAGCCTTGTCGATAGCGTCGGCGGTCGCACCAATCATGGTCACACCAAACTCTGCCAGCACGCCCTGACGCTCGAGTTCCAGCGCACAGTTCAGTGCAGTCTGGCCACCCATGGTAGGCAGAACGGCGTCTGGACGCTCTTTCTCGATAATCTTGCGCACCACTTCCCAGTGAATCGGCTCGATATAGGTTGCATCGGCCATTTCTGGGTCGGTCATGATGGTGGCTGGGTTAGAGTTCACCAGAATAACGCGGTAACCTTCTTCGCGCAGCGCCTTACACGCCTGAGCACCAGAGTAATCGAACTCACAGGCCTGCCCGATAACAATCGGACCCGCGCCCAGAATCAGGATGCTTTTTATGTCTGTACGTTTTGGCATTTCTAAATCGCTCCTGTTCTATTATTTGTCGCTGTTACGGTAAGCTTCGATCAGTTCAATGAAGTGATCGAACAAAGGGGCTGCATCGTGCGGGCCTGGGCTTGCCTCAGGGTGACCCTGGAAGCAGAACGCTGGCTTGCTGGTGTGGTGCAGACCTTGCAATGTTCCGTCGAACAGTGATTTATGCGTTGTGCGCAGCGTAGCTGGCAGGCTGGCTTCTTCTACCGCAAAACCGTGGTTCTGCGCGGTGATCATCACGGTATTGTTATCAATGTTTTTAACCGGATGGTTGCCGCCGTGGTGACCAAACTTCATTTTTGAAGTCTTGGCACCGCAGGCCAATGCCAACAGCTGATGACCCAGGCAGATACCGAATACCGGGATCTCGGTGGTCAGGAAAGTCTTGATAGCGTCAATCGCGTAGTCGCAAGGCTCCGGGTCGCCCGGTCCGTTTGACAAGAAAATGCCATCTGGGTTGAGTTTCAGCACATCTTCAGCTGGCGTTTGCGCCGGAACTACCGTCAGGCGGCAGCCGCGGTCAACCAGCATGCGCAGAATGTTGCGTTTCACGCCGTAGTCATAAGCCACTACGTGGAAAGGTAAATCCTCAGCTTTCTTCGCTTCCGGCAAATCGCCTTCAAGAGTCCAGCTACCCTGCTGCCAGCTATAAGACTCTTGCGTGGAGACTTCTTTAGCCAGATCCATCCCTTTAAGGCCCGGGAAAGCTTTTGCTTTTTCCAGCGCCAGTGCGGCATCTACAGAATCACCCGCAATGATGCAACCGTTTTGCGCGCCCTTCTCACTCAGCAAGCGAGTCAGCTTACGCGTGTCGATATCCGCGATGCCTACAATGTTGTGGCGCTTGAGGTAGTCAGAGAGGGTTTCTTCATTACGGTAGTTGCTGGCAATCAGAGGAAGATCGCGAATTACCAAGCCTTGGGCGTGTACTGCGGAGGATTCTTCATCAGCGGCGTTAGTGCCGACATTGCCGATATGGGGATAAGTAAGAGTGACGATCTGGCGGGAATAGGAAGGATCAGTGAGGATTTCTTGATAACCGGTCATCGACGTATTGAAGACCACTTCCCCTACTGCCGTTCCCTCTGCCCCGATGGCCCGACCGTGGAATTGGGTTCCGTCTTCCAGAACCAATAGCGCTGACTTTATCAAAGCATCCTCCAAGAATAATCAATCATTATATTTGCATATTAATTCAGATCACCTGACCTAATCAATGCAAAAATTGCACTCAGAGCGGTAATTTTTTCTACCCTAAAAGCTAATTTTTGGCAAATTGCGCGCATTCTAATGATGGGCGCGGGGTTTGTCTACCAAAAGCACCATTATTTTACTGTTTTTCGCTGCACTCAAGGAAATGAATGCCGAATAGCGATAAAAGAACAGCATAAGTAGGCATAGTAAACGTTTGCGAAGGGGTTTGTCTGAAATTTTGGCTTTTTAATGCAGTTTAGACGATCGAGGGAAAAATGCGCGGTTAAAAAACAATCAATACGGTAAAAAACCCGTTGATAACTTATAAAAACAAAGATCTTAGATAGAAATAATCATGAAGTGACTATTTTCATAAAAAAAGAAAAGGGCAATCATCTAACTGCCCTTTTATCAAAAGATTATGACTAAAACAACCACATCACGATTGTTGGAAAATCTTATAAATCTTCGAGACCAAGCACATCTCGCATGTCATAAAGACCATCTTTCTTCAATGATAACCATTTACCGGCGCGAACAGCACCATTAGCGAAAGTCATACGGCTGGAGGCCTTGTGGGTAATCTCTACACGCTCGCCAATATCTGCAAACATTGCAGTGTGCTCGCCCACAATATCCCCTGCGCGAATAGTCGCGAAACCAATGCTCATCGGATCGCGCTCACCGGTATAACCCTCACGGGCATAGACGGCACAGTCTTTTAGATCGCGGCCCAGCGCACCTGCGATAGCTTCCCCCATCGCCAATGCCGTACCTGATGGCGCATCGACTTTGTGACGGTGGTGGGCTTCAACGATTTCAATATCGGTGTAGTCACCCATAACTTTGGCCGCTTTCTCAAGCAGTTTAAGCACGACGTTAACGCCAACGCTAAAGTTAGCGGCAAAAACTACCGGAATATTGGTTGCAGCCTGTTTAATGGCGGCCTTACCGGCGTCATCAAAACCTGTGGTGCCGATAATAATGCCTTTACCGTGTTTAACGCAGAAACTCAGGTGATCCAGCGTGCCTTCAGGGCGGGTAAAGTCGATCAGAATATCGAAGTCATCCGCAACGGCTTCTAGGCTATCGCTGACAATCACGTTCGCCACGCCTGTTCCTGCCAATTCACCGGCATCGGTACCAACTAATGAAGAACCTTTACGTTCCAACGCCGCGCCCAGTACCACGCCTTCAGCCTGCTGCACGGCCTGAATTAGCTGGCGGCCCATGCGCCCACCGGAACCGGCAATCGCCATGCGGATATCAGCTTTGCTCATAATTTCTCTCTTATTAATGTGTGCTGCCGTAAAACAGAATCAGGTTAGCGACCCGTTCCCATCCCGGCTAGTGAAATTGCCTCATAATTAGAAAATTATGATATAGGCTCGCCAGCATCAGTAAATCTATTTCGCTTTGATCCCGATCATGACGCCCCTTTCTCCTTAAGGACAATATAACTAAGCCTAATTGGGTGATAAATAAACAGATTCGCTTATTTGCATAATCATGCAGTACTTTGCATAAGCTTAAAAGGGCCATTTTTGCTGATTCAAAGTATGCCCAAGTGAGTCAATTTATGTGAGCTGATATAAATAATTCATATTTCGTTATTGGATTTTGCAAAACCGTTGTGCTACTAAATAGCCAACTAATTCTAAGGCGCGCAATTATTGTAAAGGCAAAACTAAATAAGCCGAACCATAGGCGCGGTAAGATATTGAGTTAGTTATTTATTTTTTTACTAATCATTTTACATCGCAAATATGACCATTTTTTTAAATCTGGCAACTTGCGAACTAAATGTTAAATGCTCGTTAATCCCCCCCTCGTGCACAACCAGGGAACTTAGGCTGCCAGCACAGTAATGGCACCTGGAGTCAGTATGAAATTTAAAATGAATAGGGTTTCACAAACGGTAATCGCTGGCCTGATTTTGGGTGGCGCATCGTTCGCAGCACAGGCAGAAATCGAACTGATTAAGCAAGATCCCCAGCCTTACGATTTGCTGAGCCGTCTTGATTTTAAAGTGGGCGGTAGTATTCGTCCCCAGGTAGTAAACACCATGGGTGGTTCTGATAAAGGCTCATACAAAAACAACGGCTATGACGGCGGCACCCGTTTCCGTTTCACCGCTGACTATTTCCTGTTTGATGACGTTCACTGGGTTGGTTATTACGAACTTGGCGTGAACATCCCTGCCGTATTCAGCTGGGATAACCACTACGCGCAAGGCGCACATGACACCACTCGTCGTCAACTGTATACCGGCTTCAAGAGCAAAACTTACGGTACTCTGACCTACGGTCAACAGAACAGTATCTATTATGATGTGGTCGGTGCGAAAACCGATATCTGGGATGACGACATGTTAGCCCAGGCACCAGGCAACGGTATTAACGGCGACTACGACGGTTCTTATCGCTCACGTAAGCAGCTGAAATACAAATACACTGCTGGCCCGGTTGACCTTTATGCGGCATACCTGTTGCCGGATGATGACTTGCTGGAAACTCACAGCCTGGCCTACAAACGTAAAGGCGGCGGTTCTGTGGGTGCCAACTGGCACATCAACGACACTCTGACCTGGGGTACTGCATACAACTACACCAGCGCAGAAGTCAAAAACCGCGCAGCCAACAATGCCTCTAAAGATTACGACCAGAGCATTCTGGGTACTGCACTGTCATGGACTCCAGATCGCTGGACATTCTCTGCTGGCGGCGGTTGGTACCACAACTTCCTGACCACCAAAGTGAACAACTATCAGGATTACTTCGCAGGCAATGCGTGGGGCGTGGAATACTACGCAGGCTACAACATCCCAATCAACCAGTTCGCGGTCAAGAGCATCCAACCTTACTTCATGGGCGACCACCTGAAGTATGTGAGCGGACGTGATTATCAGCGTACCGATAACGGTCTGGGTGTAGCGGTTAAACTAGATTACGGCTTCCAGGTTGACTTCGAACACGTCATCACCAACTCTACAGACAAAATCGGCGACCTGAACCTGGTTCGTCTGTACTACAACTTCTAATCTGCGACCTGAAATTCAAGACACAGATTAAGCGTCAAAAATATGAGCCTGCTGAGATTTCAGCGGGCTTTTTTTATGCCTTAACCTGCTAATATTTTTACTATCGCTTCCCTCCAAAGGCCACGCGCAGCTAAACTCATTCAGATTAGCCTTTCATGTTTGCCGGAGAAATTCCCATGCCCGCATTTTTAAGGTCCGAAGTTACCGCAGTCAGTGACTATCGCGCCTCGTTAGGCGAGACGCCGGTTTGGTGCCAGCGTACCCAGTCCTTACTGTGGGTCGATATCCTCAGTTGCCGCCTTCTGCGCTATTGGCCGCAGAGCAAACACTTTGAGCAGCGTGCACTTCCCTCTTTGACCAGCGCTGCGTTGCTTACCGAACTGCAAGACACCTTTCTGTTGGTGACTCAGAACGGTATCTCCCTCTACGATTACGCATCCGAAAAAATGACTTCGCTCTGTGGTTATCCTGGAGTAGAAGGCACACGGCCGAATGAGGCGGCGATTGCCCCCGATGGATCGCTGTGGTTCGGTACCATGGATTTGCGGGAGGCCGACACGCTTGGCGGTTGGTATCGCTACGAGACTGGCGACGAGTCCCCGGTACTGATGATGGACAATGTTGGCACGCCGAACACGCTGGCATGGTTCGAGGGCAAGGTCTGGTTTGCCGACAGTATGAAAAAACGCTTTTATTCCGGCAATGCCCGTAAAATTAACCCGCTAAAACTTTCCTGCTTCTCTTCCAGTGATAAAACACCGGATGGCTCGGCCTTGTCGCAAGACGGCATTCTGCTGACCGCCTGTTGGGGTAATCATTGCCTGCTGCGCCAACAGATCAATCAGGGAGAACTTATCACACTGGATACGGTGAGATTGCCGGTCACGCAACCCAGCTGCTGTACCTTCGGCGGTGAAGATATGACTCAGCTGTTTATCACGTCGGCGCGAGCGGGTCTGGATAATCCAGAAGCCATAGAGGGGGCATTATTGCAGGTAAGTACCGCAACGCGCGGCATGGGGCAGAATCTGTTCAGGCTATAGCATGGCGTGTGCAACATTCTGGTTCCAGCCGCTTGCCTTGCTGCAATAAAAAAGGGGAAACGGATTTTGCCCCCCTTTCCCCTTCATGAGCTTGTCCCCTGCAAACAGTGGGACAAGATTTATGCAGAATTTAGCTTACTGCTTTGATATCAATACGCAGTTCTTTCGGCACTTCAAAGACGATATTCTCCTCGCGCCCATCCATGTTGACTACGCCAAGACAGCCCAGCGTTTTCAGACGTTCGATCACTTCCTGCACCAGAATATCCGGCGCGGAAGCGCCCGCCGTAACGCCAACGCTGATCGCGCCTTTCACCCATTCTTCTTTGATATCTTCCGCAGAATCAATCAGGTAAGAAGGTTTCCCTACGCGTTGTGCCAATTCGGCCAGGCGATTGGAGTTTGATGAGTTTTTAGAGCCGACCACTAGAACCACGTCCGCCTCGTCAGACAGGTTACGCACCGCTTCCTGACGGTTAGTGGTGGCATAGCAAATGTCATCTTTACGCGGACCAACGATTTTCGGGAAGCGCTCACGCAGGGCGTCAATCACTTCTGACGTGTCATCGACCGACAGCGTCGTCTGAGTCATAAAGCACAGATTGTCAGCATCTTTAACATCTAGTTTGAACACGTCTGCCGGAGACTCAACCAGATACATGCCGCCTTTAGGGTTGTTGTACTGCCCCATGGTGCCTTCGACTTCTGGGTGACCGGCATGACCAATCAGGATAGCTTCGGTACCTTTGCGGCTGGCGCGGGCAACTTCCATATGCACCTTGGTCACCAGCGGACAGGTGGCATCAAACACCGTTAAATCGCGAGATTTAGCTTCGGTTCTTACTGCCTGAGACGCCGTGCGCAGAGAAGATCAGAATAGAGCCGTCAGGCACTTCACTGATTTGCTCGATAAACACTGCCCCGCGCTGACGCAGGCTATCTACGACATAACGGTTGTGCACCACTTCATGACGCACATAAATAGGTGCACCATACAGCTCGAGGGCGCGTTCGACGATAGTAATGGCACGGTCTACACCGGCACAAAAACCACGCGGATTAGCCAGCAGAACTTGCATCAGACGCCTCCATTTCAGGGTCTATCTTTAATACTTCGATATCAAAATCAATATGATGACCAGCAAGTGGATGGTTGAAATCCACGGTGACCGAACCTTCTGTCACTTCGCGCACCACGCCCGGCATTTCGCTACCGTCGCGGGTAGTGAATAGCATGATAGTACCGACATCTGGAATGCCCGTCTCCATAAAATCACGCAGCGGGAAGAACTGAACCAGATCCGGGCTGTTTGTCCCAAAAGCTGACTCTGGGGACAGCGTAAAGGCTTTTTTGTCGCCGACACGCAGACCCAGCAGTTCGTTTTCCAGCGCATCAGACAAGCTGCCATCGCCCAGACGGAACAAGGCGGGTTTGCCGTGACTGAGCGTTGATTCCGCAGTGGAGCCGTCTTCCAGCTTCAACGTGAAATGCACCAGCACCGCGCTGTCGTGTATCACCTGCTCGGTCATGCTCTATCCTTTACTTTTTGTCGTTTTAGGAGAAGACAGGAAGCCTTCCAGAACAACTAACACTGCGCCAACACAGATAAAACTGTCGGCCAGGTTGAATATTGGGTAATGCCAGTCGTTGACATAAAAATCGATGAAGTCGATGACAAACCCGTGAACCATGCGGTCAAACAGGTTACCCAGCGCACCGCCAATAATCATCGCGAATGCAATATTATTCAGCTTATGCTGCTTGCCGTCGCTGCGGTACATCAGCGCCAGCAAAGCCACGACGATAACCAGCGCAATGGCAGCAAAGAACCAGCGCTGCCAACCGCTTTTGTCTGCCAGGAAACTAAAGGCAGCGCCTGGATTATGCGCATAGGTCAGATTGAAAAACGGGATCAGCGGCATTGATTCGCCAAGTTGGAAATGGTTCATCACCAACACTTTGCTGCCAAGATCCAGCACTAGCACAACAACCGCCAGCCAAAGCCAGCGGAGTCCGGTAGAACAAATCGATTTAGCCATTATGCAAATTCGCGCTCTTCGCCATCACCAGCAATGTTGGTGGCACAGCGTCCACACACTTCTGGATGCGCCGCGTCCTGACCAACATCGGTAGTGTAATGCCAGCAACGTGGACACTTCTCGCCTTCGGCTTTTTCCAGACCAATTTTCAGGCCTTTCACCAGCTCGCTGGCAATAGCCGCGTCATCTGCCGCAGACAGTGGAGCCACTTTGGCACCAGAAGTCAGCAGCACAAAGCGCAGTTCGTTGCCCAGACTGTTGAGTTTGGCCGCTAGCGCGTCGTCGGCAAACAGGGTAACGGAAGCTTCCAGCGATCCGCCCAGACGTTTGTCAGCACGTGCCTGCTCCAGCACCTTGTTGACTTCTCCACGGACTTTCAGCAGCTCGGCCCAGAACTCGTCGTTCATCGGCTGGCTTTCTTCAAGACCAAACAGGCCGTCGTACCACTCTTCGGTGAACACGAATTTCTCGCGTGCGCCCGGCAGGAAGCCCCAGATCTCGTCGGCTGTGAAGGACATGATCGGTGCCATCCAGCGAACCAGCGCTTCGGAGATGTAATACAGGGCAGTCTGGCAGCTGCGGCGAGCAACGCTGTCGCTTTTCGCGGTGTACTGACGATCCTTGATGATGTCCAGATAGAATGAACCCATTTCGATCGAGCAGAACTGCATCAGACGCTGAACCACACCGTGGAAGTCATAGCGATCGTAAGCTGCAACGATCTCTTCCTGTGCGGCCTTGGCACGACCCACGGCCCAGCGATCCAGAACCACCATCTCTTCTGGTTTAACCATGTGCTGCGCCGGATCGAAGCCGTTAAGGTTTGCCAGCAGGAAGCGCGCGGTATTACGGATACGGCGATAAGAGTCGGCAGCGCGTTTGAGGATCTCGTCAGACACGGCGATTTCGCCAGTGTAATCGGTAGAAGCTACCCACAGACGCAGGATGTCAGCACCCAGCTTGTTCATCACGTCTTGCGGACTGACGGTGTTGCCGATAGATTTTGACATCTTGCGACCGTTACCATCGACAGTAAAGCCGTGAGTCAGAACCTGCTTGTATGGCGCGCGGCCTTTCATCGCGGTGGAGATCATCAGAGATGACATGAACCAGCCGCGGTGTTGGTCGGAACCTTCCAGGTACAGGTCG
>CAWUIY010000051.1:0-21069 GCA_963922555.1 uncultured Serratia sp. | reverse complement strand
TCCAGCGCTTTAAACGTCGGAGCATTTTTGCCACCCAGCGCAAACTGTTTGCTGACATTGCGTACCACAATGGCGTTGTCATTCCTGGAGATACCCTGTGATGCCAAACGGGCGCGGGGCGTCAGGGCGGGGGCGTCGCTAAACAACTGACGGGTGTATTCGCTTTTCGGGGCGCGAAGCACATCAGCGGTAATGCCTTGCTCCTGAACCTTGCCCTTGCGAAATACCAGCAGGCGATCGGCACGTTCGGCGGCCAGCGCCAGATCGTGGGTAACGAACAGAACTGCGGTGCCAAACTCCACCCGCAACGCGTCGATCAGGTCGAGGATGCGTTTCTGCACTCGCACGTCCAGCGCGCTGGTGGGTTCGTCGGCGATGATTAATGCCGGTTGCAATGCGATAGCAATGGCGATCAGCACCCGCTGTTTCATGCCGCCTGAAAGCTGGTGAGGGAACTGTTTGGCGCGTTGTTCAGGATGGCTTAATCCAACACGGGTCAGAAGTTCGACCACGCGGGCATCACGCGCCTTACGCGGCATCTTTTTTCGATGAATTTGCAGGACTTCCGCCACCTGGTCGCCCACGGTTTTCACTGGGTTCAACGAGCTGGTCGGGTCTTGCGGGATAAGGCTGATACTTGACCCGCGCAGGCTGTCGAGGCGGCGCGATGACCAGCTGCTGATATCAGTCCCGTTGAGCAAAATACTGCCGTGTTCAAGACGGCCGTTTTCTGCTAGCAGGCCAATAATGGACTGCGCGGTTGTGGTTTTACCGGAACCCGACTCTCCGACCAGCGCGACGACTTCGCCGGGCTGGATAGAGAAGGACACCTGATCTACCACGCGAGTTGTCTGCAGCCCTTGGCGATAAACGATAGAGACGTCTTTCAGTTCCAGCACGGGTTTATTCGTTTCAAACGTAGGCTGGCTCATTAGCGTGTTCTCCGCAGTGACTGGCTGATGCGATTAGCGGCTAAAACGGTCAGGATCACAACGATGCCGGGAAAAGTCGTCAACCACCAGGCGGTCGAAATATAGTTACGCCCCTCGGCAATCAGCAGGCCCCATTCCGGCGTCGGTGGTGGCGTGCCGTAGCCGAGAAAACTCAGGGTAGAGATCGACAGGATCGCATTACCAAATTGCAGCGCGGAGAAGGCCATCACCGAGGTTAGCGAGTTCGGCAAAATATGACGCCATAGCACCGAGAAGAAAGTGCCGCCGCTGCCGTAAGCCGCTTCGACATAATCACTCTGGCGCACCAGTACGGCTTCGGAACGCGCCAGACGGGCAAAGTTGGCCACCGAGGTTACGCCGACGGCAATCGCCGCGTGCACGGTGCCGAATCCCAACAGGATGATTACGCTTAACGACAGCAGCAGGCTCGGGATCGACAGCAGCACGTCAACCACGCGCATGATAACGGTATCGGTGATACCCCCGACCGAGGCGGCCGCCAAACCTAATGCGCTGCCAAACAGCAGACCCAGGAATACCGCCACCAGCGCGCCGGACAGCGAATGTGATGCGCCGTAAACAATACGTGCATACAGGTCACGCCCCAGCTGGTCGGTGCCGAGCCAGTGACCCGCCCCAGGCGCAAGACGCTGCGCCCCGGCGATCCCTTCAGTCCCGCTGTAGTCGGTGAAAAGCTGGGGGGCGATGGCCCAGAGGATCACCACTGACATAACCACCCACGCGAGGATCAGCGTCGGTTGCAGGCGTGAAAAACGATGTGGTGAAGCGGGTGGAAACGTCGCCAACTGCGCGTTTTCGGTACTGTCGTGTTTACTTAAAGGCAAACTGCTCATGAGCTGACTCCCACAGACGGTTTGAGGCGCGGGTCAAGCAGCGGATAAATCAAATCTACCAGCAAGTTAATCGCCACATAGGCCGCGGCAGAAATCACCACGATGGCCTGTAGCACTGATAAATCCTGATTATTCACCGCCTGCTGTGTCAGTTGACCAATGCCGTTGAGGCCGAACACTGTTTCGGTTACCAGCGCCCCGGCGATCAGTTCGCCAAACAGTAACCCGGCGATGGTCAGTGCAGGCAGGGTGGCATTGCGCGCTACGTGACGCCACAGCACGCGGCTGCGGCTGGCTCCTTTGGCGCGGGCAACCGAGACAAACGGCTGCGTCTGTACCTGATCAATACTGCGAATTAATATCTGGGCCAGCGGTGCGCTGATCGGCACAGCCAAAGTGATCACCGGCAGGATCAGGCCGACCCATTCACCTGGGTTAATCACCGGGATCCAGCCAAGATGGAAGGAGAAAAACTGGATAAGCGCAATCCCCAGCCAGAAGGTCGGTACGGAGATAAACAGCGCGGGCAGCCCCAGCAGCGCCGACTTCAGCCAGCGCAGTGGCATCAGGTTGGAAGCGAAGGCAATAAAAATCGCCAACGCCACTGCCAGCGTAAAACCGAGTACCGCGAGACGCAGGGTCGGAGGGAAGTTGCCTGCCAGCAACTCGGTTACCGGTACACCGGCCTGAATGGAAAAGCCGAAATCTCCGTGCAGAAAGCTGCCGAGGGTGTGCAGATATTGCTGCCACAGCGGCAGATCAGCGCCATACGCGGCACGCATTTCGGCAATCTGCGCCGGGCTTAATCCCATGGACGGGTCCTGAAACTTAATCAAAATGGCGTCACCGGGCAGCATTTGCAGTAACACAAACGACAGGGTAAATGCCGCCCATAGCACCAACAGGGCCTGACCAATGCGTCCGCTAAAATATCGGCTCATCATCTACTCCGGGTATTAATGTTTCGCCAGCCAGGCGCTGTAGAAGCTAGGACGTCCCACGGCTTCGAAGGTGACGTCGTGCAGATATGGCGCACCGGCAAACACCTGCGGCTCTTCGAAGATTGGGATTTCGTAAGCCTGACTCAGTAGATAGCGCTGTGCGTCACCGGCCAGTGCCAGGCGTTTTTGTGGATCAACCTCGGCGGAAATATCCACCAGCAGCTTGTTCAGCTTGTCGTCTTTAAAGCTCTTGACCTTGCTGCTCAGGCCACCGAGTTGTAGCAAAGCATCGCGGTTGGTCGGGTAAAATTCGCTTTTGATGACGTCTGGATCGGCGCGGCCCACTTCAACCACGTTAACTGGCGTTTTCAGCGGGTCGAGGCTGTCTGCCACGCGGCTCCCGGCATCACCGGCCAGAATGGTCAGCTTGACGCCAAGCTGGTTCCACTGCTGAGCCACCAGTTGCAGGACTTCTTTGTTTTGCGGCTGTGGCAGGGATTCGTAAATGGTTAGCGCCAGCGGTTTGCCGTCTTTTTGACGAATACCGTTGGGGCCAGGCTTCCAGCCAGCCTCATCGAGCAGTTTTTTCGATAGCTCAGGGTCGTACTTGAGCTGGTCACTGAGATTGACGTATCCGGCTGCGGAAGCGGCAATCACCGAGGTCGCTACCGGATAATTTGGCGAGAACAGGGTGGCAACGATCTGCTTGCTGTCGATACCGTGCAGCAGCGCCTCGCGCACTTTGAGGTCGGCCACCAGCGGGTTATCCGGACGGAAGGAAATGCCATCGTTCACCCCACGAGTCGAAGGCGCATAAATAGGGAATTTTTTCGCTTCGGCCTGCTTTTCATCGTAGGCCTGAACCTGGCGAATAAAGTCAGCCTGACCGGCGAGCAGGGCGCCAATCCTCACGCTGTCTTCGCCGGTGACGATAATCTTGATGCCGTCCAGATTCGCGCGTCCCTGCTGTTTAAGATCTTTCGGACCCCAGTTGTAATCCTTACGTGCAGTTAAATCGACTTCGCGACCTAGCGTCTCCGAGCTGACCACGAAAGGGCCAGAACCGATAATATGACGCGCATCGCCCAGCGCATTGAAATCACGTGCCAGCGTGCTCAGCGAGACCAGCCCGGAGCCGATAGTCGCGGTGCCCTGCAGGAATCCCGGCGACGGTTTCTTGAAGTAGAACTTCACCGTCAGCGGGTCGATGACTTCACTGTGGTCGTAGTTGTTGATCACCTCTGAAACCGGCAGGTGATGCTCTTTATTGCCTAAACCATAGGTGTCGAAGTTTTTCGCTACTGCATTAGCATCCAACGGCGTGCCATCAGAAAACGTCACGCCCGGATGCAGTTTAAAGGTGTATTGGGTCTTGTCGGCGTTGGCGGTCCAGGATTCGGCAATCCACGGTTCAATCTGCAGGGTTTGCGGATTTTGATAAGTCAGCTTATCGGTAATCTGATTCAGTATGCCGCCGTTAGGATAAAAACCACCGGCAGGGGGATAAAGATTGGTATGTGCCTGCTGTTCGAGGTAAATCAGGGTCCCACCTTTAACAGGCGCATCGGCGGCCCAGGATGAAGTACTCCCTGCTAACAGGGCCAATGATAGCCCGAACGCCACAGCGCTAATTCGGCGAGATTTCTGCATGTCTGATTCCTTTTTTATTTTTTGGTTTGAAGCGCGAATATGACCCTGATGCGCATAAATAAAGGTGCGCATCGGCTCATAACAAACCAAATCAAAAGGAAGATGAAATAACGAATTTAGCTATTGATAGCAATAAATGGTCATAGGGTCAGAACAGAATTTGCTGAGGATAAAAACCGACCATTTTATTGATTAATCATAGAAATAATCTCGCCCGATCTGTGGATTTGTGATGTAAAAACGCAATCGGCAGGGGAAAAATATCACTCGTCCTGTGTGCCGGACGACTTATGGTTTTTTGTAAAAACAAAATGCTTTTTTCTTCGTAGCTTAAAAATGTCGGGCCTCTATTTTTAGACATACTTTAGGTGCTTTTAGCGCCAATTTTAGGCAAAGAAAGGAGTTCAGTTTGGGTAAGCACACTCGCAGGCGTCTCAAGACTCTGGTAGGGGCAGGGAGCGTAATCTACGCATCTAACGATGAGCAGCCCAATTCTGGGATTGCCCGGGCAGTCACGTTGGCAAAAATTGCTGAAAAAGAGAAGATTACCGGCCTGTTTACCGCCGACTTGTTGCAGGCCGACCCGGACGGTTTAGCAGGTTCAACCGGGAGCCAGGATCCGATTATCGCACTGGCGGCACTGAGCCAGGTCACCTCGCAGATTGGCCTGATTGCCACGGTTTCAACCACTTACCATCACCCTTATAATCTGGCCAGGCTGATTGGCACGCTGGATCACGTCAGCGGCGGTCGGGCAGGCTGGAATGCCGTGACCTCATCGGTCGGTGAGGAAAACTTTGGTGATATTTCATTGCCCGACCCGGCAACTCGCTACGCGCGCGCTACCGAATTTATCGAGGTTATTAATGCCTTGTTCGACGCCAACGATCCGTCCGCGGTGCGTCGTGCCGCAAGCGGATCTGTCAGCATCGATCCGCGTAAACTTCATCCTATTGATCATCTGGGGGAATTCTTTCAGGTAAAAGGTCCGCTGAATATACCGCCACCGCCTCAGGGACGGCCGGTACAATTTCAGGCCGGTCAGTCCGATGAAGGGCTGATTCTCGGGGCTAAATATGCAGAAGTGATTTACACCTCGCAGCCGACACTGAATGATGCCCTGGCATTTGTCGAACGTGTTCATCAACACGCCAATGCCTTTGGTCGCCACGAGAATAAGCCGCTGATCATGAACTCGTTCCATTCTGTTATCGGTGACAGCGCCACCGACGTCTCACGCAGGCTGCGTGAAAAGCATGAACGCATTGATTATCAACAAGGGAGATTAAAAGTCGCGGACATGCTGGGTGGGGAAATAGACCTGCGTGATTTTGCTCTTGATCAACCCATCCCGCCAAAATTCCTGCCAGAAGTCGGCTTAATCAACCGCCGTCGCGGGCGGGCGGATATTTTCAAACGCTTTGCTTTGCAAGGATTAACGCTGCGTGAACTCATTATTCAGGCACAGGAAACCGGGCATTGGTACGTGGCAGGAACGCCGGAAACCCTGGCGGACGCCATTGAAGAACGATTCAAGGCCGGAGTGCTGGACGTTATCTCTTTGCATGGCTTAGGTCAGCCGGATCAGGAAGATTTGTTATTGAACGGGTTGTTGCCGGAGCTGCGCAAACGCCAACTGATAGATGAGGAATATTCTGGAGATGATTTCAGATCAAACCTGGAATTATTGCCAGTCAAAAAGCCGGTCCCGGTTTATTAACACCCTTATTCTAAGATTTTCGATAAAAGCCATCTATTAAATTAATTGGCCGGGTCGATAATAATGTTAATAAGATGTTATAAAGCAGTGGGCAATCTTTGCCACTGCTTAATACAGCTTACTGGTACATATTAATGCCACCTCATTACCAACCTGAGACATGGCTATTGTTGACTGATATAGAAGCATTGATATTGTGGGTAAGCAGTCTTTCCAAATCCTTTTCTTTACTATTAATAAGTTCGCTAACGTTGTAGATAATACCCGCACAATTAACTAAAAAATCCAGACTACCAAAAATCCCACCTGCGTATTTAACCAGGGTTTCCACTTGTGATTTAACGGTAATATCCACGGAGACGGCAATCGCTTTATTGCCCAAATTGCGAATATCTTCTGCGGTTTGTTCCGCATTATCGAGTTCGCTGTCTGCAATAATAATCGAAGCGCCGCGCGAAGCCAGTTGCAGCGCGAGTTCTCTTCCTTTGCCTCTCCCGCCCATGCTGACCAGGGCCACTTTACCGTGTAGACATTGGTCCTCATCTATCAGGCTCAAAGTATCTTCGGGAAAGCATGAAACCAGTGAACAATCATTAATCATTTTGAGTTCCTATAAAAATTTCAAACAAAATACGCTGCTCAACAGCGCAAAAGGCAGAAAAAGAAATATCTCGACAGCCTTAAAATAACAAAACTGTACAGTTCGGTATAGTTTTAAATTATTAACTTTAGGGCGTCTTTAATGCTGATCAAGCTATTTAAGGAATAGTCTTAAAATTCATCTGGGGAATTAGCTTTTTATAGGAAGTCAGTGACACCCCTATGGAGTGTCACTTAATAGAAGAGGAAGTATCAGGTTAATAAGTATTAGCGGCCAACGCGAGCCTGATGAGCAGCGGGATAACGTTCGCCAACAACGCGAATGGTTTCGAGCGCCAGATTAATCTTTTTATGGTCCTCTTTAGTGAGGGAAAGTGAAACAGCGCCTAAATTTTCCTCGAGACGATGGAGCTTGGTGGTTCCCGGGATTGGCACAATCCATTCATGTTGAGAAAGCAGCCAGACGAGAGCAATCTGCGCCGGAGTCACTCCTTTCTCATTGGCAAGGCCATTTAACAGGGCAATCAACTGCTGGTTAGCCTCTAGCGCCTCGGCGGCAAAGCGTGGAACCTTGCTTCTGAAGTCATCCGCACCGAAAGTTGAATCTGCTTTAATAGCGCCAGTCAGAAAACCTTTACCCAGCGGGCTGAAAGGCACAAATCCGATCCCCAGTTCCGCCAGCAATGGCATGATTTCCTGCTCAGGTTCACGCCACCACATCGAGTATTCACTTTGCAATGCGCTGACGGGTTGCACAGCATGGGCGCGGCGAATAGTGCCAGCACCGGCTTCAGAAAGGCCAAAGTGCTTAACTTTCCCTTCTGCAATCAGGTCTTTTACCGTACCGGCCACATCCTCGATTGGCACCTCAGGGTCTACACGATGCTGATAGAGCAGGTCAATCACATCGGTTTTAAGTCGGCTCAGCGATCCTTCGACCGCCTTGCGAATATGCTCAGGGCGGCTGTTGAGGATCTGCTGCTTGTTGTCGTCGCCAAAGGTGAAACCAAATTTAGTGGCGATAACCACCTGATCACGAATGGGTTTTAAAGCTTCACCGACCACCTCTTCGTTGAGATAGGGGCCATAGACCTCGGCGGTATCAAAAAAAGTCACGCCACGATCAAAGGCTGCGCGGATAAGCTCGACGGACTGTTTGGTGCCAGTTGCTGGTCCATAGCCGAAGCTCAGCCCCATGCAGCCCAGTCCGAGCGCAGAGACTTCCAGACCAGATTGTCCGAGTTTACGTTTTTGCACGATCTTCTCCTCAGGTAACGAATAGTCCCAAAAGAGTAAAGCATCAGCGCCGATCAGATTAGAGCCTGATTTGTGCAAGCTGTAATGAATAAAACTAATAAATCGCCGGGGATTAAGGCTCAGGAAAAGCGTAATGCCTCCAATAGCAAGGTAAAAGCGAGGGTGTGCTGTTTTCTGCTCGGATAATACAGGTGGTAACCCGAAAACAGCGGGCACCAGTCATCTAAAACCTGTATCAAGGTTCCCGAGGCCAGTTGCTTTTCTACCGTATTCTCAGGGAGGCAGGTCAGTCCAAACCCGCATTCTGCGGCGTCGATCCTTTCTTCGAGATGATTAAAGGTCAGTTGCCCGTTAACTTTTACTTTAAGTTCAATGCCATCTTTTGCAAATTCCCAGATGTATGAGCTACCCAGGGTTGGCAGGCTCAGATTGATGCACTTATGCTGGTGGAGATCCTGAGGAATAACCGGAGCCAGGTGTTGGCTGAGATACTCTGGAGAGCCGACAACAATCATGCGCAAATCGGGGCCAATTTTTAGCGCAATCATATCCTGCTGTAGGCTCTCTCCGAGGCGCACTCCGGCATCAAAACGGCCACCAACAATATCGGTAAAGGCGTTATCTACAATCAATTCGACATTGATTTCAGGATACTGCTTCAGGAAACTTTTTAACTTTGGCCACAGGATGTGTTTTGCAGCGTGTTCACCGGCGGAGAGCCGAATATTTCCTGCCGGGATCCCGTTAAGCCGGGTGATAACCTCCAGTTCTGATTCGATATCCGCCAGCCTGGGGGCAAGGCTGGCCAACAGTTTCTCACCGGCCTCGGTGGGGGCGACACTGCGCGTGGTGCGAGTCAACAGGCGCAAGTTGAGGCGCGACTCCAGCGCTGTCATGGCATGGCTAAGGGCCGACTGAGAGACGCCGAGCTTACCCGCGGCTTTGGTAAAACTGCGTTCGCGGGCAACCACCAGAAACGACATCAGATCGTTTAAATTTTCCTTTAACATCGCGGCTCCTGAAAGCGGGTTTTCACATTATTATGCTTGTTATTGAGGGCAGGTGGGTTGTCATTTCAACGCCAGTGGGGCGTACTGACTCATCCATTTGATAAAGCTGCGGTGTTTGGCGCTGACGTGCAGATCCTGTGGCCAAATCAGCGATATTGGCCGTGAGGCTGGCAGCAGATCTTCCATCAAAGAAACCAGGCGTCCGCTGGCTATGTCGTCTGCCAGCAGCAGGCGTGGCTGTAAAATCAGCCCTGCACCCGCCAGGGCCGCCTGTCGTAAGGCATTGCCATCATTACAGCTCAATGTCGCGTTTTCCGGCCAGAGTAAATCCTCGCCACTTCGCCAGGCGTTACGTTTGTTCCAGTGACTGTTGCGCAGGCAGCGATGGTTTGCCAGATCCTCTCGCATTTTGGGTACTCCGGCATGGGCGAGATATGCAGGCGAACCGGCAATGATCATTTGATAATCCCCTAATTGCTGGGAAACCAACGGCAGGTCATCTCGTAACGCACCGATTCTAAAAGCGAAATCGAATCCTTCGGCTATGACATCGACGTATCTGTCACTGAGTTCCAGCTCGATAACCACGTCTGGAAAATGCAGCTGAAAGCCACTGCAGAGCTGGGCGATGCTACAGCTTCCCAGCGTCGTCGGTGCTGATATACGCAGGCTACCGGCTGGAAAACGGCGCAGGCTTTCGATGCGGCTTTCTGCACTTCGTAAGGAGGCGAGCACTTTTTGGCTTTCCTGATACCAGGCTTTTCCTGCCTCGGTCAGCGCCTGACGGCGAGTATTACGCTGCAAAAGGCTGGCCTGCAAATAGTCCTCCATTTGCGCCACCATTTTCCCGACCATCACCGAGGAGATATCGAGCTGTCTAGCGGCTTCGCTGAAATTGCCGGTTTCGACGACGGCAATGAAGACCTCCATCCAACGCATCTTGTTCATGATTGCAAACTTTTAGTTATTAATGATCTAATTTTTCACCTATTTTTCTCCAGATTGCAATATGACAGGATGAAATCCGACTTATTCAGGAGATAAACATGAAAATTATGATCATTGGTGCCAATGGCACGATAGGACGCGCTGTCACCGAGAATCTGGCGGCAGACCACCAGATTATCAAGGTAGGGAAATCACACGGCGATTTGCAGGTTGATTTGACAGACGATGCCAGCGTGAAAGCGCTGTTTGAACGTAGCGGCAGGGTCGATGCAATCATTGCCGCGACGGGCAGCGTTTATTATGGCGATTTCAACCAGATGACGGCAGCGCAGTTCGACGTCGGATTGCAAAACAAACTGCTGGGTCAGGTAAGACTGGTATTGATCGGTAAGGAATTTCTCAATCCCGGCGGCTCTTTTACGCTGACTACGGGCATATTAGGCCAGCATCCAATTCGAACAGGGGCAAATGCCACGGCCGTTAATTCAGCCATCGAAGGATTTGCCCTGGCAGCGGGTAACGAGCTTAAGGGTTTAAGAATCAACGTAGTAAGCCCCAGCGTGTTGACCGAGTCGCTAGATAAATACGCCTCTTTCTTCCCAGGATTTGAAAGCGTGCCTGCAAGCCGCGTGGCGCTCGCTTACCGCCGCAGCGTCGAGGGGATAGATAGCGGTAAAGTATATCGGGTCTGGTAGCGCAGACCTAACCGATAAATAATTCTTGAGATTCAACCGCTGACCCTGTGCAGCGGTTTTTTATATTTTTCTCGGGCATAACGCCGTTGATTAAGGTGTATTCGGTTCATTCCCCCATGAATCCACTAAAGTTTGTCTGTTGGTCTAGTATTAAAAGTTTTTACATAATCATAACGATAATTTCACTGCCCAACGCAAAGACGAGTGTTTAATCGCTCAAAAAGTGTAAGGCTTGCGATGAATGCTTTAAGCAATTCGGTTATCGATTTATGATTACAAATAACATCCGACTGTCAAGGGAGACTGGATGAGGACACTGACCAACGAACGTCGACAAGCCATTATTGATACTGCTGCTGACCTGTTTCAGGAAATGGGATACGAAAGAACATCAATGAACGAATTGGCGAAGAGAGTCGGGGGATCAAAAGCGACACTTTATAATTACTTTGCATCGAAAGATGCGTTATTCGAAATGGTAGTGAGAACCTACAGCACTCACTTTCTTAATGCGGCAGCCTCTGAATTATCCAGCTACTGCGAGGGGGTAATGACTATAGAACAAAAGCTCACGCGATTTGGTGAGCGCATGATGGAAGTCCTGTTAACGGATAACAAAGCGCTGAGGATCTACCGATGCGTATTGGCGGAAGCGGGAAATTCAAATATCGGCGAACTTTTCCGTGCAGCGGGACCCCAGGAAAGTATTGCCAAGCTCGCAGAACTGATGGCGTTGGCGATGCAAAAAGGGGAGCTGGCTGAGGGAGATTCAATGATCAGGGCTTTGCAGTTTACCGCGTTGTTAAAGGCTGAGGTTGATAGCAGGCTTTTAGAACGTGAACCCGCGCCCTGGCCTGCTTCAAGGGTTAAAAGCATTGTTTCACGAGGCGTTCAGCTGTTTCTCTACGGCGCTGCGGCTCCACTATCTGAAAAAGTTTAATACGATGGTTTGTCTTCTGCGCTTTTTTTAGAAGGCACTTTGCCAATAAACACACGCTAAAAATTTTTAAAGGTTAACTGCCTCCTCGGAGGCAGTCTGTTCAAAGTCGATGCCTGAAATCTTGAAATTTTTAGGTATGAATTTTGTTATCACGCAAGTACCACACGTAAACGTCCAGGCGTTCTTCGAGGTTTTCCTACTACAATCTCGACGTCACGGCCAAGGCGAGTAAGACATTCCATCATTTTAGCCTCACTGATCCCGCGAAACTGGCCCCGCAATAGATTTGAAAGTTTAGGTTGTGTCATGCCAAGTAGCTTGGCCGCATCTGATTGGGTAAGCCGCCTGCTTTTAATGATGTTGCCAATAGCAGCGGCAAGTTGAGCTTTTACCAACATTTCTTGCGCATCGGCAATGCCTAAGTCTGCATAAACGTTGCCAATGCTGGCTTCAATTTCTTGAGTCATTTCATACCCCTTTTGCATGGTGTTCCGCAATTTTCAAGCGTTCACGAACCTTTTCTATATCTGGTTTTGGCGTTGAAATACCCATAGAGGACTTTTTTTGAAAAGCATGTAAAACATAGACACTTTCACCAAATTTAACGGTATATATAGCACGGTATGTATTGCTGAAATAATCTTCGATTATTTGAATGACACCGGCACAGCCAAATCCCTTTAAAGACCTAGAGTGAGAGTGCTTGCCGCCAATCTGGGCCAAGTAAAGCGCATAGCCAAAGATTTCCTGAATTTCCTGTGGCAACCGCTGCAGATCTTTCTTACTGCTTCCTATCCAATATAAAGGCTTCATTCGCGGCATCCATACGTTAGATTATATCCATTTGGGTATAATCTAACAATATGATTGGTTAATGTATAGCCAATTACATAGGGTTAAAAAAAATGAAAATTCACGGCAGTTTTTAAATTTCGTTAAGCCACATTTTCGGCGTCCAGCTCCCCGTATTTCTCTCGCATATGCACTTCTATCTCTTCCAGCGTTTTGCCGCGCGTTTCCGGCAGGGTCATCATCACAAACACCAACGATCCGACGTTAATCACGGCGAAAATAAAGAAGGTTTCATTGCCTGCGACGCTGAGTACCAACGGGAAAGCGAAGGCCACGATGGCATTACAGATCCACTGGAAAGCCACGGCAGCGCCGGTAAGCACGCCGCGTAACTTCATCGGAAACAGCTCTGACATCAGCAACCAGTAAACCGGCGCGATAAACATCTGCATAAAGAACAGAAATACCAGGATGCAGGCCAGCGCAAGGTAACTTTGGGTAATATTTTGCGGCAGCAGGGTCATGATGAGTCCCAGGCAAACCTGTGCTGCGATCACCACGATCAGGCCGACAATCAGCAGTTGGCGTCGACCAAAGCGACTCACTCCCCACAGGGCGCAAAGCGCAGCTAGCACCGAGACGATACCGTTACCGATAGTGGCGGCGATTGAGGCATTAGTTCCAAGGCCGGTGGTTTTCAGAATAATAGGGGTGTAATACATAAAGGCGTTCACGCCGGTGAATTGCAGCACAAACCCCAGACCGGCCCCCAACAGCAGCAATCTAATCACCCATTTTTCACGAATAAGCTCGCTAACCGAAGGCCCTTTGTCGGCCTCGGCTGACTGGCGCTTCATTTCAGCCAATTCCTTGCGCACCTCTTTTGGCGTTTCACGCAGGTGTTTGAGTATTCGTTTGGCTTCCTTTAAAGCGTCCTTCTGCGACCAGCCAGTGTGGCGAGGCAGGAACAAAGAAGGTACCAATAAACAGCAAGATACCCGGCACCATGGCGATGGAAAGCATATAGCGCCACAGATGCTCGTCGTGTAACAGATAGCTCATTAGCGTACTGGTGACATAAGCGATCAGCTGACCGGAAACGATCATCAGTTCGTTTCGGCTCACCAGCGGCGCGCGGCGTTTAGGACCCGCAATCTCGGCGATAAAGACGGGAACGGTGGATGACCCGCCACCGACGGCGATCCCGAGCAAAAAGCGCATGGCTACCATGATGTGTACATCCGGAGCGATCGCGGTGCCCAGTGAACCCAGCACAAACAGCACGGCAAGGCTGCGCAAGGTAATACGGCGTCCAAAACGGTCAGAGAAATAGCCGCTCAAAAACGCGCCCAATGCCGCACCAAAGATCAGTGAGGAAGAAACCAGGCCCTGGGTAAAGGGGCTAAGGCCTAATCCACCCTGAGCAGGAGGCAAGGTCATAAAAGGCAATGCGCCTGAAATAATACCGGTGTCATAGCCGAACGCGAGTGCGCCCATGGTAGCAACCAGCACAATCAGGAAAAGCCGTTGTTTAATCGTATCCGGCGTGTGCGGTTGTTGATCTTCCGCAGAGGTTTCTGGCATATCAGCCATGGTTAATGCCCCTAAAATAATTCAATGAGAACCTGTCAGGCGTGCCGACAGGCCAGGTTTTAAGTGAAGCAAAGTGAGTTTTATTGTAAGTATTGGAATGTAGGTCACAGTTAACTCAGCAAAATCTTAGCTCATGGCACGAATTTCGCACGACGAACGCGAAATTAACCTGCGGTATGGTGGATTTTTAAACAAGAGGAGTGTGTAACCTCCGCCAGCGACTGGCGGAGGGAGGGGAGCGAGGGCTAAAGATTAATGACTATTTGCGTCAGCACGTTCCAGGCATCGTCTTCTTTGGGTGTCACGGAAGGATGATGGGTCCATGCGAGCTGGTTGGTCCAATAGATACCGTTGGAGATCCTCATGGTATAGGCCGTAGAGGCCGTATTACTGAAGCTTTCTGCACTGTTACCATGCCGTTCGTTATAACGTTGCGCATCTTTACTGAACTTGTTGTAAGACAAACCAAACGACAGCATATCGTTTGGCCTGGCAGCGAATGGCCCGATGCTGAATAACGTCAGTGAGGCGTCGGCGGTAAAGACATTGCGATTCTGTGGTGCATAGTTGGTTTTGCCATCAATATACCAACCTCGGAAGGGCTGAGTGCTATCCGGCTGCGTCAACTGGCGCGTCGCGGCCAGATAATGCGACCAGGTACTATGCTGATCTTGCTCGGTGTTGTAATTGAAGTAAGGCGTTTTGTTATACACCGACCCGCCACGGATCCAGGTCATCGGGACGCCCGGATCCGAATTCACCCGGTAGCCGATCTCGTTAATCACCAGCGTTCCCGCATCGGGAACCTTCCAGCGCAGGCCATAGGTATTGTATTTCGAGTCGGCCTCCAGCCCGTCCGAGCTTTGGCTGCGCGCCACGCCGATATGGTCATACCAGCGTTTATCCGCCGACAGGAAGCGGATATCCATCCCCGGACTCGGCTTCAGGCTGGTTAGCCCGGCCTGATTAAGCATGACGCTGGTTGGGCCTAGCGCCGATGAGGCGGTACTGCTGCCGAGATACAGGCCATAGAAATAGCTTAACCACGCCGAATAACCGTAATGCAGTATCACTCGGTCGTTAAACAGTGGCTGGAACACCGACAGCTCGCTGATAGCAACGTGGCCGTCCTGGCCGTTGCCCTTGTAGTTGTTATAGGCGTACATCACGCCTAAATGCAGTTGAGAGTTATCGGTAAAGCCGATGCGTGACAAGTCGTAGGTGATATCGGTGCTAACCACGTTACCGGTGGTGGGGCGTTGACCCACATAGTTCTGATGATGTTGCCGATTTCCGGCAACGTCATAGGTCAGGTTTGTCAGCAGCTGTCCCTGCATGAAAAAGCCGTAATCGGCCATATCGCTGCGCAGACCGCCCCATTCCGGGAATACGGTGTCGCAGGCCGAGCTGATGCTTGGTGTTTCCGGTCCTTTTGGCAACAGCTTGTCGAAACGAGAGCAATCATCAGCGGCCTTTGCCAGCCCGCTGACGCCCAAAAGCATGACGGTGAGCAGCAGCGGCTTACTGGTCATTTTTTGCGCCTCTCACCAATGCTTCGCCGTGGCTGGCGATCACTTTCTGATACCAGCTAAAACTCTTTTTGCGGCTACGTTGCAAAGAGCCTTCGCCACGATCGTCACGATCGACATAGATGAAGCCATAGCGTTTTGACATCTCCGATGTTGAGGCGCTAATGATGTCGATAGGACCCCAGCAGGTGTAACCCAACACGTTGACGCCGTCGGCAATAGCCTCGTGGACCTGTACAAGATGGTCGTTAAGGTAAGCAATACGGTAGTCGTCCTGGATGCTGCCGTCGGCTTCAACTTTATCCTTGGCCCCCAGCCCGTTTTCAACGATAAACAGCGGTTTCTGATAGCGATCCCAGAGCTGGTTAAGCAGATGGCGCAGGCCCGCCGGGTCAATCTGCCAGCCCCATTCCGATGCTTTGAGGTAAGGGTTAGAAATCATCTTGAGGATATTGCCGGTGGTTTGCTGCTTCTGTGGATCGGCGCTGGCGCAGCTGCTCATGTAATAGCTGAAAGACAGGAAATCCACCGTTTCGCGTAGGTCTTCGCGATCTTGCGGGGTAATTTCTAGCTGCACGTTTTTTTCTTTGAAACGACGCAGGATATGGCTTGGATATTCTCCCCGTGCCTGAACATCGAAGAAGAAAAGCCATTCGCGTTCCTTGCGCTGCGCCTCCAGTAAATCGTCGGGATGGCAGGTCAGCGGATAATAGGGCATGGCGGCGACCATATTACCAATTTTGGCATCGGGAATAATGCGGTGACAGGCTTTAACCACCCGCGCGCTGGCGACCAGTTGGTGATGAATGGCCTGATAGCGCTGCTGCTCGCTGAGTCCGTCGGCGATACCCAGACCGGTAAAGCTGGAAAACAGTGAGATATTTATCTCGTTAAAAGTCAGCCAAAACTTGACCTTGTGTTGATAGCGTTCAAAGACCGTGGTGGCATAACGTTCGAAAAATTCAATAACTTTTCGATTACCCCAGCCGCCGTATTCCTGAGTCAAGGCATAGGGCATTTCGTAATGAGACAGGGTAATCAGCGGTTGAATACCGTGTTTCAGCATCTCGTCAAACAGGGCGTCATAAAAAGCCAGGCCTGCTTCGTTTGGCGTTTCTTCATCTCCGTTCGGATAGATACGCGTCCAGGCGATCGACGTGCGCAGGGTTTTAAAACCCATTTCGGCAAACAGAGCCACATCTTCAGGATAGCGATGGTAAAAATCGATCGCGATATCCTTGAGGTTAAACTCCCCTTTAGCACGTTGCGTTGGCGGGAACATTAAACCATTTGGCAAATAGTCTGAAGTGGAAAGGCCTTTGCCATCAACATCGTATGCGCCTTCCACCTGATTAGCGGCCAGAGCGCCGCCCCAGAGAAAATCTGTTGGGAATGTTGTTTTCATCTTCTATTCCTTCTTGTAGATAGTTAAATGTCGGTACAGAGACAGCGAGTCATTGGGTAAATAAAGGGCGCAACTTTCCTGCATGAGTCAGGCCCATGAAATTTTTTCCTTTAACAGAGCGGGTGAGTCAGGTGGGTGAAACGGATCGAATTTTTTCGCGCGGCTGCGGCTGGTCAGTTGGGATGCCATAGAGCCAACTGCTGATAAACGAAAACAGGAAAGCCACGACCGAACCCAGGACAATGCCCCAGAAGCCGCTGTCGATGCCGTTTGGCGAAATGAAAGAAGGGAAACCAAAAATGCCGAGCGCACCGAAAGCATAGGCCGTGCCGTGGAAATACCCGGTAATGGCTCCGCCTAGAGCGCCACCAATGCAGCCGAAGATAAACGGTCGTTTCAGCGGCAGGTTGACGCCATAAATAGCGGGTTCAGTAATGCCGAAAATACTGGAGATAAACGACGGGCCAGCAAGGCCGCGCAGTTTTGCATCGCGAGTGCGCAACAATATCCCAAGCGTTGCGCCAGACTGCGCCCAGACGGCAGGCTGTACCAACGGGGAAATGGTGTCGATTCCACGGGTCAGCAGATTATTGATCATTAATGGAGCCAGACCCCAATGCAGGCCGAAAATCACACAGATCTGCCACATTGCACCAAAAAATGCGCCAGCAATCATTGGGTTAAGTAACCAGATCCACATAAAGCCTTCACCTAGCCCGCGACTGAGATCGGTTGCCAGCGGGCCAATAAGCAGAAACGTGGCGGGCAGAGTGATCAACAGGCAAAGGAACGGCGTAGCGAAAGACTTGATGGAAACATGAAGCCAGTGGTTAAACCGTTTCTCGAGCCAGCAGCTGAACCAGGCCGCTAAAATTACCGGGATTACGGTAGAACTGTAATTAATAAACGTGATCGGTATGCCCATAAAGCGGTAATGTAAATCCGGATTAGTTTGAGTAGCATGGAAAATATCAATCATTGATGGATGTACCAGCGCAGCACCAATTAATAGGGTAACCAAAGGATTACCGCCAAATTTTTTGCCTGCGGTGTAACCTAATAATATTGGCATGAAAAAGAAAGCGGCATCACTGGCTGCAAAGATAATTTTATAGGTGCCACTGTCTTTATCCATCCAGTGAAATAACACCGTAAGTATTAATACGCCTTTGATGAGTCCGGCGGCGACTAATATGCCAAGCAGCGGTGCAAATATGCTGGAGATAATATCTACCGCGCTGTTCAATACCCCCTTTAACCCTTTGGGTTTTGACATCTCTTGTGAAAGGCTTGCAGGAACTTGTTGCCCCTCGCTATCAGGAAAATAGCGTGCACTAAGAGTTTGATATACTTCTCCTACATGGCTGCCGATCACCACCTGAAACTGTCCACCGCTTTCTACGACGGTTATTATTCCGACGGTGTCTTTAAGCTTATCGGTGTTTGTTTTGGCGTTATCCTTGAGCCTAAAACGCAGGCGCGTAGCGCAATGGATTACGCTAATAATATTATCTCTTCCGCCAACGCCGGATATGATTTCATCACACAGAATGGCATAGCCCATAAACTAACCTCTTATCAGATAACTGAGTGTGCGAATTTCAAGCAAAAAAAAACCTAACTTTGCCTTCGCCGATCCATAAAGACCGAGAGGTTTAGTTAGGTTTTGCTCAACACGCTTAATGTGACGTGAAGATAACAATCCTGCTGTTAGGAATATTTATAAATGTAATTATAAATTAGCTCAAGAACTGTTTTTCGAATGTTTTCGAATTGTGAGTTGCTTCACAGAGCCTTATTATTCAGTCAGAACCTGCGCGCCATGACTGTTTCTTAATTGCTCGATGTGAATAGTCAGAAACATCACTTCATCGTCAGTTAAGGTATGGCTGTAATGCAATTCTATGTATTTATTGATTTTATCTGAGCATTTGTGAGAGGTGATATATTTTTCTCTGACCAGTTGCGAGAGCGGAGGATCCTCAAGTGCAATATCAGTCTCAACAGGGGCGACTGAGTCAATAAGAGTATTGTCTTTTTCGTTGTTTAACACCCGCTGAGCAAAAAACTTCAGATGAGTGATAAAGCGCTGGTAGCTTAACGCTTCTTCATTGTATTCAAAGTTAAAATGATATTGCACCATGCTGAGAATATCCTGCATAAAGCGGGTAATCTTCATCGTATTTTGCATATTATCATTGAGCTGAGCATTGACCAGATGCAAGGCAATATACCCGGCCTCATCTTCGGGCAGAAATACGCCGGTATGGCGAAAAATAATCTCCAGCGCGGCTTTACCAATCATAAATTCCTGCGAATAAAGCTTTTTTATTTCCCATAACAGGGCATTGGGGATCACAACGTTTTCTGCAAATCGTTCCAGCGCATAATGAAGGTGGTCAACCAGAGAAATCAAAATACTGGCATGTAATTTTGCTGTCAGGCTGGATTTTGCCAGCGCGATAATCTCTTCTGTCGCACTGATGCAATTGGCCGGCACTTTTTCAAGCAAAGCTTTAAAATGGTCGCTATAGGGATTATTAAGTGAAAATATCTTTTCGACGTCGTCTCCATTAATAAAGTCACCGGGTTTTTTATTAAAACCGATCCCTTTACCCATGACGATGGTTTCCTGGTGCTGATCGCCAAGAATGATTACGACGTTATTATTCAAAATGCGATCTATTTTCATACAATGATGAGTCATTGTGGCCGCCTCCATTCCCTGAAATAAAGCGAAAACTTTCGGCAGGAAAAGTATTGCAGTACTCAATGAACTGTCAATTGCCATTAATGCTAAGCAGAAAAGATGAGGGGTATTTTTTACTGAATTGCTGGAGCAATCACAAACTGGAGTAAGAATATTGTTAGGTCAAATGCTAAAAAGCAACCCCGAAGCCGTTCTATTCAAGCTAATGTCCATGCATAAAACAGTAGCCTGAATAAAATTAGCTCCTCGGGGCCTATAGTCAATTAGTTATCGCGTGGCGACGGGAGCCTTTTTATCGCCTCAAGCAGAGGCGCGGTTTTACCCGCAGCGCAAATGCGGATCCAGCCTTCTCCTGCCGGGCCAAACGCGACCCCGGGCGCCACGGCAACGCGTTCAGTCATCAGAAAATGTTCGGCCCAGGCGGCAACATCACCCTGGCTGACGTGGGAAACGTCAATCCAGATATAGAAGGCTCCTTGAGGGCGCTGGTATACGATGCCGCGCTGGTCCAACACGGCACAGGCCGCTTCGACATTGGTGCCGTAGTGCGCTCTGGCCTCGTGGACATAATCCTGCGGGCCTTCGAGTGCGGCAAGTACCGCGAGCTGGGCCGGGGAATTGACGCAGCTAACGGTGGCTTCTTGCGCGGCACGGAAGGTGGCTGCAACACCAGGAGGCGTTACCAGATAACCGACTCGCCCTCCGGTCAGGCCGTAGGTTTTGGATACCGAATAGACGCTAAATACGCGTGCTTCAGTATCCAGTGAGGCCACGCTAGTGAAGGCACTGCCAAAGGTAAAGTATTCATAGACCTCGTCGCTTATTACCCACAGGTCATGTTTGGCCGCAAATTTCAGTAGCTCGCGGAGTTTTTCCGCACTGTAAACTACCCCAAGCGGGTTAGAGGGGCTGTTAATCAGTAACACTTTGGTACGTGGCGTTACGGATTGCTCCAGATTTTCGAGCGAAGGCTGAAACTCGTCTTCGGCTTTCAAATGATAAGGCACGGGGATAGCACCCAGCAGCCTTGGAATCATCGAAAAAGTCGCATAGCCGGGATCCGGAACCAAAATCTCATCACCAGCGACCAGAGTTAATGCCATCGCCATGTGCAGCGCCTGAGAGCCACCCGAGGTGACGTGGATCTGGTCATCATCGACGCGATAATGATTATCGCGCTCAAGCTTGTTAGCAATCGCCAGGCGCAGCAACGCCATACCGCTGTTCGGCGTGTAATTGGTGATATCGGCATTCCAGGCTTCGGCTCCGGCAGCGAGAATATGTCGGGCAACCGGGCGTTCAGGCTCGCCAATACTTAACTGAATGACATCATCGAGTTCTGAGGCCAACTCATAAATGCGGCGAATACCTGAGGCAGGGATTGCCTGTGCGTTGGCAGAAAGTTGCGGCATAAAATCTCCAAAGTATTGGCCTGATTGAAAATGAAGCGACCCTAACGTTTTACTGAAGAT
>CAWUIY010000050.1:0-21190 GCA_963922555.1 uncultured Serratia sp. | reverse complement strand
ATGGAAATCATCCAGGAACGACTTGAGCGCGAATACGCCCTTGAGCTGATCACCACAGCGCCAACGGTTGTGTATGAAGTTGTTACCACCGCAGGCGAAACGGTCTACGTAGACAGCCCGTCCAAGCTGCCAGCGCTGAACAATATCGAAGAGCTGCGCGAGCCGATTGCCGAGTGTCACATGCTGATGCCTCAGGAATACCTGGGCAGCGTGATCACCCTGTGTATCGAGAAGCGCGGCGTGCAGACCAACATGGTTTACCACGGTAACCAGGTTGCGCTGACTTATGAAATTCCAATGGCCGAAGTGGTGCTGGATTTCTTCGACAGACTGAAATCAACGTCACGTGGCTACGCGTCACTCGATTACAATTTCAAACGATTCCAGACTTCTGACATGGTACGCGTTGATGTTTTAATCAACGGCGAGCGTGTTGACGCCCTGGCACTGATCACTCACCGCGATAATTCACATTATCGTGGTCGCGATCTGGTCGAAAAAATGAAAGATCTGATCCCGCGTCAGCAATTTGATATCGCCATTCAGGCGGCTATCGGCAACCACGTTATTGCTCGTTCAACTGTTAAACAGCTGCGCAAAAACGTTTTGGCCAAGTGCTACGGCGGTGACGTTAGCCGTAAGAAGAAACTGTTGCAGAAACAAAAAGATGGTAAGAAACGCATGAAGCAGGTGGGTAACGTCGAGTTACCACAGGAAGCGTTCCTGGCTATTCTGCACGTAGGTAAAGACAGCAAGTAAGTCTTTGAATAAGTTTGTCAAGGAGTAGGAATGGCTAACATGTTTGCCCTGATACTGGCGGTTGCAACGCTGGTAACCGGGATCATCTGGTGTTTGGATCGTTTTAAACTGGCTCCTGCGCGTCGGGAGAAAATCGCTCGCCTGAAAGTTGAAACGGCGGGTGCGGTCGACGATAAAACCCTGAGCAAGGCTGCGAAACAGCCGGGCTGGGTGGAAACGTGTGCTTCCGTATTCCCAGTATTGCTGGTGGTATTTGTTGTTCGTTCCTTTATTTACGAACCGTTCCAGATCCCATCCGGCTCAATGATGCCGACGCTGCTTATTGGCGACTTTATTGTGGTCGAAAAATACGCTTATGGACTTAAAGATCCGATTACCCAAACCAAGCTTATCCCAACCGGTGAGCCGAAGCGCGGAGACGTCGTGGTATTTAAATATCCTCTGAATCCTCAGGTGGATTATATTAAGCGTCTGGTAGGTTTGCCGGGTGACCGCATTACTTATGATCCAATGACGAAAGAAGTTACCGTCCAGCCGGCGTGTAATAATGGTCAGGCGTGTGATAAAGCGCTGCCTATTACTTATACTCCTAATGTGGCCAGCCATTTCGTTCAGACCTTTGGTCAGAGTTCTGGCAGTGAGCCTTCAAGCGGTTTCTATGAAACGGATCCTTCGGCACCTGTCCCACAGGACGGCGTTCGTCTGATAACGCGTAAAGAAACTCTGGGTGATGTAACTCATAATATTCTTATTGTTCCCGGCGCTCGCGACCAGTTAGGTGCTTATTATCAGCAGCCTGGCCAACCGCTGGCAACCTGGGTTGTCCCTGCCGGTCATTATTTCATGATGGGTGACAACCGCGATAACAGCGCAGACAGCCGTTATTGGGGCTTTGTGCCAGAAAAAGACTTGGTCGGCAGAGCATCAGGTATTTGGATGAGCTTTAAGAAGCAAGAAGGCGAATGGCCAACGGGTATACGCATTAGCCGTATTGGCGGAATTCATTAATGTTGTGCCCGTCCTGCAAGGGGCGGGCATATTAACGCAGCATTATTATTCCACTCGTTGTAGAATATCTCTTCGAGCGATAAAAGTTGGCGACCCTCTTTTAAAAATAAAGGGAGCTACTGCAAACGAAACAGCTTTGGATCGATTTTTGGTGAAGCAGGCCTGTTCCGTATGCTGAAGTTTTTGACGCATTCTTGATCTATTGGTAACTCATGAATCCCATCGTAATAAACAGGCTTCAGCGAAAGCTGGGCTACACTTTTCAACAGCAGGAGCTTTTATTGCAGGCACTGACTCACCGCAGCGCCAGCAGCAAGCACAATGAGCGATTGGAGTTTCTTGGAGACTCGATCCTCAGTTTTGTCATTGCAAATGCGCTGTATCATCGCTTTCCTCGTGTAGACGAGGGCGATATGAGCCGGATGCGTGCGACATTGGTGCGCGGCAATACTCTGGCTGAAATGGCGCGTGAATTCGACCTTGGCGAGTGTCTGCGTCTAGGCCCAGGCGAATTGAAAAGTGGTGGTTTCCGCCGTGAGTCTATTCTCGCGGATACGGTGGAGGCACTCATTGGCGGCGTGTTCCTGGATAGCGATATTCAGACCGTCGAAAGACTGATCCTCGAATGGTACCGTAGTCGTCTCGATGACATCAGTCCCGGTGATAAGCAGAAAGACCCCAAAACCCGTTTACAGGAGTTTTTGCAAGGTCGTCATCTGCCGTTGCCTTCTTATCTGGTCGTGCAGGTTCGCGGTGAAGCGCACGATCAGGAGTTTACCATCCACTGCCAGGTCAGTGGCTTGAGTCAACCGGTTGTAGGAACCGGATCAAGCCGCCGTAAAGCCGAGCAGGCGGCAGCGGAACAAGCGCTGATACAGCTGGAGCTTGAATGAGCGAAGAAAAGAATTACTGTGGTTTTGTAGCAATCGTCGGCCGTCCTAACGTCGGTAAATCGACCTTGCTGAACGAATTGTTGGGGCAGAAGATCTCCATCACTTCACGTAAACCGCAAACCACGCGTCACCGGATTATGGGTATCCATACCGAAGGTCCATACCAGGCTATCTATGTTGATACCCCGGGACTTCACATGGAAGAAAAACGTGCTATCAACCGCCTGATGAACCGCGCAGCGAGCAGTTCCATCGGCGACGTTGAGCTAGTGATCTTCGTGGTTGAAGGGACTCACTGGACCCCGGATGACGAGATGGTCGTTAACAAGTTGCGTGACCTGAAAAGCCCAGTAATACTGGCCATCAACAAAATCGACAACGTCACTGACAAAGCCAAGCTGTTGCCGCACCTGCAATTCTTGAGTCAGCAGATGAACTTTGCCGATATCGTGCCTATTTCTGCGGAAAAAGGCACTAACGTTGACACTATCGCGGCGTTGGTTCGCAAGCAGTTGCCAGAAGCGATTCACCATTTCCCGGAAGATTACATCACCGACCGTTCTCAGCGCTTTATGGCGTCCGAAATCATTCGTGAAAAGCTGATGCGTTTCCTGGGAGAAGAACTGCCTTATTCCGTGACCGTAGAAATTGAGCGTTTCGTGAGCAACGAACGTGGCGGCTACGACATTAACGGTTTGATTCTGGTTGAGCGTGAAGGCCAGAAGAAAATGGTTATCGGTAATAAAGGCTCTAAGATCAAGACTATCGGTATTGAGGCGCGCCAGGACATGGAAAACATGTTCGAAGCGAAAGTTCACCTTGAACTGTGGGTTAAGGTCAAATCCGGTTGGGCAGACGACGAACGTGCGCTGCGTAGCCTGGGTTACGTAGACGACTTATAAGGTCTGCGCCTATGGAAGGCTGGCAACGCGCATTTGTCTTACATGGGCGGCCATACAGTGAAACCAGCCTGATGGTTGATTTGTTCACTGAAGGGCAAGGGCGGGTACGCATACTGGCAAAAGGTGCGCGTGGTCGTCGTTCCAATCTCAAGGGCTGTTTACAGCCTTTTACCCCGCTGCTGGTCCGTTGGACCGGGCGGGGTGAAGTCAAAACGCTGCGCAATGCTGAAGCCGTGTCGCTGGCGTTGCCTCTCTCCGGTTCCATTGTCTACAGCGGCCTTTACGTCAACGAGCTAGTGTCGCGCGTCCTCGAGCAGGAAACCAACTACTCTTCGCTGTTTTTCGACTATCTGCAATGTCTGCAAAATCTGGCTGCCGCCTCGACTTCTCCCGAACATGCTTTGAGACAGTTTGAGCTAGCGTTGCTGCATCATCTTGGCTACGGCGTGGATTTCCTGCACTGCGCGGGCAGCGGGGAGGAGGTCAGCGAAACCATGACCTATCGCTATCGTGAAGAGAAAGGTTTTATCGCTAGCCTGGTCATCGACAATACGAGTTTCACAGGTCGCGACCTGCAGGCCCTCGCCAGCCGTGAATTTCCCGATGCGGCTACGTTGCGTGCAGCCAAACGTTTTACCCGCATGGCGCTGAAACCCTATCTTGGTGGTAAGCCGCTGAAAAGCAGAGAACTGTTCCGCCAGTTCGTGCTGAAAAGGCCCGTACCTTCCACCGAAAATCCTGCCGACTGATTTTGTCTGCGCGCGCGTAAGCGTGTAAACTGCCAGCCTATATCTACTAAGTTCTGCTGCGTTTCGAACCCTTGTTGGGTATCACAAAATTAGGAGTGTTTCATGGCTGAGTTACTGTTGGGCGTCAATATTGACCATATCGCGACCCTGAGAAACGCGCGCGGCACCGCGTATCCGGATCCGGTTCAGGCGGCTTTCGCGGCTGAGCAGGCCGGCGCTGACGGTATCACTGTGCACCTGCGCGAAGATCGTCGCCACATTACCGATCGCGACGTGCGTATTCTTCGTGAAACCATCCAGACTCGCATGAATCTTGAGATGGCCGTGACCGACGAGATGATCGGCATTGCCTGTGACACCAAGCCACATTTTTGCTGCCTGGTGCCGGAAAAGCGTGAAGAAGTGACCACTGAAGGCGGGTTGGACGTTGCCGGTCAGAAAGACAAAATGACCGTTGCGGTTGAGCGTTTGTCACAGGCCGGAATTCTGGTGTCGCTGTTTATCGACCCAGACGTGCGCCAGATTGATGCTGCCGTTGCCGTAGGCGCGCCTTACATCGAGATCCATACCGGTGCTTACGCCGAAGCGCCTGAAGGCGTTCATCGTGATGCCGAGTTCAAACGTATTAAAGATGCTGCAATTTATGCAGCTTCTAAGGGTTTAAAAGTCAACGCCGGACACGGTTTGACCTATAAAAACGTGCAACCCATTGCTGCATTACCAGAAATGCACGAGCTAAATATCGGCCATTCTATTATCGGCCAGGCGGTGTTTGACGGCTTAGCGGGCGCGGTCAGTGAAATGAAAGCGCTAATGCGAGAAGCGCGTCGATAATGGCGATTCTTGGGCTAGGCACCGATATTGTCGAGATTATCCGCATCGAAGCGGTGGTTGAACGCAGTGGCGACAGGCTAGCCAAGCGTATTTTAAGCGCCAACGAATGGCAGATTTATATCAACCATCAGCAGCCGGTGCGTTTTCTGGCCAAGCGATTCGCGGTTAAAGAGGCAGCGGCAAAAGCGTTAGGAACCGGTATTCGCAACGGTTTGGCGTTTGAGCAGTTTGAAGTGGTGAATGACGCGCTGGGTAAACCGAATCTGATTTTTCACGACCGTGCGGCGGAAATGGCTGCCGAGTTCGGCGTGAAGTCGGTTCACGTAACATTGGCCGATGAGCGCCACTATGCCTGTGCGACGGTAATTATCGAAAACTAAGCTCTCATGCTGCTAAAAGCTGCATTATTTTGTCGGCTTACAGCCGCGCGGAATGATGCAGCAACACGAATTTATCCCACAATTGCTCGTTGTTTTCGCGGCGTTGCGGGTCGATGATAATCGTATGGTCTATCGGGCAGACCTGCTGACAGGTCGGTGCATCATAATGGCCGACACACTCGGTGCAGCGTTCGCTCTCAATCTGGTAAAACGCCACTCCCATCGAAATGGCCTGATTCGGGCATTCCGGCTCGCACATGTCACAATTAATGCATTTATGAGTAATCAGTAGCGCCATGGCTTTCTCGGCAAAAGGGGAAAAGGGCTGCGATTATAGCAACCCTGTCTCTTTCCACTCGGATAGCTGATAGAAAGCTGATGCAGATCAAGATAAATATCGGTTAACAGCTATCGAAAGGCTGTTTATTCCACAGCTTCTTTTAGTGGGTTGCCTTTGATTTTCAAATACAACTCGGCCAACTTTTGTGATGCATAAGCAGTAATATGGTTATCATCTTCAAAAACCTGAATTCCATCGAACGCCATTAAGCATTTTTCGCCGTTGCACCTCGCATCCTCTGGGTTGATGAAGATAAGAGTGGGATACTTGAGTTTTAGTTGATCAAAAAGAGGTACAAACCAATTAGCATTTTGGTTGCTAATCGGAACGGTATCACAGCTATCAGGGATGTATTTAGTTCTTAAGAGGGTATGCTGCCTGAAACAGCTTGGGTAATGGTTGTTAATTGGATTAATCTGTTTAACAATAACAGGTATTGAACCCGCTCTGACGATAATATTGATCGCCTCATTAAGCGCTGTCGAGATCATTTCTCGTGATTCGGCAATGGAATAAATTTCTCCTTTCTCATTGGTACTGATATCTGCGCCATATAAATCCCATCTTTGAGCGATGATGACATAGTTATAATTATTTCTTTGAATCATTTTATAATATCTTATCGATTCATCGTGACAGGAAAGATTAATCAGATCGTATTGGTTATGATTTTGGAATAAATAATAATTTGGCAGTGACAGACAGGCACCTCGACTGAAAGGGGTTATCACCAAATGCGCGTTTTCTCCCAAGACGTTAAAGAAATTGAAAAAATGACCGGCATGAGAATCACCCATTAACAAGGCAGTTTTTGTTGCCTTTTTATCACCAATCTTACATTTATCAAGGTCTGCACCTTCCTTAAACTCACTAGTATCACTGCAAAGTTGTCTGTGCGCTAAGTTGGGTCCTTTGGAAGTTTCGAGAACTAAACTATATTCTTTACCGAAACGCTCTGGGAATCCCTCATTGTTTCTTACCAAAGTACGAAGCAGCATCGTTATAATAATCGGGATTAAGACTAGCAGCACAACCGTTTTTAATAGTCCGACTCTTTTTATACGAAAAGGTTTTTCTATATAAATGAAGGAGAGATAAGCAGCGATAGTGGTTAGAATAAAGCAAACCATTATGAAACTGGTACCTTCTACAAAATTCAAATAACGCGCGGTGGCGAAGATAGGCCAGTGCCAGAGATAAAGAGAATAAGAAAGAGTACCAATAAACACCAGTGCTGGAGTAGAAAGAATTTTAGTCGTAATCCCTTGTCCCGAACCGCCAATGATAATCAATGTGGCGACGGATAGGGTTACGATAACGCTCGTGTAATCAGGATAACCATAAACAATATTCGTGCGTGTGGTGCAGTAAACAAGTATGGCCAGCGAGGCTAAGCCAAGCAGCGAGGCAAGATGCTTGTTGAGTTTTAATTTTTGGTAATTTAACACGGCCAAACAGCTCCCTGTCATAAGTTCAAAGAGGCGACAGGTAAAGAAATAGTAGCTTTTACTCGGGTAGTGAGCCGAAAGACATAAACTTGCTACCAGGGCTATTAAGGTCAGGGCAATTGTTAAGGCACCGATCAACTTTTTTGGCACATAGCGATGGATAAGCAATAAGCCAACGGGCAGTAATAAATACCATTGCCATTCAATAGAAAGTGACCAGGTATGAAGCAGCAACTGCGTCATGGTATTGCCAGCGGCATACTGTACGGCATTGCGTGCTGAATAGATATTAGACATAAATGAGGCAGCGTATTTACTGCTGGTCATATATTCTTTGAATTCGGTCGGCAGGTAAAATATGACAGCGATAATCATAGTGAAAATGATTACGGCGATGAAAGAGGGCTGCAGTCTCCAGAGACGACGACTATAAAATTCAGATAATGAAAAATTACCTTTGTTGATAGCATCGTTAATTATCGAGGTAATTAAATATCCTGAAATAACGAAAAAGATATCAACACCAATAAACCCTGATGAAAAGAAGGTAAACCCTGAATGAAAGAATAGGACAAATATAACTGCGATGGCACGCAGTCCATCGATATCGGAGCGATATTTCATTTCTACGCCTTGTTTAATAAATAGATAAATACAAAACATTTATTTAAGACGCGTATTATATCAGGGTGGCTTTTTATACTGGCTAATACAGCCTGCTTTTTCCTTATTCTACTCTGAGGTAAACCTGATAATCCCTTAATTCACCTGAACATTAGCTGATTTTTTTAACCAAGGCCTCACTAAGTTTAATTCTATCGGGCGCGCGCTCGGTGTCCTGCTGGATAAGCGCCATAAACAGAATGTCAGTCAAAGAATTTTGTGCGGTGCTGGCCGAAATTGCAGCGCCGCGAGTTACCGGTAATTCTGCCAGGGTATAGAGGCAGTGATCGGCCTGTTGTTGCAGAGGGTTGGGGGAGAAACTGGTCAGAGCCAGCGTTTTGGCTCCCGCTTTGCGGGCAACTTCGGCCGCAAGGTTGATCTCGCGTCGCTCGCCGCTAAACGAAATCGCCAACAGCAAATCGTCCTCGCCCAGCGCCTGAACCGTTGCCAGCAGCACATGAGTATCCGACTCGGCAATTGCCGTCAGGCCAATCTTCAACAATTTATAGGCAAAATCCTTGGCCACCAGACCTGATGCGCCAATGCCGGTAATAATGATTTTTCTCGCGTTGGTGAGCATAAACAGCGCCTGCTGCAAACGCTGCTCGCTGTTAACGTCCAGCGTGGCGCGCAGTGCTGCGTGTTTTTCCGCCAGCAGTTTTTCACCTACAGTCAAAAGACTATCGGTGCTCAAAATACGATTGTGTACAGTGATTGCCGGATCAGCCTGCGGAGCAGAAAGCGCCTCACTCATTGCCAGTTTCAGCGCGGGAAAACCCTTATAGCCGAGCTTCTGGGCAAACTTCACCACGCCAGACTGGCTGACGCCCGCCAGTTCGGCCAGCTTTTGCGAGCTAAGATGACGCGCCTTGTCAGGTTGCGCAAGAAGGAAATCGGCCAGCTTTCTGTCGTTTTCAGCCAGCTGTGGATACATCTGACGGATGCGGATCATACTGCTCATGATAAGGAGTCCTGTCGTGAATGTTGTCCTGATGTCTCTAAGCTAGCAAAAAAAACTCGCTTTGCTGAATAAACTATTCAAATATGATAAATGAATTTCGAATTAAATATTCACGAGGTCACGATGAATTTAGGCGCACTGGTATCAGAAACCCGAAATCCGGCTACGACCGGCCTCGACCAAATGTCGACGCTGGAAATGGTTACCTGTTTCAATCAGGAAGACAGCAAGGTCCCGCTGGCGATCGAGGCCGTGCTGCCGCAAATTGCCGAGGCGGTAGATCTAACGGCCAAATCGTTTAACGCCAATGGGCGTCTTATTTACCTTGGAGCGGGCACCAGCGGGCGTCTCGGCGTGCTCGATGCCTCCGAGTGTCCGCCCACCTTTGGTGTGCCACACGGCATGGTCATTGGGTTGATTGCTGGTGGACCCAGCGCGTTATTAAAGGCGGTTGAGGGCGCTGAAGATGATGCCGATCTGGGCGCAGAAGATTTAAAAAACCTGAATCTAACCGCCGCCGATACCGTGGTCGGACTGGCCGCGTCCGGCCGCACGCCTTACGTCATCGGCGCACTGCGCTATGCCCGGAGTCTGGGTTGTGCCACGGTGGCTATCTCCTGTAATCCTGATTCGCCAATCGCTCACGAGGCGCAAGTCGCCATCTCGCCAGTGGTGGGGCCAGAAGCGCTTACCGGCTCGACGCGTCTGAAATCGGGCACTGCACAGAAACTAGTGCTGAATATGATCTCGACTGGCGCAATGGTCAAAATCGGCAAGGTCTATCAAAACCTGATGGTCGATGTGAAAGCAACCAACGTTAAACTGGTCGATCGCGCCTGTCGAATCGTCGTTGAAGCGACAGGATCCGAACGCGCCGAAGCCGAAGCCGCGTTGCAGCAGACCGCGTTTGAGGTAAAACCGGCGATCTTGATGATCCTCGCACAAATTAGTGCCGGGCAGGCGATCGAACGTCTGGCCCGTCATCAAGGCTTCCTGCGCGCGGCATTGGCGGAGTAAAAACGAGTCTCGGGAGAATAAATGGCAACGGATAAAACTCAGGTATTGGCGACGCAGATCCTCAACGGGGCGGGCGGCGCGACCAATATTATCAAACTTGAAAATTGCATGACCCGGGTCAGGATTGAAGTTGAAAATGAGCAGTTGCTGGATCTCCAGGGACTTAAAAAACTTGAAGGCATAAAGGGCTACGTTAAACAGGGACAGCAGCATCAGCTGGTGGTGGGGCCGGGGGCGGCGGGCAAGGTCATCGAGGCGATGCAGCAGCTAATGGCTGTCAGCGCCTCACCTTCTGCGCGCGTGACTCCACAAGGTTCCTCTGCCATTCAAGATGACTTTACCGACTCTGTTACCAGCAACAAGACGCAGGCCAAGGCTAAATACTCCGCGCCGATGAGCGGAGCGCTGCGTCAGCTTGCCAACGTGTTTATCCCGCTGATCCCGGCATTTATTGCTTCGGGGTTAATTACCGGCATTATCAATCTACTCAAACGGCCAGATATCGCCGGCAGCCTGGCGTTAAATTATCCCAATGTGCTGGCTCTGCTTGGCGTTTTTGGTGGCGCAGTGTTTGTGATCATGAATATTCTGGTCGGCGTCAATGCTGCACGAGTATTTGGCGGATCGCAGGCGATGGGCGGCGTGATGGCGGGGATCCTCTCCAGCCCGCAGCTGGCGCAGATACATCTGTTTGGCGAGGCGTTGCAGCCCGGTCGTGGCGGGGTAATTGCCGTGTTGCTGGTGGTCGCGCTGATGTGCTGGATGGAGAAACGCCTGCGGCGTCTGTTGCCGGAATCATTGGAGCTAATTCTTAATCCGTTGTTCACCACCTTAATCACCGCCACGCTGGCAATAGTGATCCTCCAGCCGTTAGGCGGCATGATTTCCGACGCGATTGCGCAAGGCGTCAACACGGCCATCGACAGGGGCGGCCTGCTGGTTGGGGCCGTGCTGGCCGGAACTTTCCTGCCGTTGGTGCTTTCTGGCTTACATCAGGGACTGGTGCCAATTCACGTCGAGCTGATTCAGTCGCACGGTGTGAACCCGCTGCTGCCGATTCTGGCGATGGCCGGGGTCGGGCAGGTCGGTGCGGCGATTGCCGTGTTAATGAAAACCCGCAATCCAGGATTGAAAAAAGTGATCAAGGGGGCATTACCGGTCGGTATTCTCGGCATTGGTGAACCGTTGATCTTCGGCGTGACGCTGCCGCTGGGCCGACCTTTTATTGCCGCCTGTCTGGGTGGTGCGGTCGGCGGTGCGCTAATATGTTATTGGAAGGTGGCGACGGTCATCACCTTTGGCCTTTCTGGTCTGCCTTTGGCGTTGACCATTATCTCCGGTAAAGTCATGCTCTATCTTACCGGGGCATTTATCACGATGCTGGCCGGCTTTATTTTTACCTGGTTTATGGGGTTCAACGATCCCGAGGAGTAACGCATTGGGCGCGAAGACGGATCGACGAATAGTTTTTTTTGATCTCGATGGCACGCTGCATCAGCAGGATATGTTCGGCACCTTCTTGCGCTTTCTATTATGGAAAATGCCGCAAAACCTGCTGCTGGTGATCCCGATGCTGCCGGTTGTCGGGCTTGGCATGTTGCTACGTGGCCGTGCGGAGCGCTGGCCGATGAGCCTGCTGCTGTGGTCAATCACTTTTGGCCATAGCGAAGCGCATTTAAAGGATCTCGAGCTGCGTTTCGTGAACTGGTTCCGCCAGAAAGTAGTGGCATTTCCGGTGGTGCAAATGCGCTTGCGTGATTATCTCGATCGCGATGACGCTGAGGTCTGGTTGATCACCGGCTCACCCGAGAATCTGGTGCAACAGGTTTATAATGCCTCACCCTTTCTTCCCAGAGTAAGACTCGTCGGCAGTCGGATTGCGCGGCGTCACGGCGGTTGGGTATTGACTATGCGTTGCCTCGGCGAAGAGAAGGTCTCGCAACTGGAACAGCGTATTGGCTCGCCATTAAAGCTGTATAGCGGTTATAGCGACAGTAAACAGGACAATCCGTTGCTGTTTTTCTGCGAACATCGTTTCCGAGTCAGCAAGCAGGGCGAATTACAGCAGCTGGAATAATGCGTTTTGACCTCCTGTATCGATTTAAAAGCTCGTCCCTCCTTGCTTAAACTCTAACTTAATAAAACGACCGCCATATTGGGTCTGCATGGGCGAGCAGTGTATGATGGCCGCCGTTTTGGAAAGTGTGAGGTTTACGTGACAGAGCAATACAGCGACGAATACTGGATGCAGCATGCCATGGCGCTGGCAGTAAAAGCGCAGGATGCGGGTGAAGTGCCGGTTGGCGCAGTGTTGGTGTTGGGTAATCAGGTTATTGGTGAAGGATGGAACCGTTCGATAGGGCATCACGATCCAACCGCGCATGCTGAAATCATGGCGCTACGACAGGGCGGGCTGGTGGTGCAAAACTATCGGCTACTTGATGCGGTGCTGTATGTCACGCTGGAGCCGTGTGTGATGTGTGCCGGAGCCATGGTCCACAGCCGTATTAAACGTCTGGTTTACGGTGCGGCCGATTTAAAAACCGGCGCGGCGGGATCGCTGCTCGACGTGCTGCGCCATCCGGGCATGAATCACCGTCTGGACATCACCTCTGGCGTGCTGGCAGAAGCCTGCTCGACCCAGCTCAGCGATTTCTTTCGCCTGCGTCGCAGTCAGCAAAAGGCGCTGCGTCAGGCTCAGCGAGCGGCTGCTGGTGATTCAGAAGACCCAAAACCCGCCGACTAAGCTTCGTAGCGTTACGAGATAGGAAACAGTTCGCGAGAGGCCTTAGCCTCCCGCGCTTTTCAACTCATCGGTGGTCACAGCGGGATAACCCGCCCCAAGCTGAGCCTGCAACGCAGCCGCCTGCGCTTTCTGTTTCTCTTTCTCCATCAGATAACCCACCAGGCTTATTTGATACTTACGAATGTTCTCGACATAGTTAAACGCCTGAGTGCCGCGAGCATAGCCGTAAGTCGTCTTACTGTAATAGCGTTTCTGATTGAGCAGCGGCAGACGCTGTTTAACGTCGACCCAGCTGTCTGGATTACCTTTCTGCGCCGCGGTTATTGCTCGGGCGTCTAGCATGTGGCCATAACCCATGTTGTAGGCCGCTAGTGCAAACCAGATCTTGTCATCGTCATCAATCGTCGCAGGTAATGTATCCACAATATTGTTGAGATACAGCGCGCCGCCGCGAATACTTTCTTCGGTATCCAGCCGGTTGGCTACGCCCAGGCCCTGCGCAGTGGCGCGAGTCAGCATCATCATCCCGCGCACGCCAGTAGGCGAGGTCGCGCTCGGATCCCAGTGAGACTCCTGATAGGAGATGGCCGCCAGCAGTCGCCAGTCGATTTTACCGGCGTATTTTTCGAACAGTGGCTGCAAAGTGCCGAGTTTCTCATCAATACTATTAAGGAAGGCGCGAGTATCGACAAAATCAAAGCCGCCGACGTGGCCGAGATATTTCTCTTCCAGTCTTTCTAAGGTGCCGTCTTCCGAAATTTGACTATAAAAGTCGAGCATGGCGGCATAAAGGCTGTCGTCGTCTGCTGCTTTATTAAAATACCAGGTTACCGGCTCGTCTTCTGTTGCGTCAAAGGCTACGGCAAGGCGTGGATAAACACGCTGGAGTAGCGCGACAGTGACCGAATCCCCCAACGTATACTTCAATTTTCCTTCGGCAACCTGCTGCATCAGCTCGGCGGGGGAATAGCGTTGAGTGACTCCCCAGGTGAGATCCGGAAACTTCTTCTTGGCCTCTTCCAGCGTAGTGATATGCGCGGCTCCGGCAGAAACCACCAGATTACCTTTAATATCATCATAGGATTTTGGGCGCACCGAGCCTTGTCGATAAAGTACCTGTTGGGAGACGGTGTAGTACTCCGGCCCGGTACGAAATGACTTTAAGCGCTCAGGATTGTAGATAAGTCCTGACGCGAGGATGTCGGCTTTGTTGCTTTTGAGATCGCCAAACAGGCTCTCAATGTCTTTGTGCGGTATCAATACCAGCTTAACGCCCAGATAATCGGCGAAGCGGCTGGCTAATTCATAATCAAATCCCCGGTCACCGGTGGTGCCGTTAAAATATGTTTGCGAAGAATCGAGCGTGCTAACGCGCAACTCTCCACGAGAAAGGATGTTTTGTAGCTGATCGCCAGACCCACGTTGCCAGGGAATGCTCGGCCAAAGGGCCAACGCCAGCAATAGGGTGATCAGACCTACAATTAAGTAAGTAAATTTTATGCGCTTCAAATAGTTATCTCTCTACCGCGCTATTTTTTTAATAAGATAAAACAGAGTCAAAAATGGGGATGCCCCCCTGGTGCCGACGCATTTTGCTCAACAAAACGTCAGTCTGCAACTTTATTCCCATGAATCCCTGTAAACTGTAAGGATAAATGTATTATTAATATTCCCTGCGCAAACGGTTTCGTCGCGCTCGAGGATTCTCTATAATAGCCCGCGTTTTCCCCCTGTTGCGCCCAATGAAGCACCTACGGTCAGTTGCTTCGAAGACGAGAGATATTTGATTATGGAAATACTGCGTGGTTCGCCCGCTTTGTCGGCTTTTCGCATTAACAAACTGCTTTCCCGTTTTCAGGAAGCACAGCTTCCAGTAAACGACGTCTACGCCGAATTCGTACACTTCGCCGATGTCAGCGCACCTCTGACAACGGATGAGCAAACCAAGTTGCAGCGCCTGCTCAAATATGGTCCTTCTCTCGCCGAACATGCTCCTGTCGGTCGCCTGATTCTGGTGACTCCGCGTCCTGGTACAATCTCCCCGTGGTCTTCTAAAGCCACCGACATTGCCCATAACTGCGGCCTGTCTCAGGTTAATCGTCTCGAGCGCGGTCTGGCGTTTTACGTTCAGGCCCCACAACTGACCGAAGCCCAATGGCAGACTCTCGGCGCGCTGCTGCATGACCGCATGATGGAAACCGTCTTTACTGACCTTTCCGATGCGGAAAAACTGTTTGCCCAGCATCAGCCAGCACCCGTTCAGCACGTAGACCTGCTCGGCGAAGGCCGCGTGGCGCTGGAACAGGCCAACATTAAACTGGGCCTGGCACTGGCAGAAGACGAAATTGACTATCTGGTCAACGCCTTCACCGATTTGGGTCGCAACCCAACAGACATCGAGCTGTACATGTTCGCGCAGGCTAACTCCGAACACTGCCGCCATAAAATCTTTAACGCCGACTGGGTTATCGATGGCGAAGCACAGCCAAAATCACTGTTCAAAATGATCAAGAACACCTTTGAACAAACTCCAGACCACGTGCTGTCTGCTTATAAAGACAACGCCGCCGTTATGGAAGGTTCAAAGGTAGGCCGTTTCTACGCCAATGCCGAAACTGGCCTGTACAATTTCCATCAGGAAGATGCGCATATCCTGATGAAGGTAGAAACGCATAACCACCCGACCGCTATTTCCCCATGGCCAGGTGCCGCCACCGGCTCCGGCGGCGAAATTCGTGACGAAGGCGCAACCGGTCGCGGCGCCAAGCCAAAAGCTGGCCTGGTTGGCTTCTCGGTTTCCAACCTGCGTATACCTGGGTTTGAACAGCCTTGGGAAGAGAACTTCGGCAAACCGGAACGTATCGTGACCGCGCTGGAAATTATGACCGACGGTCCTCTGGGTGGTGCAGCCTTTAACAACGAATTTGGTCGTCCGGCACTTCTGGGTTACTTCCGTACCTATGAAGAGCAGGTCAACAGCCATAATGGACCAGAACTGCGCGGATACCATAAGCCAATAATGCTGGCGGGCGGAATTGGGAATATTCGTGCTGACCACGTGCAAAAAGGTGAAATCACCGTTGGCGCTAAACTGATCGTGCTGGGTGGACCCGCCATGAACATTGGTTTGGGCGGCGGCGCGGCGTCTTCTATGGCTTCCGGCCAGTCTGATGCCGATCTGGATTTCGCTTCCGTACAGCGTGACAACCCTGAGATGGAGCGTCGCTGTCAGGAAGTTATCGACCGTTGCTGGCAGCTGGGCGAAGACAACCCGATTCTGTTTATCCACGACGTTGGCGCGGGCGGTCTGTCTAATGCCATGCCAGAACTGGTCAGCGACGGCGAGCGCGGCGGCCGCTTCCAGCTTCGCGATATTCTTAACGACGAGCCGGGTATGAGCCCGCTGGAAGTTTGGTGTAACGAATCACAAGAACGCTACGTGATGGCAGTTGCCCCCGCTCAGCTGGAGCAGTTTGACGCTATTTGTAAGCGTGAGCGCGCACCTTATGCGGTAATCGGTGAAGCCACCGAAGAGATGCACCTGACGCTGGAAGACAGTCACTTCGACAACCAGCCGATTGATATGCCACTCGACGTGCTGCTGGGTAAAACCCCAAAAATGACCCGCGACGTTGAAACTCTGAAAGCCGTGGGTGATTCACTGAACGGCGAAAACATTCAGATCGCCGAAGCGGTAAATCGCATCCTGCATTTGCCGGCGGTGGCTGAAAAAACCTTCCTGATCACCATCGGTGACCGTACCGTGACCGGTATGGTTGCGCGTGACCAGATGGTTGGCCCTTGGCAGATCCCGGTAGCCGACTGCGCGGTGACCACCGCCAGCCTCGACAGCTACCATGGTGAAGCAATGTCTCTCGGCGAACGTGCTCCGGTTGCCTTGCTGGACTTCGCTGCCTCTGCACGTCTGGCCGTCGGTGAAGCGTTGACGAACATTGCCGCTACCGAAATTGGCAGCCTCAAGCGCGTCAAGCTTTCTGCAAACTGGATGTCGGCAGCCGGTCACCCGGGTGAAGACGCCGGTTTGTACGCGGCGGTGAAAGCCGTGGGTGAAGAGCTGTGTCCGGCACTGGGTATCACCATCCCAGTAGGCAAAGACTCCATGTCGATGAAAACCCGCTGGCAGGAAGGCACCGAGCAGCGCGAAATGACCTCTCCGCTGTCGCTGGTGATCACCGCCTTCGCCCGTGTGGAAGACGTTCGCCATACCGTGACGCCAGAATTGCGTACCGACAAGGGCGACAGCTCGCTGCTGCTGATTGACCTCGGCGCAGGCCACAACGCGCTGGGCGCGACAGCGCTGGCACAGGTTTATCGTCAACTGGGCGATACTCCGGCCGACGTGCGTAATGTGGAGCAGCTGGCTGGTTTCTTCAACGCGATGCAAAAACTGGTTTCCGAGCAGAAACTGCTGGCCTACCACGATCGTTCAGACGGCGGCCTGCTGGTTACGCTGGCCGAGATGGCCTTTGCCGGTCACTGTGGCCTGACTGCGGATATCGCCTCTTTGGGTGACTCTGCGCTTGCTGCTCTGTTTAACGAAGAGCTGGGTGCGGTGATTCAGGTTCGTGACGAGCATCGTGCCGAGGTTGAGCAGATTCTGGCTCAGCACGGCCTGGGTGATTGCACTCACTTCCTGGGCAGCGTCGATCAGGGCGATCGCTTCGTGATCAAGTCTGGGGATAAGCCTGTGTACAGCGAAAGTCGTACCACGCTGCGCACCTGGTGGGCTGAAACAACCTGGCAGATGCAGCGCTTGCGCGACAACCCTGAGTGCGCCGATCAGGAACACGAAGCCAAGAAAGACAACAACGATCCGGGCCTGAACGTCAAACTGACCTTCGCACCGGAAGAAGACATTGCCGCGCCATACATTGCAAAAGGCGCGCGTCCGAAAGTGGCGGTTCTGCGTGAGCAGGGCGTTAACTCCCACGTTGAAATGGGCGCAGCGTTCCATCGTGCTGGTTTTGATGCGGTTGACGTACACATGAGCGACCTGATTGCCGGGCGTCGCGATCTGCAGGACTTCCACACGCTGGTGGCCTGTGGCGGCTTCTCTTACGGTGACGTTCTGGGCGCCGGTGAAGGCTGGGCGAAGTCTGTGCTGTTCAACGAGCGCGTACGTGACGAGTTCGAGGACTTCTTCCATCGTCCACAAACTCTGGCGCTGGGTGTGTGTAACGGCTGCCAGATGATGTCTAACCTGAAAGACATTATCCCTGGTGCCGAGCAGTGGCCGCGCTTCGTGCGCAACTTGTCTGACCGCTTTGAAGCGCGTTTCAGCCTGGTTGAAGTCACCGCCAGCCCGTCTCTGCTGCTGCAAGGCATGGCCGGTTCACGCATGCCAATCGCGGTATCCCACGGTGAAGGCTATGTAGAAGTGCGCGACGCTGTGCACCTGTCGCAGCTGGAACATGCGAATCTGGTTTCGCTGCGCTTTGTTGATAACAACGGTCGCGTGACCGAGAACTATCCGGCTAACCCGAACGGTTCTCCAAACGGTATCACTGCGGTAACCAATCTCTCAGGCCGCGTCACCGTGATGATGCCGCACCCAGAGCGCGTATTCCGCAGCGTTAGCAACTCATGGCACCCGGAAAACTGGGGCGAAGACAGCCCTTGGATGCGTATATTCCGCAACGCCCGTAAACAGCTTGGCTGATTAACCTCAACAAGTTGATGCAAAAAATCCACAGCGCTACGGCCTGTGGATTTTTTTTGCTCGGATATTGGTGTGAGCGAGATCGAGCTGCTCGTACAGTATCTTGAGGCGGGTGTCATGCTGCTTGATTTCTGTGATACCAAACTCTATCGTTATGCATCAAACTACATAACGGTGGCTAATCGTGCGTGAATTCTCAAATAAAAATCTCAATAAGAAATTAAAGAATCTCGGTTCCGGGCTATTAATGGCCTCACTCACTCTGGGTAGCGTATCGGCCTTTGCGGCAGATAATATCAATGTCACCTATGCCGGTTCGATGGGCGTGGTGATGGATAAATACCTGGGACCTACTTTCGCCCAACAGCATAAGCTGAATTACCAGGGGCAGGGGCAGGGCGCTTACGGAATGGCGAATCTGCTAGCCTCAAAAAAAGTGGTGGCGGATGTCTTCGTTTCCATTACCCCAGGCCCGATTGACGTACTGAAAAAAGCCGGTCTGGTCGATACTTCCATTCCAGTCGCCAGTACGCGGATGGTGATCGCTTATAATCCTAAAGGCAAATACGCTCAGCAATTTGAGGCGATTAAAGATAACAAAGCCGGTGCCGAGCCTTGGTGGAAAGTGCTGCAAACGCCTGGACTGCACTTTGGCCGTACCGATCCCGCGACCGACCCGCAGGGGCAAAACATCATCTTCACCATGCTGCTGGCTGAAAAATACTATCACCAGCCAGGACTGACCAAAAAGGTATTAGGCGAAACAACTAACCCGCAGCAGGTTCTGGCTGAGGGCGGACTGTTGACTCGCCTTGAAGCCGGACAGGTTGATGCGGCTTCAGGCTACGAAAGCGCGACCCGTTCGGCTAAACTGCCGTATATTGTGTTGCCGGACGAGATTAACCTCAGCAACCCGGACATGTCTGCTCAGTGGTACGATACGGTGAGCTTCACCATCAAAGACAGCTCGGGTAAAGAGAAAACGCTGCATACTCAACCGCTGGTGTTCTACGCAGCCGTGTTGAAGAATGCGCCGAATCCAAAGGCGGCAAAAGAATTTATCGCCTTTATGAAGAGCACCGAAGGGCAAAAAATATTCCAGGAAAATGGCTACGACAAACCTAAAGGTCATGATTACTAAGCAAAATAGCCTAAATACGAGGTAACGCCGGATGATCAGTCTGTGGCTGGCCATTCCGGCCCTTGCCCTGTTAGCTATTCCTTTCATTACGCTTGTCTCCATTACGCCATGGCGGGGTTTTCACCTCGCCTATGGTGACTGGCATTCGGTCAGTATCTCGCTGGGGCTGAGTGCTGTTTCAATCCCGATTATCGTCATTATGGGCATTCCTCTGGCCTTATGGATGGCACGCAGCGAGAGTCGCTGGCGTTCATGGGTAGAAGTTGCCGTGATGGTGCCTCTACTGACGCCGCCGCTGGCGATGGGAATTTTACTGGTCTCTGTTTATGGCCCTTACGGCAGCGTGGGCGAAGGGCTTGCGCGGCTTGGCGTGTCACTGACCAACAATGCGGGCGCTTTTGTTTTAGCTCAGGTCTATGGCGCTTTGCCCTATTTTGTGATGTCGGCTCGAGCGGCATTTGAAGGGGTTCCGGCCGATGTGGAAGAGGCGGGCAAGACGCTGGGTGCTTCGCGCTGGAGCATTCTAACCCGGCTTACATTACCTATTGCCTCCAGAGGGTTAGCTACCGGTCTGGCGATTGCCTGGGTGCGAGTGATTGGTGAGTTTGGCATTGTAATGGTGTTTTGCTATTTCCCTCAGGGGATACCGGTCAAACTGTTCATCAATCTGCAAAATGACGGCGTGAATTCGGTTTATTCCCTGATGTGGATCCTGCTGATTTCTACGTTGCCTTTCCCGCTGTGGTGTTTTTCTCGCATGGGTAATCGGCGCAAGGGAAATATGACCCTGGCTGAATAAGATTTGCCCCCTTTTCCTGATGACGCCGCGCTGTGAGCCAGATCCCTCTCTGCCACCACGTGATCCCTTATGCTTGATTTCCCTTGTTTTAATCCGCTTTAAACCGTTATAAACATGGGGAAGCCATTCATAAAACCAGGAGCTGCATGTGAAAAGAACCACCCGTCTTGCACTGTTAACGACTCTGGCCTGCGTCATTTCAAGTTCCCTGCCGACCATGGCGGCGGAGAATACTCTTGAACTGGAGCAAGTATTAATCTTCAGCCGCCACAGCATCCGCGCACCGTTGAGTAACTACAATAACGCGTTGGGCAATGCCACTACCCGCACCTGGCCGGTATGGAGCACAGAAGGCGGGTTACTGACGCCAAAGGGGGGAAAGGTTGAAGAGCACATTGGGCAGTATTATCGCCTGTGGCTGGCGCAAAACAGATTATTACCCGCATCAGGCTGCCCGCAGGCTGGTGAAGTCTTTACCTATGCCAATAGCCTGCCGCGCACCATTGATACTGCGAAACATTTCCTGACGGGCGCTTTTCCTGGTTGTGAATTGCCGGTGGTCAATCGCGTTGAGGTCGGCAAAATGGATCCGGTGTTTAACCCGATTGTGACCGCGGAGGTGACCGACAAATTTAATCAGGGCGCGATTGATGCCACTGATAAGTCTGTCGGAGCAGGCGGGCTAAATGGACTAAACGGCCGTCTGAAAACCAATTACGCGCTGGTAGAAAAGATCCTGAATTTTAAAGATGGGAAAACCTGCCAGCAGGATAAAGTCTGTGATTTGGCTTCCCAGCCTTCAAAACTGGTGCTTAATCAGGGTAAGGAACCCGGTATTTCAGGCCCGCTGGGATTAGGGACCGGGATCAG
>CAWUIY010000049.1:0-21338 GCA_963922555.1 uncultured Serratia sp. | reverse complement strand
CGGCAGGGTTTGCTATAGGGATTGATATGAAAGATAACAGCCATTCAGAAGAGAAATCTGAACTTAGCGGAAAAGGGCTTTCCCGACGTCATTTAATTTCTCGTTCAAGTTCGTTAATTGCCAGTTTTGCTTTGGTACCCGGTGGATTAACTTCCGTGCCCGCTAGTGCAGCAAGCGCAAATAACGATGCCGCCGACGTCAGTAATTTTATCCGCCTGTCACGACTACTCACTGGTCATAATAGCCTTGATGTTCAATTAGGCGAGCGTCTTTATAATGCATTGAGCCAGCATGATGCGAAATTTCCAGACTTGGTAAAGCAGCTCATTCTTTACGTACAGCAAAATAATATTTCTGATGTTGAAACTCTCGATGAAAAGTTAAAACAACAGCCTCTGCACGATCCAATGATGAGCATTATCAAAGCCTGGTACAGCGGCGTTATTGAGCCGGGATATCACGCCACCGTTTATGGCTATCAACAGGCTTTAATGTATCAGATACCGCGTGACGGCATGGTGATCCCGACCTATGCGCACAATGGGCCTGATTATTGGGTAGCAAACCCACCGCCGGTAGACCGGCTACTGACTTTCTAAGGATAAACAACTCGTTATCGTGACGGGCTGCCCATTGCCGCGTTTGCTTACTGTGCAACACGGTTAATTTCGAACGTCATTTTCACGTCTGAACGGTTTTTCTGCTTGAGAAATTCCAGGGCTTACTGTGCCCAAAATTCGGCGTCTATTAAAAAGATAGTGGAGAGCAGGTCCTTGCCAAATAAAAACTCACTTACCCGTAAAACGCCTCTCAGGCGTGCATTTTACTGTGCGGGGCTGGCTGCATCAGTGCTGTTAGTTTCTGCTGCCGCGCAGGCTGCAGAGAGCTTGCCATTGTCAGCACCCTCCGACCATCAAACCGGGGCTGATTTAATTGCTCGCGGCCAATATTTGGCGATTGCGTCAGACTGCGCCGCCTGTCATACAGATCCGACGACTAAAAAGGTGTTTGCTGGCGGCTACGCGATTCATTCGCCGATGGGTGTGATCTATTCTTCTAACATTACTCCTTCGAAAGAATTTGGTATTGGTAATTATACCGAAGAGCAGTTTAGCCACGCGGTGCGTGACGGGATCCGCGCCGACGGCAGCCATCTGTATCCGGCGATGCCTTACCCGTCCTACGCCGGTCTGACCGATGCCGATATTCACGCCCTCTATGCCTACTTTATGCATGGAGTCGCGCCGGTTGAGGTTAAACCGAAGCAAACCGAGCTGAAATTCCCATTCAATATGCGTTTTTCAATGGCCGGTTGGAACCTGCTGTTCCTGCACAACAAACCGTTTACGCCGGTCGAGTCTCAGGATGTAACCTGGAATCGTGGTAAGTATCTAGTTGATAACGTTGAACACTGTAGCGAATGCCACACCCCGCGTAACTCGCTGATGGCGCTGGAAAGCGGAAAAGCACTGTACAGCGGCGCAATGCTGGGCAGCTGGCATGCGCCGAATCTGACCAGCGATCCGGTAAGTGGTTTAGGCGGCTGGAGCGATCAGGATTTGGCTCAATACCTGAAAACCGGGCACGTTGATGGCAAGGCACAGGCTGCGGGACCGATGGCTGAAGCCGTGACCAACAGTCTGCAATATCTGCACGATGATGATATTAAGGCGATTATCACCTATCTGCGCACGTTGCCTCCGGTTCGTGACCCATCACAGACTAAAGCAGCGTCTGATTTTGGTACCGGTACCAACACGGATACTGCCACGCGCGGCATCCACCCAATCTCTAAATTCCTGACAGCGGATGCTTCCGGGCAAACTTTGTACGACGCAACGTGCTCAAGCTGCCACCAGCCGGATGGCAAGGGATCGCCAGATGGTTTCTACCCTTCTCTGGTGCATAACACCACGCTGGGCGGGGATTCACCGAACAACCTGGTCTCGGCCATCATGTTTGGTGTCCAGCGCACGGTGAATGGTAAGTCCGTGCTGATGCCGGCATTTGGTCCGTATTCAGATGTGCAGTCTCTCAGCGACAAACAGGTTGCGACCTTAAGTAACTATCTGTTCAAGCAATACGGGAATCCTAAACTTTCCGTTACAGAAGAACAGGTTAAAACCATTCGTCAGGGTGGTGGACAGCCTCTCATCGCCAAAATTGCAGCACCGGCAACCATTGCTGGCGGTGTGATTGTGCTGCTGATCATCGTGCTGTTGCTGGCTCGGAGCCAACGCCGCCGCCGTTAGTCCCCACTTTAGGATTAGCGACTGAATATCGCGCTTTTAAGGCGCATACAGAATTTTTGAGGTTCAATATGTCTAATGAATTGAGTGCAGACGTCGTCGTTATTGGCGCCGGGATTTGCGGTGGTTTCGTGGCTCAGGAACTGGCCCAGGCCGGATTGTCGGTGCTGGTACTGGAAGCAGGCCCGCGCTGGGAACGCGCCCAGGTGGTTGAAAACTGGCGCAATATGCCGCCAATCAATAAATCTGAATCAGATTACGCGACGCCTTACCCGGCGTCACCTTGGGCGGTACATCCCCAACTGCATCCTTACAACGAGTATCCCCAGGTTGATGGTCCAGATGCTTCCGCCTATCGCCAAGGTGTAGTGCGCGGCGTCGGGGGCACCACCTGGCACTGGGCTGCGTCAACCTGGCGTTTCCTGCCGCACGATTTACAGCTGCATACGACCTATGGCGTAGGCCGCGACTGGGCGGTGACCTATGACGAGCTGGAAGATTATTACTACCGGGCAGAAGTGGCGATGGGGGTTAACGGGCCAAATGACACCACGTTGAAATACGTCGCACCGCGTAAGCAGCCTTTCCCGATGGAACCGATGCCTTATGGTCCTGCAGACCGTCGTTTTACCGAAGTCGTCGCCAAGGCGGGTTATGAAAATACGCCGGTTCCGCAGGCGCGAAATAGCCGCCCTTATAATGGGCGTCCGCAGTGCTGTGGTAACAACAACTGTATGCCAATCTGTCCGATTGGCGCGATGTTCAACGGTATTCATGCCATCACCAAAGCTGAAGAATTGGGTGCAAAAGTAATCACCAATGCGGTGGTGTACAGCATGGAAACCAATGCTTCGAATGAAATCGTGGCGGTGAACTTCTACGATCCGGATAAAAAATCCACCCGCGTTACCGGCAAAACCTTTGTGCTGGCGGGGAACGGTATCGAATCGCCAAAACTGCTGCTGCTGGCGGCTAACGATCAAAATCCGAACGGTATTGCCAATAGTTCCGGCCATGTTGGCCGCAATATGATGGACCATCCGGGGATCCTAATGAGCTTCCAGGCCGCTGAACCTATCTGGACCGGCGGCGGTTCCGTGCAGATGAGCTCAATCACCAACTTCCGTGATGGTGATTTCCGCCGCGATCATTCTGCTATCCAAATTGGCATGAACAACACCTCACAGAACCATAAAGCGGGCGTGAAAGCGCTGCAAATGGGACTGGTGGGCAAGAAGCTGGATGAAGAAATTCGCCGTCGCGCCGCCTGCGGCATGGATATTTATGTCAACCACGATATTTTAGCCAACCCGGATAATCGCCTGCGTCTGAGTACCACCAAAAAAGACAGCCTTGGCATCCCTTATCCACATATTATCTATGACGTGGGCGACTATGTTCGCCGCGCGGAGCCGAGTTCGCGCCAGCATTTGCAACAGATTGCCGAGCTGTTTGGTGCAACAGAAATCGAATCGACCCCATATTTCAACCCAAACAACCACATCATGGGCGGGACGATTATGGGCCACGATCCTAAAGATTCAGTCGTTGATGGCTGGATGCGAACCCACGACCACCGCAATCTGTTTATTGCTTCCGGCGGTGCGATGGCCTCGGCAGGAACGGTAAACTCCACGCTAAGTATGGTGGCACTGTCGCTACGTGCGGTGGATGCTATCAAGAAAGACATGCTGCATGCCTGATAGTTAATCTTCAGGTTATTTATCGAAAATCCGGTGCGCCTGAGAGGGGGGCCGGATTTTTTATGCGCGCAATAAATCGGCATCTTTCGTCAACGCATTAAAATACCTATGATGAGTTTCCGCTCTCATCCTGTTGAGGATTGTAATATGTCAGATACTTTGTCCGCTCAGTGCCACTGCGGCGCGGTGGCTTTTAAGGTTGCGCTAATCAATGGATTTAACGAAATTTTGCGTTGCAACTGCTCATTTTGTCGGATGCGCGGTGCTGTTGTGACCTTTGGAGAAATCGAGGTCATCAGGGGAAATGAAAAGCTTACCGAATATCGTTTTAACACCCAAGAAGCGGCCCATTATTTCTGTTCGCAATGCGGGATCTACACGTTCCACCAGCGCCGCTCCAATCCTCAGCAGTATGGGATCAATGTTGCCTGCATTGAAGGCGTCTCACCGTTTGATTTTACTAAAGTTAAAGTCATTGATGGCGTCAATCATCCAAAAGACGGAGGCGCTGGAGGCGTGGCGGGTTATCTGATTTATGAATTCAAGGATTTATGAATCTGAGTAATTTTAGACACCGGCCCGAGTTCTGGTTTTTAATCTTTGTTGTCGCTAGATAGTTCAAAATCTTGCTGCTTAATCATTCTGTGCGGTTTTTAACCACGTCAGTTTCTGAATCACTTTTGTTGATTGCATTTTAATCACGAAATTCGCATTTTTTATTTCATCTTGCAATTCAACTTATTGCGGTTTTTCATGCTGTTTTCGGCAACCTTTTACGTGAATACCTGGTTAATTTTTTCCCATAACTATGCCATTATCATAATATTTGAATAAATAAATTTATTATCGCGTAATTGGCAATAATGTTATGTTAGTTACGTAGATTGGTATTTTTTGTTAAAAATAACCACTAGGTTAGTGTGGAAAACGCAGGCCGCTTTTGATACTCCCGGTATTAGGAGATGAAGCCGCCTTGGTCACAAGGAACGTTGGGTTTTTCACCTGCTTTAGCTAAAAAGTGAGAAGTTAACCATGAAAAATCGACTATCCAGTGCTCTAGGCATGGGCCTGATGGCGTTGTCTAAACACGCGGCAGCGGCGGAAAATAAAATCGTTGATGTTGTCCTGATTGGTGGCGGAATTATGAGCGCTACCCTCGGCACGTACCTCCAGGAACTGGAGCCTGACTGGTCGATTAACATGTATGAGCGACTGGATAGCGTGGCTGACGAAAGTTCCAACGGATGGAACAACGCAGGCACCGGTCACTCAGCGTTGGCTGAAATGAACTACACCCCGGAAAAAGCTGACGGCTCGGTAGATATCTCCAAAGCGGTAGATATTAACGAAGCTTTCCAGGTCTCTCGTCAATTCTGGTCCTATCAGGTTGAGAAAGGCGTACTTGGCGAACCGCGCTCGTTCATTACCAGCGTGCCACACATGAGCTTTGTCTGGGGCGATAAAAACGTCGAGTTCCTGCGTAAACGTCATGCGGCACTGCAAACCAGCACGCTGTTCAAAGGCATGGAATACTCCGAAGACCGCGCGCAAATCGAAAAATGGATCCCGCTGGTGCTCGAAGGCCGTAAAGCGGGTGAGAAAGTGGCGGCTACCCGTATCGACAGCGGCACCGACGTCAACTTCGGCGCGATCACCCATCAACTGGTGGAATCACTGCGCAAGAAGCCTAACTTCAGCCTGAATCTGGGGCAGGAAGTTAAAAACATCAAACGTAACGCGGACAAGACCTGGACCGTGACCTTTGCCAGCACCAAAGGCGGTCGCGAAACTTCAGTCACTACTCGCTTTATCTTTATTGGTGCCGGCGGCGCTTCTTTAACGCTGTTGCAAAAATCCGGTATTCCAGAATCCGCACTGTACGGCGGTTTCCCTGTTGGCGGCGAGTTCCTGGTGACCGACAATCCGGAAATTGTGAAACGTCATCAGGCGAAAGTTTACGGAAAAGCTTCCGTTGGCGCTCCGCCAATGTCCGTGCCGCATCTGGATACCCGCGTGCTCGACGGCAAAAAAGTGCTCCTGTTCGGACCTTTCGCGACCTTCTCCAGCAAATTCCTGAAAAACGGCTCGCTGTGGGACCTGTTTGGCACTGTGAATCTGCACAACATCTTCCCAATGGTGCGTGTCGGTCTGGATAACTTTGATCTGGTGAAATACCTGATTGGCCAGGTGATGCTTACCGAACAGCAACGCCTTGATGCACTTAAAGAGTATTTCCCTGCCGCGAAGAAAGAAGACTGGCGTTTAGTGGTTGCCGGTCAGCGCGTGCAGATTATCGAGAAAGACGGCAAACAGGGCGGCGTTCTGCGTCTCGGTACTGAAGTCGTGACTTCTCAAGACGGCTCAATTGCTGCACTGCTCGGTGCTTCGCCGGGTGCTTCAACCGCTGCACCAATCATGTTGCAGCTGATGGAGAAGGTGTTCAAGGACAAGGTTGCCTCTGCAGAATGGCAGAGCAAGCTGAAGACGATGATCCCGTCTTACGGTCAAAAACTGAATGGCAACGTTGAGCTGACGGAAAGAGAAATGAGCCGTACCAGCCGTATCCTGCAACTCGATAATCCGCAGCCAGAAACGGCAGCAGTGAAACCTGCGACTGTGGCTCAGCCAGTGGTGCACGTGCAGGAAGAAGAAACCGAACAGGAAGAACTGACCTCCTGATCCGCTTTCCAGACTTTCTGAAAAAATTAAAAACCGGAGCCTGCTCCGGTTTTTTTATGCGCCATGTTAAGACTTATTGTTTAATACTTTCCTGATAAACCGACATATGGGTATAGGCGGTATTGACCAGTGGTGCAGCAAGACCCGCTTTAGTGGCGATCGCCACTAGATCGCCAAGGATCTGATCGGCTTCGACCGGCAGGCCCTTGATCATATCGCGATACATTGACGTGGTCTGGATCGAGTCTTTGCGCGTAAGTTCCGCAATCGTATTTGCCGTCACATTTGGGCGTTCCTGATAACCGCCAGCGACTACTATCGACACGACTTCATGCACAAAGGCTTTGATGAACGCCTGGCCACCCTCGGCGCGTGCAACCTGTCCTATATTGCCGCGCATCAGGCAGGCAATGCCGCCCACGCTGGACAGGAACAGCCATTTTTCCCACATTTCACTAATGATGTGCTCTGACAAACGCGCACTGATGCCTGGCACTTTTAATTCGGCGTCCAGCCTGATGACGCGTTCGCTGCGCTCGCCGTTAACCTCGCCGTAAATCAGCTCGTCCAGGGCCGTCATCTGATGCACCTGACCCTTATCGTCCAGCGTGACGTTGATACGGCACAAGCCGCCAAGCGCGCGTTCTTTTCCGAATCGTTTCTGAATAATTTCAAGATGGCGCATGCCGTTTAGCACTGGAATAATGACGGTATGCTCGCCAACTGCGGGCGCAAACTCTTCCAGCACGGCTTCGAGAGAGAAGCCCTTTACCGTAAGGATGACTGCGTCATAGATCTCTTTCAGCTCAGAGGCGAGGATCAGCTTTGGCTGTATCGTGAAACTCTCCTCTTTGGATTCAACTTTTAGCCCGGATTTTCTGAGTGCCTCGGCACGTTTTTCTCGCACCAGAAAGGTCACGTCCTTGCCCGCCTGCGCCAGTCGCGCTCCAAAGTAACCGCCTGTTGCACCTGCTCCCACTACCAGAATTCGCATACCGCTTTCCTTTCATCAGGCTGTCTTGAAGACAGAGTCATTAGACTGAATTGTTAATAAAAAGGTCTTCTTCAACATAGAGGTATCGGTCGGTATGCGTCAACTGCATAAGCTTATGCGCAAGTGTGAATAAGCCTGAATTTGTACTTTGTATTATTGTGTGAGTGCTATCACCTTTTTATCATATTGACTGATTGTATGATGACAGCATGTTTTTTAAACAGGGTGAAGAGCCATGTCGTCAGAAAACGAGAAATACCGCATCTACGCCATCAAGTACGCACACCACGATCGCATGTCGAGTGAAAATTTTATTGGTGGCGACCCCCATGACGTCCCGATGCCACTCGATTATTACGTCTGGGCTATTGTTGGCTCTTCCGCGACCTACGTTGTCGATATGGGATTCGACGCCGAAATGGCCAGCAAGCGCGGACGTACTATCGTTCATAGCGTAGAGCAGGGGCTGGAACAGTTAGGGATCCGCGTCGCAGAAGTTAAAGACGTCATCATCACCCACATGCATTACGACCATGCAGGAAACCACAGCCTGTTTCCAAAAGCGCGTTTTCACGTACAGGATAGCGAAATGGCTTTCTGTACTGGCCGCTGCATGTGCCATCACGGTATCAGCCACGCCTTCGACGTAGAAGATGTGAAATCAATGGTCGGAAAAATATTTGCTGGCCGTGTGCAGTTCCACGATGGCGATTCTGATCTGGCTCCGGGGATCAGCCTGCACCGCGTTGGTGGTCATACCGATGGTTTGCAGGTGGTGCGCGTGCGTACGGAAAGAGGTTGGGTAGTGCTGGCCTCTGACGCCTCGCACTATTACGCCAATATGCAGCGCGAGCAGGCATACCCAATTGTTTATAATATCGGTGACATGCTCGAAGGCTACGCCACGCTGCGACGTCTCGCCGATACCGACGAGCATATCATCCCCGGTCACGATCCGCTGGTGCTGCAACGTTATCCCGCATTTAACGCCGAAACCCGGCAGTGGATTGCGCGGGTGGACGTTGCGCCCGAGCGCACATCCCAATAATGGAGCAACAAGATGATTGTAGAAATGCGCGTTTATCACTGTGCAGCAGGCCGTTTACCCGCTTTACAGGAGCGTTTTAGAAATATCACGCTGGAATTTTTCGACAAATACGGCATCAAGCAAATTGGTTTCTGGACCACGGTCGTGGGGCCAAGCAATCACGCGCTGACTTACATGCTGCAATGGGAAAGTCTGGCCGAGCGTGAAGAAAAATGGAATGCGTTTCAGGCTGATGCAGATTGGCAGGCCAAACGCAGTGCTACCGAAGCACATCAGCCGATTGTAGAAAGAATCGAGAACCACTTTTTAGCTCCGACGGATTATTCGGCGCTGCGTTAATCGCAGGTCGGCAGTCCGTTTAACGCTATCAGTTATAAAACCACTAGCTGTTAAAAAAGGGCACTGAGATGAATTCGCTTAACAAGATAGGCTTTATCGGTTTGGGAATGATGGGAACGCCGATGGTGAAATGTCTGGCCTCGGCGGGCTTCACGCTGTTTATCGCCGATGTCGATGGCGAGCGGGTAAAAGCGCTGTGCGGCGAGTTGTCCGCAACGCCGCTCGACGCCGATAATGCCGGCGATCTGCACGCGCTCATTACCATGCTGCCGAATTCCAGTATTGTTGAGAGCGTGCTGCTCGATCCGCTGAACGGCTGGACGTCGCGGTTGGCGAAAGAGTCGGTGGTGATCGACATGAGCTCTTCCGAGCCAGAACGTTCACGCCAGCTCGGCAAAACGCTTGCATCTCAGAGCCTGCTTTATCTCGACGCGCCAGTGTCGGGTGGGGTGAAAAAGGCGATAAGCGGGGAACTGTCTATTCTGGTCGGCGGCGATGCGGCGGTGCTTGAAGTCTGCCAGCCGCTGTTGCAGGCAATGGGTAAAAGTATTCTGCATATCGGCGCTGCCGGGTCGGGTCACGCTGCCAAGGCATTGAACAACTATGTTTCGGCCGCTGGCCTGATTGCCACCATTGAGGCGCTGCACATCGCCGAACGTTTCGGCATTCAACCCGCAGTAATGACCGACGTACTCAATGCCTCGACCGGCCGCAGCAATACCTCCGAAAACAAGGTGAAGCCGTTTATGTTAAATGGTTCTTTTGGCTCGGGTTTTGCGCTGCAATTAATGAATAAAGATCTGAAGATTGCCCGCGCACTGTCAACGGCGGTGGGTTATCCAATGAAGCTCGGCGTTGCCTGCACCGATATCTGGGATCAGGTTTCACAGCAGGCCACGCCAACTACCGATCACACAGAAATGTATCGTTTCCTGGCGACAGAAGAGTTCGCCACCAAGCCGGAATAATTCATCCTCTGAATTTCTAAATCGTGGCCGCATTATGCCCCGATTTAGAAATCAACAGCTACGGAGTTTGCTATGACTCACGCTGCACATTTCTATATTGACGGCCAATGGGTCGATCCCGTGACGCCGTCCTGGTTCGAGTTAATCGATCCCTCTACTGAACGCAGCTTCGCAAGGCTGGCAATGGGCGATGCCGCCGACGTTGACCGCGCCGTTGCCGCTGCCCGTCGCGCTTTGCCGGCGTTTTCAGCGACATCATCGGCCGAGCGGCTGGCACTCTTGCAGCGCATTGTGGAAATTTATCAGCGCCGCTATGAAGAGTTTGCAGAAACCATGCGTCTGGAGATGGGATCGCCGATTACTTTTGCTCGTCAGGGGCAGGCGATGCGCGGTCCGGCACATTTGAATGCATTAATTGAAGTGCTGAAAACGTTTGAATTCGAGCAGCAGCAGGGCACCACTCGGCTGCGTCTTGAGCCGGTCGGCGTTTGCGGGTTGATCACGCCGTGGAACTGGCCGGTGAATCAGATTGTGGTGAAAATCGCCCCGGCGCTGGCCGCTGGCTGCACCATGGTGCTTAAACCCAGCGAATATTCTCCACTGACCGCGCTGCTGTTTACCGAGGTGCTGGACGAAGCCGGTGTGCCGCCGGGGGTGTTTAATCTGGTTAACGGCGACGGACCTCGCGTTGGGGCGGCGATTGCGGCACATCCCGATATCGATATGGTGTCGTTTACCGGCTCTACCCGCGCCGGAATTGAGGTCGCGAAAACCGCGGCTGATACCGTGAAAAGGGTAGCGCAAGAGTTGGGCGGCAAGTCGGCCAACATTTTGCTCGACGACGTCAATCTGCAAGACGCGGTCACTCGCGCCGTGGCGGCCTGTTTTACCAACTCCGGCCAGTCTTGCTCCATTCCAACGCGCTTACTGGTGCCGCGCCCGTTGTTGCAAGATGCGACCGAAATTGCTCGCCAGGCCGCGTTGACCTACCGCCTTGGCCCGACAGAAGATCCCGCGACTCAGCTTGGCCCGCTGGTAAACCGTAATCAGTTTAATCGCGTGCAAAAGCTGATTCAGCAAGGGATCGACGAGGGGGCCGAGCTGGTGGTTGGCGGCGTGGGCCTTCCTGAAGGATTCGCTCGGGGTTATTACGTCAAACCCACGGTATTCAGTGCGGTCACTCCTGAAATGACCATTGCCCAGGAAGAGATTTTCGGCCCGGTTTTATCGATTATCCCCTACGACACGGAAGAACAAGCGATCGCCATTGCCAACGGCACTGAATACGGGCTGGCGGCTTATGTGCAATCAGCCTCGCAGGACCGGGCCAGAAACGTGGCTCGTCAACTGCGTGCCGGGAATGTGCATCTGAACTACCCACCGGCCGACTTTCAGGCTCCGTTCGGCGGCTATAAACGCTCGGGCAACGGGCGCGAATGGGGCGAGGCGGGATTACGTGAATATCTGGAAATTAAATCGATGGTCGGTTTCGGATTGCCTGATAAGTAAGGCGCGTAGCAAAAAAAATTTGCCCGATTTCATTGTCATACAATCATACATGTTGAATCCATGGGTGCGGCTAAAAGGAAAATACGATGGAAGATAATTCGAGCTTTGAGAAAGGTTTTGCCAATCGCAAAGAGGTGTTGGGCGCGGGACACGTAGAAAAATCCTGGTCTAATGCCGATGACTTCAATCGCCCGATGCAAAAACTGGTCACCGAATATTGCTGGGGCGATATCTGGGGCGACCCGACGCTGAACTTCAAAACGCGCAGCATGCTGAATATCGCCATGCTCACGGCGATGAGCCAGCACCACGAGTTGGCAGTCCATGTTAAAGGAGCTTTAAACAACGGGGTGAGCAAAGAGGAGATCCGTTCGGTGCTGATGCAGGCCGGAGTCTACTGCGGCGCACCTCTGGCGCTGGCGGCGTTTCGCATTGCCAGTGAAGTGATCAAAACCTGGGATGAGGAGAAAGCCAAAGCCTGATATTCCTCACCCTACACACGCATTCATAAGAGATGCGGCACTAAAGAGACTGGAGACTGAAATGGAAACTCTGACCGCACACGTCGGCGCACGTCAGGCCGAAAGCGAGCAATCCATTGATGTAAAAAGAAAGAGTGCGATTAAAGGCGCGTTCTTTTCCGAATATATCGATATGTTTGATATTTATCTGCCGGTGGTTGCCCTGTCGCCGGTGCTGTTTTACTTCCAGCCGCCGAATCTTTCGGCCGGTGCGGAAACCATTCTGGCTTCACTGGTTTTTATTACCACGTTGCTTGGCAGGCCGCTCGGCGCGTTGCTGTTTGGCATCATGGCCGACAGCATTGGCCGCCGCAAAGCCTCCATTTACTCGGTATCAGGTTTTGGCGTCGTTACGCTGCTGATTGCCTGCCTGCCGGGTTATCAAACGCTGGGCATCGGTGCTTACGTCTTGCTGGTGCTACTGCGCTTTATTGACGGGATTTTTCTTGGCGGCGGCTACACCGGAGCCATGCCGTTAGCCATCGAATATTCGAAAAAACACCAGCGCGGCTTTGTCGGCGGCCTGATTATTAGCGGCTTCCCGGCGGCATATGTCAGCATCAACCTGTTCACTATGCTGGTGTTTTTCCTGTTCCCGCTTAACGGTGCTAATTCGCCTTACGCTCAGTGGGGCTGGCGCGTGCCGTTTGTGATTGGCGGTCTACTGGCGGGATTACTGGCGCTTTATTACATCTTTAAGGTCAAAGAATCGGAAATCTGGCAAAGCGAAGTTGGCGGTGAAAAGCGCGAAAAACTGGCGTTAACCGATCTGCTGCGCGGCAAGAGCGGCCGTAATTTACTGCAAGTGTTGCTGATGATGAGCGGCTTTTGGCTGACGCAAAACATTATCACTATCTATCTGCCGACCGGGCTGCTGGTGCATACCCTGCATCTGAGCGGTCTGGAAATGACCTCAACTCTGCTGCTCACCTACTGCGTGCTGTTTTTCAGCTATATCGGTTCGGGGATGCTGGGTCAGAAGTTTGGCCGTCGCCGCTTCTTCCTGGTCGCCGGGCCACTGATCGTGGTGCTTGGCTCGGCGCTGCTGTACGTGCTGACCTCCGTTCCGGGGCTGTCTCTGGGCACCATCATGCTGCTGGTTGGCGTGCTGGCGGTGTTGGTGACCTCGCCGTGGGGCGTGATTGTGACCTACATCAATGAGCGATTTGTTACCGACGTTCGCGCCACCGGGTTCGGCATGGGCTTTAGCCTGTCGGTGATCATTCCTTCTTTCTACGCTTTCTACATGGACTGGCTGAGCGCGCTAATGCCGCTGGCATTGACCTCCGTGGTGCTGCTGGCACTGGGCGGGATTATCGGAACACTCGGGGCCTATATGGGGCCGGAAACCAAAGATGTCGATTTCTAACGCATTGGTGGAGAACAAGCAGATGAACAGCGAAAGAATTGGATTTGTTGGTTTAGGCAACATGGGCGGTCGCATGACGCGCTGCCTGGTGGATGCCGGAATAGCCGTGCTGGGCTTTGACCCGGTAGCCGAACGCGCCGCCGCGGCCGGTGCCAGCGCGGCCGCGTCATTGGCCGATGTGATGGGTTTCGCCGACGTGGTGATGCTTTCATTGCCGGATAGTAAGGTTGTCGAATCGGTGGTCGAAGGTGAAAACGGCCTGTTGGCAAACTGTCGCCGTGGGCAAACGGTGATTGACCTCAGCACCGCCGCAGCCAGCTCGACGATTCGTCTGCATGGCCTGTTTGCCGCCAGAGGCGTGGCCTTCATCGACGCCGGTATTTCCGGCGGTGCGGCGGCGGCAGAAAAAGGCACGCTAACGCTGATGGTCGGCGGGGAAGACAAGGCAATTGACGCGGTGGCTTGGGCATTTAAACCGATTGCTGCCAAGGTGATAGCGATGGGCGAAAGCGGCAGCGGGCACACGACCAAATTGCTGAATAACTTCCTGAACGCGGTCAGCCTGGCCGCCACCGCCGAGGTGATGGTGGCGGGAAAAAAGGCCGGGCTAGATCTGCATCGCCTGCTCGACGTGCTTAATAGCAGCAGCGGAGTGAATTTTGCCACTCTGAATCGTTTCCCAAAAATTGTCGACGGCGATTATCTCGAGGGCGGCCTGACCGGCAAGCTGATGACCAAAGACGTCGCGCTGTATGTCGATCGCGTGCGCGAGCTTGGCGTGGTCTCGCTTAACGCCTCCGGGCCACTGGCCAGCTTTGGGTTAGCGACTTCATTGGGTTATGGCGATGTGATCAGCAATCGAGTGGTGGATGCGATCGGCGACGTCTCTGGCGGTGTTCGCCTGAGTGATAAATCTAATTAAGGAAACAGATGATGAAAGTTTTTCACGGCAGGGCCAAAGGCGTGATTTCAGAACAGCGCAGCAGCACCTTTAGCGGTGAGGTTTGGGGCGATCCTGTGATGCCGACGACCGATAACGTGACGATTAATAACGTCTTTTTCGCACCTGGCGGCCGCACCTATTGGCATACCCATCAGCAGGGGCAAATTTTGCAGGTGATTTCCGGCAGTGGGTGGGTCTGTGTTGACGGCGAGCAGCCGCAGGCGATTCGCGCGGGCGATACGGTGTGGATCCCGGCCGATGAACGCCACTGGCATGGTGCAGGAAAAGACAGCTTTATGCTGCATACCGCCACTTCTCTGGGTGAAACCCGCTGGCAGGAAGAAGTGGCGGAAGACGTGTATCAGCAGGCGGTGCGCTAAGTGCCGTGACCGATTTTATGACGGCAGCCGGTGTTGACAGTGGCTGTCGCGCATGGAGAAAACAGCATCATGAACCTCACCGACCAACAGCAAACTGTGAAAGCGGCGTTTATCCGCCAGCATCAATTCTGGGACGTACAGTGGGAAAGCCTGCTGCGTCAGGACGCTAATTTTGTCGAAGGCTATCTAAAATTCTCTGCGGTGCCATGGAAGAAAAATCATCTTGAAAACAAGGTGAAAGCCTTTGTCGCACTGAGTGCCAGCGTGGCGTCTACTCATCTTTATCAGCCGGGTATTGCCCAGCATTTGCGGGCGGCGGTGGCGTTTGGCGCGACGCAGGCAGAGCTTGTCGAAGTTCTTGAACTGACCAGCACGCTGGGGATCCACGCTTCCAATGTCGGCGTGCCGTTGCTGCTTGAGGTATTAGAAGAGGAAGGGCTGCGCAACGGCCCCGAACCGCTGGACGAGCAGCGAGAAACGCTCAAACTGGCGTTTATCAAGCATCGCGGTTATTGGCATAACTCTTGGGATGGCCTGCTGGAGTTGGACCCGGAACTGTTTGATGCCTATATCGAATTTTCCTCTGTGCCGTGGCGCACCGGCGTGTTGGAGCCGAAAATCAAGGAGCTGATTTATTGTGCTTTCGATGCTTCGGCGACCCATTTGTATCAGCAGGGGTTAAAGTTGCACATGCGCAACGCGATTAACTACGGCGCGACCAAAGAGGAGATTATGGAAGTGCTCGAGATTGTCAGCGTGATTGGGATCCACGGAGCGCTGGTGGCTGCACCAATGGTCGAGCACGCGTTGGCACAGGCCAGCTTGTCGAACGCCCCCTGACCGGAGAGTTGCCTAAAAGATAAGCGTCGCTTTTCATTGATCGGGCCGCTATGATGACAGTATGTTTAATTTGTCGGACAGGAATACAATCATGTCTTCTGATATTGGCCTGGTACGTCCTGAAACGCTGCGTTTTCAGGTGGAAAATGCGTTACGACAAGCGATTATTAATGGGCGCTTTGCCCCCGGCGAGCGGCTGATCGAGCGCGAACTCTGTGAAACGCTGGGCGTCAGCCGTACCTCGATTCGTGAAGCGTTGCGTAAACTCGAAGCCGAAAAACTGGTGGACATCGTGCCGCACAAAGGGCCGATCGTCGCCAGTATTTCCGTCAAGGAAGCCGCCGATCTGTATGCACTGCGCGGCTTGCTGGAAGGATTTGTGGCCCGCGAATTTTCGCAAACTGCCAGCGAGGCGGACATCGCCAAGTTTGCGGCGGCGGCGGGGGAACTGCGCCAGGCCGGAGAGGCGAGAGATCAGGCTGGCGTCTTGCAGGCCAAGAATGCGCTCTATGGCATTATGCTCGAACGCTGTGGCAATGAGCTAGTGCGCGAAGCCCTGACCAGCCTGCATTCGCGGGTCAACTTACTGCGTGCAACCTCACTGATGCATCCGGATCGCCTGCCGCACAGTCTTGAAGAAATTGATTCGCTGTTGAAAGCGATTAAAGCTCGCGACGGCGATGCGGCAGAAAAAGCGGCCCGTTTGCACGTTACTAATGCGCAGAAAGTGGCGCTGGAAATGCTCGGCAAGAGCGAGTCGCTGGCGAAATAATTTGGTTAAGTCGCGCGATATAAACGACAAAGGCGAGCCGAGAGTTCCTGGTGTTCAGGAGTCGCGGCTCGCCTTATTGCATTTCGATAAAATTACAATGCGGCTTTAGCGCCTATTTTCGAGAACAGCCCACACAAAACGGCAGCAACCAGCAACGACGGAATAGTCGCTCCCAGATTCGGATAAAACTGCGCGATCAGATGATAGGTAGCAATGCCCAGAATCCATGCCGTCAGCGCACGCCAGTCAAGATTACGCGCGGCTGGCTGGCGATGACGCAGCACGAAGTAGCTCATCAGCACCACGCCAAACAGCGGCGCAAATACAGAACCAATCAGCAGCAGGAAATTCTCGTAACGATCCAGCGGAATACCCCAGGCAATCAGGGTACAAATCAGGCCAATCGCCCAGCTGAGTTTGCCGATATCAAGCGGCATCAGCGTGCCGGTAGACAGTGCTGCTGAGTGGATATCGGCAAAGGTATTTTCGTGCTCGTCGATAAGAATTAGCAGCAGCGGAATGCCAAGCGCAACGCCGGACAGCGCCAGTAGCAGCGCGTTGCTGTCCTGTGAACTGACGAACGCCAGGGTGTAAGCCGCGCCTAATGCCATCATCCATACGCTACCCAGGAAGAAACCCAGGGCGGTGCCGAAGAAGTTTTGACGGGTTGATTTTCCAAAGCGAGTGTAATCCGATACCAGCGGCAGCCACGACAGCGCCATTGAAACCACAATATCGCAAGCCAGCGCAAACGGCATGCTACCGTCACCGGCCTTGTGCCACAGGGCACTCAGTGAAGCGTGTTGCAGCAGGTGGATGCTTAGCCAGGTGCAGCTGGCGATCAGTAACCAAATTCCCCAGCGGCGAAGCACTACGCGGATAAACGCCAGCGGGCCACAAACGGCCAGCAAGGTGGCGACGAAGCCGAAAATCCAGGTCCACAGTGTCGGGTTAGCCCAGAAACTTTCTGCCCCCCACGCTTGTTTAGCCAGCAGGCTGGCGGCGTCGCGCATTACCACAATTTCGAACGCACCCCAGCCAATCAGTTGCAGGATATTGCACAGTGCGGGCAGGGCGATGCCCTTTTTGCCAAGGCTCAACGTCAGTGAAGACATCGACGACATACCGGTTTGCCCGCCGATTACCCCAACCAGTGCCAGCAGAATAACGCCCACCAGCGTGCCGGTAAAAATCGCCAGCAGTGAACCGGCCATACCCAGTCCCGGCGCTAAAATTGCACCGGCCTGAAGCACCATCAAACCCATTCCCAGCGAGAACCAGAGCGAGAACAAATCGCGCCACCCCAGCACCTTTGTCTTGGCGGTGACAGGCTGCGCTGGGGTGTAAATACTATTGTTTTTCATGTGGTTAATATCATCAGAAAGCAGAGCGCTTTTTATACCACACTTAACGCGCCAGCGTGATGGCGGGCGCACTTTTTAGGCAGGGATTTTTCAACTTTGCTGCGGGCTGAGGCCGTTTAACAGCAGGGCGACGACGTGCTGCGCAAGCTGCTCGGTATCGGGATGATTACCCGTAGACGACTTGAAGACGCGCGACGAGGCAATAGGTAAAAATGTCAGGCCAAACAGCGAGATAAAAATCAGTTCCGGGTTGAGTCCGGCATTCAGCTTTCCTTCTTTCTGCCAGCGAGCGAGGCTACGCAAAGACTCATCGCGTTGGCCGCTGCCGTAACGCTCTTCCATACGCGCCTTCAGCATGCCACTTTCGCTGATAATTTCCCGCACCCACAGCGGAGCAAACCATTCATGCTCTACGGAGATCTCGATGAACTGTTTCGCAAGGCGAGTTAATGCCACGACCGGATCGTTGGCCGAGTCCTGAAACAGAGTGCTGAACGAGGCGCGGATCGGCAGAAAACGCTCTTCAATCAGTATGTCCAGCAGCTGCTCGCGGGTATTGAAGTAGTAATGCAGCATGGCGGGTGTTACCCCGGCCTCGCGGGCGATCGCGGTCAATGGGGTGTCAGCAATCCCCTGGCGAGCAAACATCGCCAACGCGGTTTCCAGCAGCAGGCTACGGCGTTCCGCACCTTTTGCAACACCGGAGGGACGGCCCGGACGACGAGGCAATGTCTTTGAATCTTCTGAGGATTTACCCTTTGAAGAGGCGGATTTTACGGATTTTTTACTTTCCATGTTTTCAACAGACCCATTGACCATGAGTAAACGAAGCTCCTATATTAATTACCTTGTTAATTAATTTCAAGGTCAGTCAGGTTTACCTATGGCAACCCAAAATATTTCTCACCGCGTTGAAGCAGAGCAGGGTGCAGCAAAAGCGCCATCGATACGCCTGCTGTTTTCAGCGCTGCTGTTGGTCATGCTGCTGGCAGCACTGGACCAGACTATCGTTTCTACTGCCCTCCCTACCATCGTAGGCGAGCTTGGCGGGCTTGAAAAGCTTTCCTGGGTGGTCACGGCCTATATGCTGTCATCCACCGTGGTTGTGCCGCTTTACGGCAAGTTCGGCGATCTTTTTGGCCGCAAACGCGTGTTGCAGGTTTCGATTGTTATTTTCCTGGTAGGTTCCGCGCTTTGCGGGCTGGCGCAGAATATGACCGAGCTAATCCTGATGCGCGCCCTGCAAGGGTTGGGCGGCGGTGGGTTGATGGTGATTAGCATGGCGGCGGTCGCGGACGTTATCCCGCCAGCCGATCGCGGCAGGTATCAAGGCCTGTTTGGCGGCGTATTTGGCCTCGCGACCGTGGTCGGCCCGCTGATTGGCGGCTTTCTGGTGCAGCATTTTTCCTGGCGTTGGATCTTTTACATCAATCTGCCGCTGGGCGTGTTTGCCCTGCTGGTGATTGGCGTGGTGTTTCAGCCGCATGTGGCAAAAATCCGTCGTGAGATTGATTATCTCGGGGCGATTTATCTGGCGGCGGCGTTGACAGGTATCATCCTGTTTACCAGCGAAGGCGGCACGGTGATGCCGTGGGATTCCGCCCAGCTGTGGTGCATTTTTGCTTTTGGTCTGGTGTGTCTTGGCGGCTTCATTTACGAAGAGCGGCTGGCCGTTGAACCGATTATTCCGCTGAGGTTGTTCCGCCAGCGCACCTTTGTGTTGAGCTGTCTGATCGGTTTTATCATCGGCATGGCGCTGCTCGGGTCTGTGACCTTCCTGCCGCTGTATTTGCAGGTGGTGAAAGGCTCTACGCCGTCGCAGGCCGGGATGCAGTTGCTGCCGCTGATGGGCTGCCTGTTGCTGACTTCTATCGCCAGCGGAAGGATTATCAGCAAGATAGGCAAGTATCGCCTGTTCCCGATCGGCGGTACTTTTCTGGCAATGATCGCCATGCTGCTGTTGGGGATAAAACTCGGCAACAGCACGCCGCTGCACATTTTATATGGCTATATCGCCCTGCTCGGCGCGGGATTGGGCATGGTGATGCAGGTGCTGGTGCTCGCGGCGCAAAATAGCGTCGAGCCGCAGCAGATTGGTGTCGCGACCTCAAGCACCACGCTGTTTCGTTCAATCGGTAGCTCGATTGGCGTGGCGGTATTCGGCGCTATTTTTACCCAGTCGTTGCAGACTCGTTTGCTGGCAACGATTCCCGAAGGCACGGTATTGCCGCACGCGCTGAGTGCCGGGAGTATTCACCAGTTGCCCGATCATGTTCGCCAGACCTATCTCGACGCGTTTGGCGGCGCGATCCACAACGTTTATCAGATTGCCGCCTGCGTGATGGCGCTGGCTTTCCTGCTGGCACTCTTCATCAAAGACACCCCGCTGCGCAAGTAGCGGGCCAACATTGCCCCAACATTCCCTCTCAGACATCGCGTAAAATGCACTAAGCTTTGTATTTGCGATGTTTTCTCTGGACCGGGGCCGGACTGCCCTTGATGGCGGGATCCTCCAGCCATTATCCATAACAACAGGATATGAGGGGCGTGTATGTTGTTCCGTCGTTTTGAAAATTTTATTGATGTATTTAAAGAGCAGCCCAGTGCGGAGGCTCCCAACCGGGTTTGGCCGTTTTACTTTTACTATTTGAAGCAGGTGTGGCCAAGCTTTTTGGCCCTGCTGATTGTCGGATTAATCGCCTCGCTGATTGAAGTCTCACTCTTCAGCTATCTTTCCACCATCATCGACCTGACGCGCGATACGCCCACCGGCAGTTTCTTTAGCGATCATGCCGGAGAACTGCTTTGGATGGCGGCAGTGGCGCTGATCATGCGACCGATTTTTATCGGGTTGCACGACTTGCTGGTCCATCAGACGATAAGCCCCGGCATGACCAGCCTGATCCGCTGGCAAAACCACAACTATGTGCTGCGCCAAAGTTTGAGCTTTTTCCAGAATGATTTCGCCGGACGTGTCGCTCAGCGCATCATGCAAACCGGGAACTCGCTGCGTGATTCGGCGGTGCAGGCGGTGGATGCCATCTGGCACGTGGTGATTTATGCGGCGAGCGCCCTGGTGCTGTTTGGCGAAGCCGACTGGCATTTGATGATCCCGCTTATCGCCTGGATTGTGCTGTATTCCCTGTGCTTATGGTATTTCGTGCCACGCGTAAAAGCCCGTTCGGTGGAGCAGTCCGAGGCGCGCTCCAAGCTGATGGGCACCATTGTTGATGGCTACACCAATATCACTACGCTCAAGCTGTTTGCCCATACCGATCTCGAACAGCGTCACGCTAAAGAGGCGATCAACGAGCAAACGCAAAAAATGCAGCTGGCCGGGCGTCTGGTGACCAGCATGGACGTCAGCATTACCACGCTGAATGGCCTGCTGATTGTCGGTACTACCGGTCTGGCGCTGTGGCTATGGACACAGTCGCTGATCAGCGTCGGTGCTATCGCGCTGGCGACCGGTCTGGTGATCCGTATCGTCAATATGTCGGGCTGGATCATGTGGGTGGTGAACGGCATTTTTGAAAATATCGGCACCGTGCAGGATGGTCTGGAAACGATCGCCCAACCGATTAGCGTGACTGATGGGCCGCAGGCCCCGCGACTGCAAGTCAGCCGTGGCGAGATCTGCTTCGACCACGTCGACTTTAA
>CAWUIY010000048.1:0-21359 GCA_963922555.1 uncultured Serratia sp. | reverse complement strand
GCTGGAACTGCTGCTGCACGCTAAAAGCAAAGACAGCCTGCTGTTGTGGGCGGCTATCCTGCCTCTGTCTTAAACTTGCTAAAAACACGTGCGCCAAAATAGCGCGGCGGCTGCACCTTATTAAGCCGTTGCCTCGCCAGAACCTTGGCAATTCGGCGGCGTTATGGTGCGTACAGTGAATTAAACCCGTTTTCATGCCGTTCGGTCAGGCTTTAGCGGCATTCCTGATAAGGCTTAAAACTGGCATAAACTTTGCCTGATTTAAATCTCTAGCTTGTATAGACAAGAATAGACAGTGGTATTTTCCCCTTAGGGCAAACCCCTATTCCAGACAGGTACTTTCGACAGGAGTGGCAAATGAGCAATGTGTTTTCTAAAGCCGGACTGAAAAAATCCTTAACCTTATTAAGTATGGCCGTGACACTGGGCTGTGCGAGTGCGGGTATCGCGCAGGCGGCTGACACGCCGGTTGCCATCGGTATCTCTGGCTGGACAGGCTTTGCTCCTCTGACATTGGCTGATAAAGCCGGTATTTTTAAGAAAAACGGGCTAGACGTCACACTCAAGATGGTGCCGCAACAGTCTCGCCACCTGGCGATTGCCTCCGGCTCTTTGCAATGCGCCGCGACCACGGTTGAAACTTATCTCACCTGGAACGCTGCGGGTGTGCCGATCAAACAGATTGTCCAGCTCGATAAATCTTACGGTGCCGATGGCATTGCGGTGCGACAGGGCATCAGCAAAATTTCTGACCTCAAAGGTAAAACCGTGAGTGTTGATGCGCCGGGGACGTCTTCTTACTTCCTGCTGGCATGGATTCTGGATAAAAATGGCATGTCGGTTAAAGACGTTAAACTCGCCACCCTTGGACCCGACGCCGCTGCCCACGCTTTTATTGCCGGTCAAAACGATGCGGCTGTGACCTACGAGCCTTACCTGTCAACGATTCGTCAAAGCCCGGACAAGGGCAAGATTCTGGCCACCACGCTGCAATATCCGATGGTGATGGACACTCTCGGCTGTACGCCAGCCTTCCTGGATAAAAATCCAAAAGCCGCGCAGGCGCTGGTTAACAGCTACTTTGAAGCGTTGGCGATGATCAAGAAAGACCCCGATAAATCTAACGAAATCATGGGTGCGGCAGTGAAAGAAACTGGCAAACAGTTTGCCGAAGAGTCGAGCTATCTGCGCTGGCAGGATCTTGATCAGAATAAAAAATTCTTCGGCGGTGAGATAACCAGCTTCAGTAAAGAAGCGGCGACGCTGCTGACGCAAATGAAGATTTTGCGCAAAACGCCAGATATCAGCACCTTGTTTGACCCGCAGTATGTCAATAACGCGACAGTGGCTAACTAGCGATTAAGAGGAAGGTAGCTTTGATGCAACGAACTGCAAGTGATGCACCACAGGTGCCATCCAAGGCAGACCCACGCGAGCCGGCCCCGTTGCCGGCAAGCAAAAAGGTCTTGCATAACCCACTGATGGTGCCGCTGCGTCCGGTGGCTGCGGGTCAGCGCTGGTTCCTGGGCTTTTGCTTTTTTGTGGTGTTTTTTGCCGCCTGGGCACTGGTCACTTTTACCGGCGTCGTTTCGCCAACCTTTCTGGCGAGCCCCGCCAGCATGCTGCAAGAAGGCTGGCTGCTGTTTACGCAGTTTGATTTTGCCAGTGATATCGGCATGACGGTGTGGCGCGTGCTGGGTGGCTTTATCCTGGCCTCGGCTATCGCGGTGCCGTTGGGTATTTTGATGGGGTCTTATAAGCTGATCGAAGCATTTTTTGAGCCTTTTGTTTCTTTTTGCCGCTATTTGCCCGCCTCGGCGTTTGTGCCACTGCTGATCTTATGGGCCGGTATCGGCGAAATGCAAAAGGTGCTGGTGATTTTTATCGGCTCATTTTTTCAAATTACTTTAATGGTGGCGGTCACCGTCGGCGCAGCACGCCGTGATCTGGTCGAGGCCGCTTATACCTTGGGCGCAACCAATAAAAGCGTCGTCCGTCGGGTGATTATTCCGGGTGCCGCGCCAGAAATCGCAGAACTGCTGCGGTTGGTGCTGGGCTGGGCGTGGACCTATGTCATCGTCGCTGAGCTTATCGGCTCCTCCAGCGGTATCGGTCATATGATTGTCGACAGCCAGGCGATGCTCAACACCGGCCAGATGATCTTCGGCATTATCGTTATCGGTTGTATCGGCCTGTTGTCAGATTTTCTGTTTAAAGCGGCCAATCGTCGCCTGTTTGTCTGGAGCTCATTCAAATGAATCATCCCAAACTAAACGTGCGGCAGGTGGAACGAATTTTTACCGGCCCAAAAGGCGAGCAAACGCAGGCGCTGTTGCCGGTGGATTATCAGGTTAACGAGAACGACTTTATTACTATTCTCGGCCCTTCCGGCTGCGGTAAGTCAACGTTGCTGCGCATTGTCGCGGGTCTGGACCAGCCCACGCGCGGCGAGGTTTGGCTCGACGGAGAAAGGGTCGAGGGGCCAGGAGCCGATCGCGGTATGGTTTTCCAGAGCTACACGCTGTTCCCCTGGCTCAGCGTGCAGCAAAATATTTGTTTCGGGCTTCAAGAGCGCGGCGTGAGCAAGGCGGCGCAGAAAGAGCGCAGTGAATATTTTATCAATAAGGTGGGATTACGCGGCTTTGAGCATCATTTCCCGCGCCAGCTCTCGGGCGGCATGCAGCAGCGCACCGCGATTGCCCGCGCGTTGGCCAATGACCCGAAAATTTTGCTGATGGATGAACCGTTCGGCGCGCTGGATAACCAGACTCGCGTGATGATGCAGGAGCTGTTGTTGTCGATTTGGGAATCGTCGCGCAAGACCGTGCTGTTTGTCACTCACGATATTGATGAAGCGATTTTTATGGCCAACAAGGTGGCAATCTTTAGCGCGCGTCCGGGGCGAATCAAAACCGAAGTGGCGGTGGATTTCCCGCATCCGCGTGATTATCGGCTGAAAACCTCGCCAGAATTTATGGCGCTTAAGGCCCGAGTTACCGAAGAGATCCGCGTCGAAACCTTACAGGCGCAGGATCACTAGTTTCAGTCTTCAGGCGCGTTGAGATGGCATGAATTAATGCGTTCAACCGTGCAGGGATGCAAACAGATTACCTGTCAGGCAGGGTTTTATTCCCCTGACAATGCGCTTAATGGCGGGATATTCCCGCAAATAAACTGATTTCCTGGGAGGTTTCCTTGCCGGGAAATTGTTTAACTCAACTTGTCTATACAGGAATAGATTATGGCTTCTTCATCCACTGAGTTGACACTTTGCCACTTGCAACCGGGTCAGGTTGATTTGTCGACACTGCGTAAAATTTATCAGGGCAACGTGCGCATCGAACTGGCTGAATCGGCTCGTGCCAAAGTGCTGGCCTCGCAGCAGGTGGTACAGCAGATTGTCGAGCAGGGACGCGTGGTATACGGCATTAACACCGGTTTTGGCAAGTTGGCACAAACCATGATCCCGGCCGAGCGTTTGGCCGAACTGCAACGCAATCTGGTGCTCTCCCACAGCGTCGGGATCGGCGAAGATTTGCCGGATAATGTGGTACGTCTGGTCATGGCGACCAAGGTACTAAGCCTGTCGCGTGGCCATTCGGGGATCCGCATCGACGTTATCGAAGCGCTGATCGCGCTGTTCAATGCTGGTGTGATGCCATGTATTCCAGAGAAAGGCTCTGTCGGCGCATCCGGTGATCTGGCTCCGTTAGCCCATCTTTCATTGATGCTGATTGGCGAAGGGGAAGTGCGCATCAACGGCGAAAAGGTCTCGGCGGTCGAAGGGCTGGCCAGTGTTGGCCTTAAGCCTTTTGTACTGGGACCTAAAGAAGGTCTGGCGCTATTGAATGGTACACAGGTTTCTACCTCGCTGGCGCTGCGTGGCCTGTTCGAAGGCGAGCGGGTGTTTGCCGCTGGGCTGGTGGCGGGCGCACTGTCTTTAGAAGCAATCAAAGGTTCAGTTAAACCTTACGATGCGCGTATTCACGAGGCACGCGGTCAGGAAGGACAAATCGCCGTCGCCGCTGCCGTAGCGGCATTGCTGGATGGTAGTGACATTGTCACTTCACATACGCACTGTGGCCGCGTGCAGGACCCTTATTCCATTCGCTGCGTGCCGCAGGTGATGGGGGCTTGTCTCGATAACCTCAAACATTCCGCCAGAATTTTGCAGATTGAGGCCAATGCTGCCTCCGATAACCCGCTGGTGTTCGCCGAAAACGGTGATGTCATCTCCGGCGGCAACTTCCACGCTGAACCGGTTGCTTTCGCCGCCGACATTATCGCGCTGGCCGTCGCCGAGATTGGTGCGATTTCCGAACGCCGTCTGGCCTTGCTGCTGGATACCGGGTTATCAGGGTTACCGCCGTTTCTGGTCAACGACGGCGGCGTCAATTCTGGTTTTATGATTGCTCAGGTTACTGCCGCCGCGCTGGCCTCCGAAAACAAATCTCTGGCCCATCCCGGCAGCGTCGACAGCCTGCCGACCTCTGCCAATCAGGAAGATCACGTCTCGATGGCGACCTATGCCGCGCGCCGTTTAGGGGATATGTGTTTCAACACTGCGGTAGTTGTGGGTATCGAAGCCATGGCGGCAGTGCAAGGTATTGATTTCAATCGTCCGTTGCAAAGCTCGGCGATTATGGAAGGTGAAATAAGCGCCGTTCGCGAACGTGTGGCTTTCCTGGAGCGCGACCGCCTGATGGCACCGGATGTGGAAAACATGCGTCTTTGGGCCAGCCGTGAAAACTGGCCAGCGGCGGTGCAGGCATTGCTGCCAAGTTTCAATTAATCATAAAAATCAAACTAATCCTGAAGGAGTGAGACATGAATTCACCGCAGAAAACCGCCGTTGCTCGCGTCGTTCGCGCCCCGCATGGCACAGAGTTGAGCTGTCAGAACTGGTTGATTGAGGCGGCTTACCGCATGATTCAAAACAATCTTGATCCCGATGTGGCAGAGCGCCCGGAAGATCTGGTGGTGTATGGCGGTATTGGCAAGGCGGCGCGTAACTGGCCAGCATTCGAAGGTATTTTGCAAAGCCTGCGCACCCTGAAAGAAGATGAAACGCTGCTGGTGCAGTCCGGTAAACCGGTGGGCGTGTTCCGTACTCATACCGACGCGCCACGTGTGCTGATCGCCAACTCTAACCTGGTGCCGCACTGGGCCAACTGGGAGCATTTCCATGAGCTGGATAAAGCCGGGCTGATGATGTACGGCCAGATGACCGCGGGTTCGTGGATTTACATCGGTGCGCAGGGCATCGTGCAAGGCACCTATGAGACCTTTGCCGAGGCGGGGCGTCAGCATTACGACAGCAACCTGCGCGGCAAATGGATCCTGACTGCCGGGCTGGGCGGCATGGGCGGTGCACAGCCGTTGGCTGGCGTACTGGCCGGAGCCTGCGTGCTGGCGATTGAATGTCAGGAATCGCGTATTGATTTCCGCATCCGCACTCGCTATCTCGACCACAAGGCTTACACCATCGACGACGCGTTGACGATGATTGAGAAAGCCTGCGCCGAGAAAAAGGCGATTTCCGTGGGCCTGCTGGGTAACGCGGCTGAAATTATGCCGGAGCTGGTGAAACGCGCCCAGCAGGGCGGTTTGCGCCCGGATATCGTCACCGATCAGACCTCGGCCCACGACCCACTTAACGGCTATTTACCTGAGGGCTGGAGCCTGGAGAAGTGGCAGGAAGCGCGCAAATCTGACCCACAGTCGGTGGTGAAAGCCGCGCGCGCCTTAATGGCAGTGCACGTGCAGGCCATGCTGGATTTCCACGCCATGGGTATCCCAACCGTGGATTACGGCAATAATATCCGTCAGGTGGCGAAAGACCAGGGTGTAATCAATGCCTTTGATTTCCCGGGTTTTGTTCCTGCTTATATTCGACCGCTGTTCTGTGAAGGCAAAGGGCCGTTCCGCTGGGTTGCGCTGTCAGGCGACCCGGAAGATATCTACAAAACCGATGCCAAGTTGAAGGAGCTGTTCCCGGATAACGCCAACCTGATCAACTGGCTGGATATGGCGCGCGAGCGCATTGCGTTTCAGGGGCTTCCGGCGCGTATCTGCTGGCTGGGGCTGGGAGAACGCCATATCGCCGGTCTGGCGTTTAACGAAATGGTGCGTAACGGCGAGCTGAAAGCGCCGGTAGTTATTGGTCGCGATCATCTGGATACCGGTTCTGTAGCGTCGCCAAACCGCGAAACCGAGGCAATGAAAGACGGTTCAGACGCGGTGTCTGACTGGCCGTTGCTCAATGCCTTGTTGAATACTGCAGGCGGCGCGACCTGGGTTAGCCTGCATCACGGCGGCGGCGTGGGCATGGGATTCTCGCAGCATGCGGGAATGGTTATCGTTTGTGATGGCAGCAAAGAGGCGGATGCGCGCCTGGCGCGTGTGTTGTTCAATGACCCGGCAACCGGCGTGATGCGCCATGCCGATGCGGGCTATGAGCAGGCCATCGAGTGCGCGAAAGAGCACAGTCTCAATCTGCCGATGCTGTAATGCGTGACGTTGTCACCAAAGTCTGAATAGACATCTCGTCTATTATGCAAAGCCTCCCCTGAAAATTCATGCGGGGAGGCTTCAACGACTAAATACCGGTTTTTTTGCTAATCAGGGAAAGGACAATTTCCCGTAGCTTATCCGCGCCAATAAAACCGATAGTCGCCCCAAAAGCCCCGGAGTAGGTTTCATTTAATCCCATTTGATGCAACGTCACGTTGAAGCAAAGGGCTATTACCGTACAGATACAGGCTGAAGTCACCATATAGCGCCAACTTTTGTTGTCTTTGAGGCTCATGAGGATTGAGATCACCATCGCGCTTGCTGCGCAGTAAAACAGGTGCCTTTCCCCCTGATGCCATTTGTTCAGCTCTTCAATTAATGCAACCCACATATTCGCCTCATTTCATTTTATATCAATAATTTAATAAGTTTAGAAAAGGTTATAGGCTGATATTGCAAAGAAATGAACTCAATTCTTCCAATAGAAACTTTTGGTGATTACGGTGATTTGTTATCAACCGTGATGACAAGAAATCTCTAAGCTTTTACATCCCGGATGAGAGTGAGAGAGAAGTTTTAACGCAGATAATCCCTGTCGGGCGATCGTGATTGGCGCAACTCTTGCTTACCTTGGGCAGCGTTGGTGAAAAGCCAGACCAGCAATTACATAAATAAGCCAGAAATAGAGAGGCAGTAGATGCAAGTACAGAATATTATTTTTCCGGCACAGATCCTGCGTGGACCGGGGGTACTGGCTCAGTTGGGCCAGACTTGTCGCCAATACGGCAAGCGCGCGATGGTGATCGGCGGTCATCAGGCGCTACAGGCCGTAGGGGAAAAAATGAGTCATTCACTTGAAACTGCATCGGTTGAGGTCGTCGCCAGTGAATGGTTTGGCGGAGAAACTAGCGAAGGAAATATCCTGCGGCTGGCCAATCAGGCCAAGGCGCTTTCCGCCGAGGTGATTATCAGCGTGGGTGGGGGTAAATCTCTCGATACCGGTAAAGCCGTGGGCATAGCAGTCGGGTTGCCGGTAATTACGATCCCTACCATCGCAGCCACCTGTGCGGCGGTCACTCCGCTGACCATCCGCTATTTCGACGATGGTCATTTTCGCGATCTCTATCCGTTGCCGCAGGCTCCGGTGGCCGTCATTATCGACAGTGAACTGCTGGCTCAGGCCCCCTTGCGTTGGCTGGCCGCTGGGTTGGGTGATACGCTGGCCAAGTGGTATGAATTTCGCGCCATCAGTAGTCACCATGGCGAGTTAACGGGCGTGGCGCGATCGTCCAGTGCCAATAGTCGAATCTGTTATGACCTGATTTCCACCTATGGTGCAGCGGCCTGTGAATCGGTACGTGTGGGCAAAGCCAGCAACGAGTTGGATCAAGTGTTAGATGCGATCTTTATGTTCGCCGGGTTGACGTCATTGATGAGCAGCGGCGCGCATGCTGCCGCGTCGCACGCAATTTACGAAGGTTTCACCGTTTGCGACAAGACCCGCGAATTTGGTCATGGCCTGCTGGTGGGATTAGGCAACCTTTGCCTGCTGGCGCTCGAAAATCGCAGTGATGAAGAACTGCGCGAAGCGTTAATATTGTCTCACGCCTGCGCGGTACCGTTGCGTTTAAGCGAAATTGCAGACCTCAACGCCGACGAACTGGAAGAAATCATTCAGGCCTCGCTGCACGCGCCGGACATGCAAAATATGCCTCATACGGTGACGGCAGAATCGCTGTATGCCGCTTTTGCCCGCGTCGAATCTATGGCTGATGAACTCGCCCTGGCTTGATTACGCCACTGCACCATTTCCCGCATCGCTATGCACCAGCGCGGTGCGGGAAATCTCTCTTTAAGCGAAATATTAACTAGCTTGCCGATCGCAGAGAGGAGGCTGAGTGATTATTTTTCAGGGCATCAAGAAATAACGTTAATACCGAGTTCAACGCGCTGCCTTTTTTTACCACCAGGCTGAATGGTGTGCTGATTTTTATTTCTTCCGGTAATAAAGCTTTGAGCTTATTACCGCCAAACAGGTGCGTGGCATAATGCTTTGGTAAAAAGCCAATATAATTCCCGGTCAAGATAAGCAGGCTTACAGCTTCAACCTGAACAGCCACGGCATTGGAGGGGGATAATGCGAGATAATTATTTTTCTCGCTATGATTGGCATAAAAGTGATTGACGACATCGGCGGATTTAATGCGTTGTTGGGTGATTTTCTCTGCGGGAAGAGAATAAAGCACGTGCTTGTCTGCACAATAGAGGTGCGCTATTTCCTCATACAGATAATAATAATCAAACTCGAGTTTCTCCTGGTACACGGGCATGATGCCACAGGTAAAACGCCCATCCAGAACGCCGCGCTCAATTTCGTCCAGTTGGGTGGCATGCAGGCGCACATTAACCTTGGGAGCACGATTGCGTATCTCTCCAAGTGCATAAATTATAGGTGAATTATCATCGGTGATGGTGTTGTCAATGATGCCAATATTTAATTCGCCAAACATATCATGACGCGCATTATTGAGCTTGTCGCGAAACTGATTGAGGGATGAAAAGAGATCCAGACAGGCCTCATACGTCACTTTTCCGTGCTCGGTGAGAAAAAAGCCTTCACGCCCACGGGTACAAAGTTTCATTCCAAAACGCACTTCCAGGTCGGAGATTTGTTTACTGATCGCCGCGAGTCCGATATTGAGTTCATTACAGGCAGCGGTAAAACCGCCAGCCTCGACCACGGTTTTAAATACGCGTAAAAGTTTTAAGTCTGCGACCCCAATGCCTTGCTGGTTTAAATCACTTCTTGTGGGTGATGTGTTTCCTGATTTGGAAAGTGGACTTTCCATAAAAAATATTTACCCCCACCGTAAATGCCGCCACATTAAATTAACCAAGATTGCTTAATTAATATTTTTCGAGGGCTAAAGTTTAGTGTTGTTATATTTTTCGGGCTTGTTGCCCGTCTGAATAACCTGAATGTTTCGCCATCTCACAGTTTGTTTTGCAACATCTATGCCATCAAGGAGTAAAGAATGTCACAGCCCGTCGAGCGTCTTTGGGGTGCCCGCTTTAAACAGGCACCCGCAGCGGCATTGAGCGCACTGTCGCGCAGCCCCGATTACTATTTTGCCCTTGCCGCATACGACCTCGAAGGTTGTCGCGCTCACGCATTTGAACTTCAACGCGCGGGCCTGCTTGATGACCATGAAACCAGGCTAATGGTGGCGGCCATCCAGCAATTAGCCACAGATTATCGTGCCGGGGCCGTGGAGCCGGGCGAGCATGATGAAGACGTGCATACTTTTATCGAACGTGTGCTGACTGAACGTCTCGGGGAGCTGGGCGGCAAACTTCGCGCCGGGCGTTCGCGCAACGATCAGACCGCTAACGATTTGCGCCTGTATCTGCGCGATAACGCGCGAAAAATTGTTGCCGCATTATTGGAACTGCAGCAGGCACTGGTTAAACAGGCAGAGCGGCATATCCACACGCTGGCTCCAGGTTTTACCCACTTGCAGCAGGCCCAGCCTATTGTCTTCGGGCACCAGCTTTTGGCCCATGCGCAGTCTTTTGCCCGTGACGTCCAGCGTTTTCAGGACTGGGACAAACGCTGCGCGCTGTCACCGCTCGGCGCCGCCGCGATGGCCGGTTCCGCAATCGCCATGCATCCCGAACTTTCTGCCAAAGATCTGGGCTATGACGGGGCCTGTGAAAACTCGATAGACGCGGTGGCAAGCCGCGATCACGTGGCGGAGTTCCTGTTCGCTGGCAGCATGCTGGGTGTCAATCTCTCACGTATCTGTGAAGAAGTATGCCTGTGGGCCTCGCGGCAATTCCGCTGGGTCGAGTTAAACGATGGCTATGCAACCGGTAGCTCAATCATGCCGCAGAAGAAAAATCCTGATATTGCCGAGCTGACCCGTGGCAAAAGCGGAAGGCTGATCGGCAACGTAACGGCAATGTTGACCACCATGAAAGGCCTGCCGCTTTCGTACAACCGCGATTTGATCGAAGACAAACGCAATGCTATCGACACCGTTGACCAATTGCTGCTGGTACTGCCCGCGATGGCCGGCATGATCGATACCATGGTGGTTAACGTCGAACGCCTGCGCGAAGACGCGCCGCAAGGCTTTACGCTGGCAACTGAAGTCGCGGACTGGCTGTCGCGCCGCGGCGTGCCGTTCAAAGAGGCGCATGAGATCACCGGCAAGCTGGTGCAGGTGTGCGAACAGTTTGACCTTGAGCTGCATCAGGTGAGCGACGAGCAGCTGCAACAGGTTGACGCCCGTCTGCTGCCGGAGGTGCGCGAATGCCTGACGCTGGATGCCGCCATCCATGCCCGCAGCGGCTGGGGCGGCACTTCACCGCTGCGTGTCGCCGAGCAAATTACCCGTCTCAAGGCGGTGCTGGCACAGCACTCTGACTGGGTTTCGAGCTACACCGGCCTGTCACTGTAACCTCTGGAGCCTGATATGCAGAATATACGCCCCGCAATCCGTGAACTGAAAAATGGCCCGGTTGATCTTAGCCAATATCAATATATGCCCCAGCGTTATTACGGGCGCATCGTGGCCTCGATAGTGATTCTGGTGCTGCTGGCCTTGCTGATTAACGCCTTTGCTCACGGCAAAATCGAATGGCGTTTTGTCGGGCAATTTTTCACCGCCAAAGCGATTCTGACTGGTCTTGGTAACACTATCGTGATGTCGATTCTGGCGATGGCGCTGGGGGTGATTTTCGGGGTGATCGTCGCAGTGATGCGCATGTCGAGCAACCCGGTATTAAGTGGCGTTGCCATTGGCTATACCTGGATTTTTCGCGGCACGCCGCTGATCCTGCAACTGCTGCTGTGGTTCAATCTGGCGCTGATTTTCCCGACTATCAGTATTCCGGGGCTGTTCAGTCTGCAAACCGTTGACATCATGACGCCGTTCACCGCCGCGTTGTTGGGCCTCAGCATCAACCAGGGCGCATACACTTCGGAAGTGGTGCGTGCGGGGCTGATTTCCGTCGATCAGGGCCAATACGAGGCCGCGAAATCTATCGGTATGACCCGCATTCACGCGCTGCGCCGCATTATTCTGCCACAGGCGATGCGAGTGATTATCCCACCGATTGGCAATGAATTTATCAGCATGGTCAAGACGACCAGCCTGGCGAGCATGATCCAGTATTCCGAGCTGCTGTATAACGCGCAAACCATATATTTCGCCAATGCTCGCGTGATGGAGCTGCTGTTCGTGGCGGGTATCTGGTATCTGGCCGTCGTTACGCTGCTGTCAATTGGACAGAACCGTCTGGAACGTTACTTCGGGCGCGGTACTCGCCGCCGCAACAGCTAAGGACTCCTAATGAAAAACATCATCACGGCGTCCAACGTCAATAAATACTTCGGTGATTTTCAGGCACTGAAAAACATCAATATCGAGGTCAGGCACGGGGAAGTCATGTGCGTAATCGGACCCAGCGGCTCGGGAAAAAGTACTTTTCTGCGTTGTATCAACCAGCTGGAACGCATTGACAGCGGAGGCATCTGGGTCGATGACGAGTTGGTTGGCTATCGGATGGACGGTAAGAAACTCTATCCGCTGAATGACAAACAGATTGCTCGCCAGCGGCTGAAAACCGGCATGGTGTTCCAGCGCTTTAATCTGTTCCCAGACAAAACTGCGCTGGAAAACATTATCGAAGGTCCGTGCCAGGTCCTGCTTCGCCCGGTAAAGGAGGCAAAACAGGAGGCCATGGCGTTGCTCGAACGCGTTGGGCTGGCACATAAAAAAGACGCTTATCCGATGGAGCTTTCCGGCGGCCAGCAGCAGCGCGTGGCAATCGCCCGTGCGCTGGCGATGAAACCCAAACTGATGCTGTTTGACGAACCGACTTCGGCGCTGGACCCGGAAATGGTTGGCGAGGTACTGGCGGTTATGCGCAGTCTGGCGGCAGAAGGGATGACGATGATCGTCGTAACCCATGAATTAGGTTTTGCGCGCGAGGTGGCTAATCGCGTGGTCTTTATGGATGAAGGCGGAATTATAGAAAGTGGTAATCCTGAAGATGTCTTGCTGAATCCACAAAACCCAAGAACGCAGAATTTTATTTCCGCTGTTCTGATTTAGAAACTTTACACATGGGAAAATTTTTGATGAAAAAAACGCTGTTGTCACTGGTCGCCGCAGGCGTAATGCTCAATACCGCTGTCTGGACGCAAAGCGCATCTGCTGCCGAGGCGCTGAAGCAAAAAGACGAGATCAAAGTCGCGATGATGCCGAACTATCCGCCGCTGGAATTTAAGGATCCGGCCACCGACCAGCTTACCGGGATGGATTACGATCTGGGGATGGAAATCGGCAAGCGCCTGAATCGTAAGATTAACTGGCAGGAAATTGGCTTCGAACAGATGGTCAACGCGGTGGCAACCAAGCGCGTCGATATGATCCTCTCCGGCATGACCGACACCAAGCCGCGTCAGGATATCGCCACCTTCGTCGACTATTACAACAGCGGGCCGCAGTTCTACACCACCGTGGCGCACAAAGAAATCAATACCATGCTCGACCTCTGTGGCAAGAAGGTTGGCACCAGCCGCCGTACCACATTCCCGGCAGAGATTGCTGCCTGGAGCGCCGCCCACTGTACGCCAGCCGGTAAGCCCGCGATTGTGGTTGTCGGTGCTGAAGGCACGGCCGATGCGCGTACCCAGCTGCGCCAGGGCCGTATCGAAGGCGTAGTGCAGGGCAGTGAAACGCTGCCCTACATCATGAATCTGGAGAAAAATACCTATAAACCGCTGGGTAAAGCTTTTGCTTACCAGGTGACCGGGATTGGCATCAGCAAGGATGACACGGCGCTGATCGATGGCGTGAAGGGCGCGCTGACCGCGATGATCGCTGACGGTACATATCTGAAGATCCTGACTAAATGGGGTCTGCAAGATGGTGCAATCAAAGAAGTGACCATCAATAAAGGCCAGTAATTCACAGGAGTGGGATAACTCATGACGATTTCCAACGCGGCCAGCCTTTGGCCGCACGGCAAGCAGGGCTGTATGGCGCTGGCGTTTGACCTCGATGGTCCGACCGGAGATGCCATGCTCAACGGTTCGATTTGGCACAAGCCGGAGTATTTTACCTTTGGTGGCTACGGGCCTTATCGCGCGCTGGCCCGTTTGCTCGACTTGCTCGATGATTATCAGCTGCCAGCGACCTTTTTTGTTCCTGCGTGGGTAGTGGAAAACTGGCCTAAACAGTGTCAGGCGATCGTTGAACGTGGCCACGAGGTGGCGTATCACGGCTATCGTCATGAGTCTTTTTACGCTATCGATGCCGAACAGCAGCGCTGGGTGATGGAAAAGTCTCGTGAGATTTTCTGGCAGCATCTTGGCATTCGCGCCGAGGGATTCCGTACCCCTTCCGGTGACTGGCACGCCGCGACTCCCGCTACGCTTATCGAGGCTGGGGTGACTTATTCCAGCAGCATGCGTGGCGACGATCGCCCCTATCTGATCCAGGTTCCGGGTTTTGAAAAACCGCTGGTAGAAATTCCGGGACGCTGGGAAATGGATGACTACGCCTCGATTGCCTATACGCGCGAACCTAACTTTCCGTCAGGGCTTGACCGTACTGCAAGCTATGCGCTGACGCTAGACAACTGGTGCCGCGAGTTTGACGGCGCGATGAACGAAGGGCTGAGTCTGACCACCTTGTTTCATCCCAAAATCACCGGCAAGCCGGGAAGGATTATGCTGCTGGATCAGTTTTTTGCACATCTGCGCAGCCGGGAAGACGTGTGGTTTGCCCGCTGTCGAGAAGTGGCCCACTGGTGGTTAGAGGAGCACGGCGATGTTAAATAACAACACTTCCGTTCAGGAAAAATGGCCGCAGGGAAAGCGCTGTGCGGTGGTTATTTCTTTCGATTTCAACGATATTCAGGGCATTCTCAGCCAGGTCCCCGCGGTTGCTGGCCGTGAGAAAACCCTGTCGGTATGGCGCTACGGTACGTTGCGCGGCATCGATCGTATTCTTGCCTTGCTGGCTGAAAAGAATCTGCGCAGCAGTTGGATCGTGCCCGGCATCGTCGCCGATGAACATCCTGAAAAAATCACGCAAATAGCGCGAGCCGGTCACGAATTGGCGACCAGCGGCTATGAATTTGCCAAATTTGATGACCTGAGCCTCGAGCAACAGATTTCCAGTCTGCAACGCGGGCAGGCGGCGCTGAAGGCGTATACCGGTGAAAAGCCGCGCGGCTTTCGTATTCCGGCGGGTAACTGGGCGCCGGGATTTGCCGATGCCCTAAACGAAGAAGGCATTCGCTGGAGCTCGTCATGGCGTGGCGACGATTTGCCTTACTTCCAGCCCATGGCGGCCGGGCAGCAGTCTGATCTTGTCGAGCTGCCGCTGCATTACGAGTTGGAGGACGAGCCGTATTTCGCCTTTAACCTCAGCCCGGCAGTGCCACCGGCCCAGTCACGCATCGCCTCTTATAGCCACACGTTGGGCAATATGAAGATGGATTTCGACGGTTTTTACCGTTTTGGCCTTTGCTATGTGCTGCGGCTGCATCCTGAGGTCATCGGTACGGCAGGGCGTATTGGCGTGCTGGCGGAATTACTGGATTACCTCCGCTCAAAGCCCGACGTCTGGATCGCTACGGCGGGAGAAATTGCCGACTGGTGGCAGCAAACGCAGCCACAAAATGAGCCGACACATCCGGCACAAATCTGGCAACAGCATACCCAGCAGGGAGGTCAGGCGTGAGTCAGACACTGGATTTTCAATCGCAACTGGTGACTTTCATTTGCGACACGCGCTTTGAGGATTTACCCGCCATTTTGGTGGCGCGCACCAAGCGGCATATCATCGATACGCTGGGCGCAGGACTGGTGGGGGCAACCAGCGAGGTGGCAAAAGAGATGGCAGCAGTGCTGTTAAGCGAGAATGCAGCACCGGTTGCCGGATTATGGGGGCGTGCCGAACAGACTTCGCCTCGCAATGCGGCCTTGCTTAACGGTATCGCCGCCCACGCCCTGGAACTTGATGATACTGGCGGCTGCGACCATTCCGGCGCGGTGGTGATCCCGGCCATGCTGGCGGTATTGCCGCTGTGTGATAAACCCGTGAGCGGCGAAGAATTTATTACCGCGGTCGTGCTGGGGTATGACATCGCCCGGCGAGTGCTGGAAGCCTGCGGCGGTTACTCCGCGCATAATGGCGCGGGCTGGCATTCGACCTCGACCTGTGGCGTATTTGGCGCAGCGGCCGCTGCGGCGAGACTGCTGGGGTTGAATCATGCACAGATATCATCGGCCTTGGGCATTGCGGGAAGTTTCAGCGGTGGCCTGTGGGCGTTTATTCATGACGGTTCGCAGAGTAAAAAGCTGCATGCCGGGCGAGCTGCCGAAGGCGGTATATTGGCTGCTTTAAGCGCGCAGGCGGGGATCACCGGACCTGCGGGGTTGTTCACCGATTGCTGGGGTGGTTTCTTAACGACGCTGGCACCGACGACAGCCCAACCCGAGGCGCTGGTGGCCGAATTGGGGCAGGTATGGAAATTAATGCGTTGCTCAATCAAACCCTATGCCTCGTGTCGTGGAACCCATTCGGCAATTGATGCTACCGGGATTCTACTCGAACATTTAGCAATCGCTGCCGATGATGTCGAAGGGATAGAAGTGACATTGTCACCATTTTTACAGGAAATGTGTGGTGATGAACAAATCAGCTCGCTGGCCGCTGCGCAGATGAGTATCCGCTATGCTGTCGCCGCACGCTGGGTTTACGGACACGCTGGCTTAGAGGCCTATGGAGAAAATCAGCGCCGAGATCCCCTATTATTGAACGCTATCGCGCGGGTGTCATTGCGCGTCAATGCCAGCTTTAGTGCCGACGGCGAGCCGGAAGTCACACTAGTTACGAAACAGGGCCAGCGCCTGAGCCATCGAGTCGATATTGCGTTAGGTGCACCGGCCAATCCGGTCAGCGATAAACAGCTGCGCGAAAAGTTTATGTCGCTGGCGACGCGGGCTATCAGCCAGCCAAAGGCAGAGGCGTTATGGCAACGGGCAATGGTTCTGGAAACAGAATCAGCAGTAGACTCATGGCTGGAAAACCTGTTTTAGACAGTATTGATCTTTTATTGAGACGTTGATCTAAACCCTGGGTGCGCGCACTCAGGGTTTTCTATTATGGCAGGGTGTAAACCTCCGGCCTGCGGTCTTTCAAAACCTGATTAAAATCATTCCAGTTGCGGTGGCGTTTGGCGGCGGCCAGATTCACCGTGGCAATCACGATTTCGGGATTTTTATCGCTGGCCGGACCGGCTACTGGCCAGCCGGTATAACTGGTGATCAGACTTTGACCGATAAATGGCTGTTCGCGCTCAGTGCCAATACGATCGGCGGCGGCGATAAAAATCGAGTTACTGTGTGAGGCGGCCATGACCAGAATATTGGCCATCGCCTCGCGTGAAGGGTCTTGACCGGGGATTGGCACCCAGTTAGTGGGCACGCAGACAATCTCTGCGCCTTGTAACGCCGCCATGCGGAAGCTTTCCGGAAACCAGCAGTCGTAGCAGATTTGGCAGCCAATCGTGCCTATGCGAGTTTTGAAGACCGGGAATCCTAAATTTCCTGGCGTAAAATACAGCGCTTCATCCCCCCATAGATGCACTTTGCGGTAGCGGCCTATCAATCCTTCTGGTCCGATAATTACCGCCGAGTTATACAAAGTCTCATCTTCGCGTTCGGTAATGCCCGCGACCAGATAGATATTCAAACGCGCCGCGCACGCTATCCAGGCCTCTGAAGACGGCCCCTGTGGGATCGTCTCCGCCAAAGAATACGCCTCCTCGCGTGAGGAAAAAACGTAGCCGGTGTTGCACAGTTCGGGCAGCACCATCAGATTTGCCCCCTGAGCCGCTGCCTCCTCAATCATGGCGATACTGGCTGCAACATTATGCGAGGTTTCACCAAAAATCGGTTCCATCTGGATACAGGCCACGGTAACCGGGGCTTCATTACGGGAAGAGGCCATGATTTGACTCCTGGTTTCGATTTAATCAGGCAAAGGCTGCCTTGCGGATAAGTCTTGGTTCAATCAAAACGCTGCCGGTCTGCCGACGCTACAGTTTTAACTTTTGTTCGCGTCGATCGCCAGCAAATTAGTGAGCCAAGACTGACCATGGCCGCACCTTGCCAGAACGATAATCCAAGTGGAGTAGAGAGAATCAATGCGGCAAGCGCGGAAGAAAATAGGGGAATAAAATAAGAGGCGGTCGCTAAAACCGTGACATTGCCGTGCAGAATGCCGATATTCCACGACGCGTAACCGCAGCCTAATGCCACAGCCGCCAACACCAGGCTAAGGAGAGCCTGTGAGGTGAATTGCAGCGGAGCCGCGGGGCTAATCGCAAATTTTAACCACAGTGCGGCGGCGGTCAGCATAAAAAAAAGCGTAATACCGTTGCTGCCGTTGGCTTTCTTGCTCGTCAGAATGCAGTAAAAAGCCCAGATAATCGCCCCGGCAAAAGCTAACCCGTAACTCAGCGGATTGTCCTGCACATTACTGGCTATCGACAGCAGGGAAAGCCCGCTATCGCCGCTGAGGACCCAGCATAGCCCCAAAAATGACAGTATCATCCCTGGGATCAGCAACAAATTAGCCTTTTGCTGCTTGAAAATTACCGCCATCAGGATGGTCATACTGGGCCACAGATAATTGACCATTCCCACCTCGATAGATTGGCTGTGGTTATGGGCAAAGCCTAAAGACAGCGACAGGCAAATTTCATAGCAAACAAACAGCAGGCTACCAAGATAAAGATAAACGCGAGGGAAAGTGTTGAGTTTTGGAATACCAACGGTAAACAACAGCAGCAAAGAAGCCAGGCTGTAAAGCATGGCGGCACCACCGACCGGGCCTAGGTCGTCAGCGACGCTGCGAATGAGCCCGGCGACTGAGCTAAAGAAGGCAATCGCCAGCAAACCGATTAACGTCGCTTTGCTGGCTGAGAGGTTTTTCAACGAGTTAGCCGATCCACAGTACGACACAGGCGGCAAAAATACAGTATCCGCCAAACAGGTGCCACTTGCCGTGTTCCAGCCATCCGGCCAGCCAGCGCAGAGCCACTAGCCCGGCGATAAAGCTAAATACCATGCCCATCAGGCTAGGTAACAAGATGCTGCTCGTAGCCGCTACCGGCGCCATTCCTGCCGCAGGATGATAGACACGCAGAGCTTCTTTGACGATCACTGCCGGAGTGAGCACCACCGCCAAAGCAAAGCTGAACTCTTCGGCAGTTTTACGCGCTACGCCCATCGACAGGCCAGTAGAGATTGTGGCACCCGAGCGTGAGAATCCGCGGAAAGGCAGGCACAAACCCTGGACAAAACCGATAGAAAGGGACTGAGCGATCGACATGCCTGGAGTGTGGCGTTCTTTAATACGGGAGGAAACGATAATCAAAATCCCCGCAGCGACCAGTCCCGAAGCAATAAGTTTGCTGTTACTGAATAAGGATTCGATTTGGAAATCAGAGGAGTTGCCCGCGTAAAACTTCTTGATCAGCGCCTGAAGAGTCAAGCCGACTACGCCAGTCACGATAGTGGCTAAAACGATATGAATGGCAATGCGGCGGAAGGCGGAAAACGAACTGAAATAGGAATCGCGCCATGATTTCCAGAAAAATACAATAACTGCAAACATGGTTCCGGTGTGTAGCATCACCAACAGCAGTGTCATATCCGGCGCACTGGGGTCAAGCCCTAGCAGCTTTTCTGCCATGATAACGTGCGCTGAACTTGATACCGGCAGCAGTTCCGCCAGCCCCTGAATAACCGCCAAAATGAAAATATTCAAAAATGTCATACGTTCTCCGTAGAGGGCTGGGATTTGTCACGTCACTGTTAAGAAAAAAACATCACTTATCACTATAGGGCTGAAATATTTCAATAATAATGTTTATCTGCGGTGTTCAACTGCAATCAAGATTCTGTTTAGTATTCATTTATTATTAAACCAAAGCCCTGAATTTTGAAAGTAATGATTGTGTAAAGCCCCTAATTTCCGCGTTGTTGATGCATCGCGTGATCCCAGTTAATGCTCAAGATGTCGCTTTGATCGCAAACTTCTTCTATCCCTTTATATTGCAAGCTGAAAAAGGGCACTAAACTCATTGACAGAAAATATTCTCCCCCCGCAATATGCGGAGGTGTTGATGAATAATTCCTCTAAAACTGCCGGAGAAATGAACATGAAAAGACGTACATTTTTAGCTGGGACCGTTTTGGCTGGGGCAACGTTGCTCAGCACGTTGTTACCGGCAGTGGGAGGAATATCGACGGCCTCTGCGGCGTCGCTAACCAAGGTGACCTTTATTCAGGAATGGCCGGTAGCCGATGGTTTCTGGATCCCCTGGATTTTAGGAAAAGAAAAAGGCTTCTACGCGCAGGAGGGTATCGATCTCGATATCGTTGCGCCGCCGACGGTGGCCGATACCATGAAATTCCTCGGCACTGGCCGTGCCAATGTGGCCTTTACTACAGTAATGGACATTATTTTCGCCAAAGAGCAGGGCGCGCCGGTACAGGCGATTGGCCGTTATGGTAAAGAAAATAACTGGGGCATTATTAGTCAGCAGGGCAAACCCTACACCGTCGCCGAGTTGAAAGGCAAAACCGTCGGTATTTATAACGACGCCTGGACCAAGGCACAGCTGGCGCTGATGTTGAAAAGTGCTGGTCTGACGCTTAATGACGTGCAGATGGTGACAGCGGCGGATGACACCGTGCCGCTGCTGCTCCAAAAACGTGTGGATGTGATCACGGGTATCACTAATGCCGAAGGCACCGAGATGACCACCACCGGCAAGCAGAAACCTGAATTCTTGCCTGCGATTGCCCACGGAGTGCCGAACACGCCAATCTTTATGCTGGCAGGTAACCAGCAATGGCTGAAGGCCAATCCTGAACTGGCCAAGGCCTTTATGCGCGCTACCGTGAAAAGTATTAAATATGCCGTCGATCATCCTGACGAGGGTGTACAGGCCTTTGCTACGGCTTACAGCAAAGCTTATGACCCGGTTTATATCAAGCAACAGTGGGCCGACACCATTCCTCTGCTGGGAGATGCAGACAGTCAATCTCTGGCTCAGGAAGCCGCCACCTGGCAGAGCCTGCTGACAGCAATTAAAGCCGAAGGCATTGTCAAAGATCCGCTGCCGGCCGATCAATACTTTACCAATCAATATCTGCCTTAAGGGGGCCTGATGAGCTCTCATTCCTCTCTAAAACCGGCCTGGACTTATCGTCCAGGCCCGGACATCGCCTATCAGGCCCCGCCGGGCTTACGCGCTGCCCAGAAGCTGGCGAAACAGGCCGCCATGTTGGGTGTGAATGCTGCACGCGCCGGGATCAGCGAAATCGAGGTAGAACAACAGGTGCATGATTTCCTGCTGGGCCAGGGGGTGCAAGGCATCTGGACGATCACCAATGTTGGATTGGGTGAAAACACCCGCGTTTGTTTTCCAACACAGGGACCGGGTGCACAGCAGGCAGCTGAGCGCGATGTGCTAATGGTCGACGTACATCCGATCACTGCCGACGGCTCATGGGGCGACTGTACGCGCTGCGCGGTGATCGGCGACTATTCTGAAGCGACTCAGGCGTTAAAAGATTTAGAACGTATCCATTATGAAACGCTGGCGCTGTGCCGTCCGGGTATGCCCGCAAACGAGCTATTCGGTTTGTCGCATCAGCGCCTGACGGCCGAAGGTTTTATTCTTTTAGATTTATTGGGCAATATCGGCCATTCGCTAACTGCCGGAGCCGCCTACACCCACGGATT
>CAWUIY010000047.1:0-21488 GCA_963922555.1 uncultured Serratia sp. | reverse complement strand
ACACTGGTTTCGAAGCCTTCTTTCAGCACCGCCAAAAAAGCCATGCTTGCAAGTGCGAAGGCGCTGGACTGGCTTATTGCATCGGCGGCTTCCTGTTCCAGACTCTTTTTGATGTTTTTGGCGTGGGTATTCATCCACATCACCATGCCGGTGACGAAGAAAACCGCCACCATGCCGATAAATGATTCCATGGATTCCTGGCTGGCCTGTGGCAGCGCGTGCTCAGTCATGCTAAGCGCGACACCAACAACGACTGAAAGCAGCACGGCGAGAAATACGCCCACCCACATTGCAGAAAGGCTTTTTCCATTTTTACGTAAAAAAGCCGCAATTATGCCGACAATAAGTGCGGCCTCAAGACCTTCGCGTAAAGCGATAACAAAGGTTGCTAACACAGGGAACTCCGAATCAATGAATGACTCATAGAATGATAATTATTATTAATATCACTATCATTCGTTGCATGGAAGATGAAGATGGTAACAAACAAGTAAAATAATAAATAATAATTACTTTGTGTATCAAATTATTTCAATAAAAATAGCTAAAATTAAATAAATACTTATAAATCAATGGATAGTAAATTATTGTGAATGAGGTGAATTATCTTAATGCTTTCTTAATAAAGTTAATTCTTTGTTAATTATGGGCGGGTAATATATTTCAGCGGGGAATTAAAATTACTTAATCTATTCTTTTTTTGCGAAGCTGAAAGGGTATCAATGCAGAAATCAGGACCTATTAATGGACTAATGGAAGGAGGAGCGGAGTGGGTAAAGTTTTATGTTAATGAAAAGTCTGTTGATTTTAAGGAAAAGCAGGAGATTGAATTGGAACGCTTTCTATTAAACACGTGGTTGAAGCCCGGCCGGCGTTACCGTGGCCGGACTTAAGTTTTATAAATTTCAAAATTGGGACATTAATTGTCTTTATGATTCATTTGCATATTTTGCAGATCTTCAATAAGACCCACGCCGACAGGTTTCCAGCCGAGACGTTGCTGAGTCCACGCCCCCGTTGCTTTTAAGTCCAGTGCCGCAAACATGGCAAACCAGCCGAGCTGCTGTTGTGCCTCTTCTGGCGTCAGGGAAACCGCCGGGATCCCGAGCCCGGTAGCCACCACCTCGGCAATGTGGCGAGCCGTTACCCCTTCTTCATCGACGGCATGATAGCGCTCCCCTTTGCTGCCCTGATCAAGAACTAGCGCATAAAGTCTGGCGACATCCTGCACGTGAGCTGCAGACCAGCTGTTATTGCCCTCGTTAACAAACCCGGCCTGGCCCTTTTCCCGCGACATCTCGATGTAAGGAGTAATCAGCCCCTGCTTAAAGGTATTGTGCACCTGCGGCAGGCGAACCACGCGTACGTCTACCCCTGCCTCCAGCTGTTTATGGCCTTCCAGTTCCGAACCTACGCGCGGATTTGGATGTTGCGCATTGAACACATTCTCACGCGCCGGGGTGCCATCTTCAGGAGCGCCAATAGCGACACCTGAAGTGATGATTAGTGGGCGAGAGGAGCCGTTGAGCACGCTACCCAACGCCGCAATCACTCTCCGATCCTTTTCGCAATTAGCAACAAAGTTAGAAAAATCATGATCGAACGCAGTGTGGATCACTGCGTCGGCTTTTTGTGCGCCAGCAATAATGCTGTCGAGATCTTCCAGCGTGCAGAAATGAGCCTCTGCACCTACAGCCGCCAGCGTTTTAGCACCAGCATCGGATCGTGTCATGCCAATGACCTGGTGTCCGGCTGCCAGTAATTCGGGAACGATGTGTGAGCCGATAAAGCCGGTCGCACCAGTAAGAAATACGCGCATGAGATACCTCCTGGGTTGTGTGGAGGCCATGTTAGTCCGTTGCTTAAAACATAAAAGTAGTGAGTTTATGCTGGTATAGCGGCTAACAGGATAGATGAGAAATCGTAAGTAAAATTAATTAATACCGGTTGTCATCCATTCCGCCTAACACATTGGCTTATAAATAAAATTCATACCTCTTAAGGGTTAATTAAATTGCTTTTGCCAAGGAGAATTTATACATATAAATGCGTTTAATTAATGTATGTTTTTCGTTAAGAAATAACGATTTTGAAAAAAAACCACACATAATCTATAACTATTAAACAACATTGGTGTGGTTTTTAGTTATAAATAATCGTTTATTAGCGCCTTCTAACACAGGTGGCAACTTATGAGCAAAGTCGATCACACTTTTCCTTCCGAAAGAAGAAGATTCATTAAACTTTTAGCGACGACAACCGCTCTCGGTGCTGTAACCAGCTTTATTCCGGGGCGAACAGTCTGGGCTATTGATTCAGGGATTACGACTAACGCGGCATTGACAACTTTCCTGAAAGTCTCAGAGGTTATTTGCGGCTATACCACGCTTGATGCTGCCTTGGGGCAGCGGATCTTTGCGCTAATGCAGCAGCGAAACACATCCTTAAGCGAACAGTTAAACACCCTACAGCCGTTACTTAATGCGGATATGAGCTCGTCCGAGATGCAGGGGAAATTACAGGGCGCGGATAAAAACACGCAGGCTCTTTTCACCGATATCTTGCGCGCCTGGCAGTTAGGCATTGTAGGAGCAGGGAAAGAGGCGAAGGTGGTAGCGTATGAATATGCGCTGATGTATACGCCCATTGCCGATGTCATTGTTTTGCCGACCTATGCCCGCGGGGAACCGCATTATTGGGCACATCCTCCTGTCTTTAAGAACGCGTAAGAGAATAAAAATGAAAACCACTCATTCTGCCACGGTAGTCATCGTTGGTTCAGGTATTGCTGGCTCGCAGATTGCACAAAAGCTGCAAAAAGCCGGAATTGATACTCTGATGCTGGAAGCTGGCCCGCGCATTGAGCGCTGGAAAATTGTCGAGAACTATCGCAATTCGCCATTTAAAACCGATTTCCAGTCACCTTATCCACCCTCCGCCCATGCGCCACACCCGCAATATTCGCCGGGCGATAACGGCTATTTTATTCAATACGGCCCTGAGCCTTACAAGGCGGGCTATTTGCGCGTTGCAGGCGGCACAACCTGGCACTGGTCTGCCCAGGCATGGCGTTTGCTGCCCAATGATATGAAGTTGAAATCGTTGTACGGCGTGGGTCGCGACTGGCCTATCAGCTACGACGATCTCGAACCTTATTATTACGAATCTGAAGTCGAGATGGGTGTCGGGGGGCCAGAAGATACTGGCTCGCCGCGCAGCAAGCCTTATCCACAGCCACCCCTGCCGCTGTCTGATTTCGACAAGGCCTTCAAAAAGGTCGTCGACCAAAACGGTTATCACTTGATAACCGAGCCAGCAGCGCGTAACACCTTACCGTTCGACGGACGTCCCGCGTGCTGCGGTAACAGCAACTGTATGCCAATATGCCCGATTGAAGCCCAGTACACCGGTGAAACCGCACTGCGTAAGGCCGAGCATGCGGGATCAGTTTTGGTTCCCAACGCGGTGGTTTACAAGATTGAGCATGATGAGAAGGGCAACATCACCTCGGTTCTGTATAAAGACCCCAACGGTGACAGTTTCCGCGTGACCGGTAAAATCTTTGTACTGGCCGCTAACGCGATAGAAACGCCGAAGCTGATGCTGATTTCCAAAAGCGACAAATATCCAAACGGTATCGGCAACACCACCGACAACGTGGGCCGCCATCTGATGGACCATCCGGGTACCTCGGTTTATTTCCTCAGCAAAGAACCGATGTGGCCGGGCCGTGGACCGATGCGCCTGAGCTGCATAAACAACCTGCGTGACGGGGCTTTCCGTTCCGAATACTCGGCGATGAAGATCAATCTGGGCAACTATTCACCTACCCTGGCGGTAAGTAACTATCTGCTAAGCAAAGGTATTTCTGGTAAAGAGCTGCCTGCCATGGTGCGCGACTATGCTTCACGCTGGGTCGCAGTTAATACCTTCTTTGATATTTTGCCGGATCGCGATAACCGCATTGTTGCGGTTGAAGATCAGAAAGACGCAATGGGTATTCCGAAACCGGGCGTGCATTATCACATCAACGATTACATCAACAAGGCGCGTGACGTGGCGCACCAACATTTTGATCATATCGCCGGTCTGTTTGGTGGTACAGAAGTGCGCCATGACGACAAGTATTTCAATAACAACCATATTATGGGCACCTTAATCATGGGCAATGATCCTAACGATTCGGTAGTCGATGCCGATTTGCGCACCCATGATCATCAAAACCTGTTTGTAGCCTCCAGCGGCGTGATGGCCAGTGCCGGGACAGTGAACTGCACTCTGACGCTCTCCGCGTTGGCGATGAGATTGGCTGATAAACTGATCGAGGAGTGCAAACACGTATGATGCGCCTATCGTTTAAAACCTCATTGAAAATGCTGCCGCTGGCCGGTTTGCTATTCTGCGCCGCCAGCCATGCGCAAGCGCCTGAGTCGGGTAGCCAGACACTGGATTTGGTCAAGCAGGGGGAATATCTCACCAAAGCGGCTGACTGTGAGGTCTGCCATACTTCACCTGGGGGCACTACGTTCGCGGGGGGGCTGGCTTTTAAGACGCCGTTTGGGGTGATCTACTCTTCAAACATTACGCCAGATAAAACCACCGGGATTGGCAACTGGACCGAGCAACAGTTTAGCGATGCGTTGAAGCACGGGATACGAGCGGATGGTCAAAACCTCTATCCGGCAATGCCTTACACCTCGTATTCCAAACTGACCGATGCTGACGTTCACGCGATGTATGCGTATTTCATGTCGATTCAAGGTGTGAATCATAATCCACCTGCGAACGAGCTGGGGTTCCCTTATAACCAGCGTCTGGCACTCAAAGGCTGGAACCTGATCAACTTCCATTTCAAACCGTTTGAGGAAGATCCAAAACAGAGCGCCGAATGGAATCGAGGAAAGTATGTAGCGACCGCGCTAGGCCACTGCGAGGAGTGCCACACGCCGCGTAATCTGGCGATGGGGCTAAGCGACAAGGCCTACGCCGGAGCCATGGTTGACGGCTGGGAAGCGTTTAATATTTCTTCAGATAAAACCTCGGGTATCGGCACCTGGAGTCATGATGACCTGATGCAATACCTGCGCAGTGGTTCACTGCCGGGTAAAGCGACCACCGGTGGTGGTATGGCTGACGTGATTTCTCATAGCTTGCGTTTCCTGACTCCAGAAGATATGAGTGCACTCGCGACTTACATTAAAAGCGTGCCTGCACAGCCTACGTCTTCCAGGGACCGTTCTACGGCGGGTCAGAATGCACAAAGTGATATCACTCAGGATGTGCGCGGTATGCCAATTGATGAGGCTAATCCTTCAGGTGCGGTATTGTTTAACGGCAACTGTGCCAGCTGTCACGGCACCCACGGGCAGGGGATTGGCGACAACAAGTTTTATCCGTCACTTTCGCAAAACAGCGTCGTGGGATCCGATAAGCCAAATAACCTGGTGCAAATTATCCTGCACGGCGTCGACCGCGTAAACGGGGCCGGTGAGCACATTGTAATGCCGGGCTTCGGCGATAATCTGAGCGATGCGCAGGTGGCTACTCTGACTAACTATGTCCGCACCCAGTATGGACACGGTGGTCCCGCGATTGATGCACCGACAGTGAAAAGTCTGCGTGAAAACAATGTCACGGTGATCCCGGGATATCTGCTGATTCTGGCGGGCGTCATTGGCGTATTAATTGTTATTGCACTGATTGTGTTCTTCAGACGTAAGAAGAAGGCCTAAAATCATGGCTCCCTCGCGCAAGGTGGGGGAGCCATTGACTTCAATCACACGGCCTGTTTCAAGCAAACTGCCAGTAAGCCGGGGTACCATAAACCTCGACGAAATAATCAATGACCGCCCTGACATTCAGCGGTGGATGTCGCGCGTGTGGATAAATGGCGGCGATATGCTGCGGTTCGGTTTTGATGGCTGCCTGATAGTCGGTCATGACCCTGACCAGTTCACCTTTTTTGATGCTGTCACCAATCAACCAGTCGGGGAATAAAACCAGTCCCATTCCGCCTAACGCCGCGGTGAGCAGTGATTCCGCGTTGTTGGAGGTCAGCAGCGCGGCAATCGGTGAATGCGCCCAACTCCCTTCTCCCAAACGAAATAACCAACGATTGGGGCCAGAAGAGCCACCATAAACCAGGCATTTATGCTGCGATAATTGTTCCGGCTTTTCCGGCGCGCCAAACGCGGCCACGTATTGCGGTGAGGCTACCAAATGATAACGTTGTGTTGACAGGACTCTGGCATGGATAGACGAGTCTGTCAGGGTGCCAATGCGGAAAATGACATCGGAAGCATCACGATGCGGATCGATGTAATCATCGGTTTGAATCAGTTCCATCAGCAGGCGAGGGTAGCGCATCGACAGGCCGGTGAGCCACGGTGCGATATGCCGCTGGCCAAAAAATACTGGCGCATTGATTCTAACCAGCCCTGCGGGTTCAAGCGCGCGGTCCTGCAATTCCTTGCGTGCCTCGCTAAGTTGCTCGGTCATGGTGCGCGCATACTCTACGAATAATCGACCAGCTTCAGTCGGGATCACCGCGCGAGTATTGCGATAGAAAAGCTGCTGCCCGAGGGTATCTTCAAGCTGCAGGATGACCCGCGAAACCATCGATGCCGATACGCCTTCTCTGCGCGCAACGATTGAGAAACTTTGCGCGTCAAAAACGCCAATGAAGAGCAGCAACGTTCGAAAGTTAATGGCGCTGGCGTCGTACATTATCTTGATTCCTGCAAAAATGTTTCTCTGATTATACCGTTTCCTGTTAACTCGGCGCGAGTAAAGTGTGACCGAGGTCAAAGCGTTGACCCTCTATCATTTTCGTTTATAGTAAACAGCAACACAGGTGATTGATGTTTGAAGCTTATGGTCAATGTGCTGTTGTTACTTTACACCCCTCTCAGAATAGCGACTCCCCGATACTCGTAATCGCTTACGAGGCATATATAAAAGAGAATGAAAATAATATGAATGACACTCATACCCCTTCACCCCAGGGCGAGTTGGATGAAGGACTGCGTGTTGCGCAGGTTCTGAAATCACCCAAACTGATGACCCGCGAGTGCCTTGCTGGTGTGGTGACCGCGCTGGCACTGATCCCTGAGGTGATTTCTTTTTCCGTGATCGCCGGTGTCGATCCGAAAGTCAGTCTTATCGCGTCAATCGTCTTGTGCCTTACCCTTTCTATTCTTGGCGGCCGTCCGGCAATGGTCACTGCGGCGGCAGGTTCCGTCGCGCTGGTGATTGGTCCGATGGTACATGCCCACGGCGTCGAATATATTCTGCCAACGGTTATTTTGGGCGGAGTGGTACAAATTCTGTTTGGCCTGAGCGGACTGTCACGCATGATGCGTTATATCCCGCGTTCAGTGATGATTGGTTTTGTTAATGCGCTGGGAATACTGATATTTTTTGCACAGGTACCACACGTTTGGGGACAGTCGCATCTGGTGTGGGTGATGTTTGCCGTCACGCTGTTCATCGTGCTGTTACTGCCGCGTGTTCTTAAAACCGTGCCTTCGCCGCTGATCGCCATTATCGTTGTGACTGCCGTGGCGCTGCTATTGGGCTATAGATTGCCGAACGTGGGCGATGAAGGTCCAATGAGCGCCGGTTTGCCGGGCTTTACTCACTTGCTGGTGCCGCTGAACTGGCAAACGCTGCAAATCATCTGGCCAACCGCGCTGAGCGTGGCCTTTGTTGGCCTGATGGAATCTCTGTTAACGGCCAAGCTGGTGGATGACATTACCGATACGCCTTCAAGCAAGCGCCGTGAGTCCTGGGGACTGGGCGTGGGGAACATTCTTGCCGGCTTTTATGGCGGTATTGCCGGTTGTGCGATGATCGGGCAAACCATCGTTAACGTTGAATTGGGCAAAGCGCGCAGCCGCGTTTCTACCGTCGCGGCGGCTATCGTTCTGCTGCTGTTAGTCACGACATTGAGCAAATTACTGGCACAGATCCCGATGGTGGTGCTGGCGGGCATTATGATGGTAGTGGCGGTGAAAACCGTTAACTGGCACAGTCTGCAACCGGCGACACTGAAACGCATGCCGTGGTCGGAAACGCTGATTATGGTTCTGACAGTCGCCATTACCGTGTGGACCAGCAACCTGGCGCTCGGGGTTTTAGCCGGTGCTGTGGTGGCAATGATCCTGTTTGCACGCCGAATTGCCCACGTTATTCACGCTGAACGAGCGGTGAGTGACGACGGTAAAAGCGTGCGTTATACCGTGCGTGGTCCATTGTTCTTTGCCAGCAGCAACGACCTGTTCGAGCATTTTGAATACGCTCACGATCCCAAACGTGTGATTATCGATCTCACGCATGCGCAAATCTGGGACGCCTCAACGGTGGCCGCGCTTGACGGTATCGAATATCGCTACCAGCGTTATGGTGCTGAGGTCACGATAGAAGGGCTGGACGGACGCAGTAGCGACTTCCACAGCCGCCTGACCGGAAATTTAGGTTAATACCCATTTAGAAAACAAAAAGATAAAAGCCCTGACTGCGATAGCCAGGGCTTTTAAGTTACTACGGACTTAGAATTTACCATTAATAAACTTAATTACTACGTTCAACTTGGATACTGCTTTAAATGACCATGCCTGAAACAGATACGGCAGGTGCCAGATTATGTATCAGTCGCCTACCTCAACTCTGTTTTAAAACTTTCCTACCTTAAGAATTTAAGGTGGAGTAAGTCAAACAGGTGCATTTCCCCTCGCGATATAGACTCTTTGATGCGTGGCTTTACTTTCATTGCGATGTTGTTAAAAGCCTTTTTCAAGGGCGTTATCGCAACTATACTCAGATGAAACATAGCCTTACATCATCGCGTTGTGGTCCCCATCTTGCGATTGCAGTAGTGACTACGTGGCCTGACAGCATTAATCGAGCAAAATGAAACATTTATCGCGTCGATTATCCCATACAACAAACTTCGTGGCCTTTATCGCAAAAATCTTTAAGTGAAACTGAGTCTTAATTTATTTAGAGGTAATCAAAATTACTTCTGAAATAAGTTTCACTTTAACGGCCAACTATTTCATCGCTGCCGTTAAGGTCCACTGTACGAGCATTAGAAATAGAGTCAATACTGTTTTTAAGAACATGCTTTTATTACCAGTGCTTATTTCAACAGGGGTTGAATTAAAGCGGGCTTAGGGCAGGGTGAGGATGGGCGTGGCAAATCCTTAGCCTTTAGCAGGCAGTCAAGTTTATCTCAACCAGAGTGGGATTTTTGGTATGCAGGTGCTTCCTCTGCGCGGTTTTTTTCACAGATTGATGGGTTATCGGTCTCGAATGAATGATATGTCAGAAAAAATGATCGGTCAGACGAAAGATTCGGAATGCTAATAAGTCATTCATAAATGTATAAATCGTTAAGAAATATCTCTCTTAAAACTACAATGAACCTAAAGAGTAACTAAGAGGTATTTTCTAATAAAAGCAGTGCTAATGATTCCCTGCTTTAGGTTAATTTTCGTAGAATCTGTGGCTTAGCTCTCATTCCATCGCTAAAAGGCTGGCGACCCACTCCTTAACTAAAATTCAATCTAGCATGTTAAAGAATATTACATTATATTCACTAATGTGTTCGTTGGCTGCTTCTCATAACAAAATATGGCTTTTCATCATGAGGGTTGAGAAATGAAATCAAAAATGGCACCGCGTATCCTTTTATCCTGTTTGGCCCTGTCCATTATTCCCTCTGCAAATGCAGCGACAGCAACCGCAACATTTCAGGTCCTGATTACAATACTCAAGGCTTGTACCGTGACAGCCGGTTCCAGCTCAAATATTAGCCTCGGATCAGTCAACTCCACGGCAACCAATACCACAGGCACCAGCGTGATATCGGCGACGTGTTCAAAAACAACACCTTATTTTATTGGCCTGACGCCTTCCACCGCAAACGGCGGTACGACTACGGGTTCTGGCTCAATGTCTTCAGTGGCTAACTCGGCAACCAACACCGATAAAGTCCCTTATCAGCTGAATCAGACCTCTGCGACCGGTCCTGTTTGGGGTAACACGGCCACCACAACCACGGTAGGTAATGGCGTGGCAGCAACCGGAACAGGCGCGGCGCAAACCTTCAACGTATATGCTACTGCGGCCAGTGCAAACTATACCCCTGACAGCTATGCCGACACCGTCACCGTAACAGTTAACTACTGATTTTAAAGATTTAATTGAGTTATTCAACATTGAATGACTCACGCATTTTGTTTTAAAGCGGCTGATCCAGGAAGGGAGATTATGTTGAAATTGCTTTTGCGGCAGTGTGTTTTTGCATGCCTTTTAGGAACGGCAGTATGGGGAAACCAGGCATTGGCAAGTGGCCTCCAGGTTTCTCCGGTCACGTTGATCATGCCGGGTAACCAAAATGCAACTGGCCTGTGGTTAAGCAATGAAGGGGACAATGTCGTTAATGCTCAGGTGCGAGTCTATCGCTGGAGTCAAAGCAACTTCAGCGATAGCTTGTCTGCTTCTCAGTCATTGGTCGCCAGCCCGCCTATGCTGGCGCTCAATCCCGGTGAACGTCAGCTGATTCGTATCATCCGCGTTGGCCCAACGTCTGCCAGCCTGGAAGATGCTTATCGACTGGCAATAGATGAATTACCACCCGCGGTTGCTGAAAAGAATAAGCTGAATTTTGTTTTACACTATTCGGTTCCGGTTTTTATTCAGCCGGCCAGTATGCCCCAAGGTTTAGTTAAATTGCAGTGGGGACTGGTACACGTTGGTAATAACGCTTATTTGCAGGTAAATAATCTGGGTAATAGTCATGCTCAGCTTTCGGCGGCAACTTATATTGCAGCAAACGGTGTGCGTAAGAATATTACTCCAGGGCTATTAGGTTACGTTCTTCCAGGCTCGACAATGCGTTGGATATTACCGGTCTCATACAATAATTACACTCATGGAAGCAAAATTGAAGTAACAATCAATGGCGAAAAAACTCTACAGGATTTGTAGTAACCCAAGTCGTCTGGTAAAAGTTTTTTTTCTTAATGGAATATTGATATCAGGAGCAGCGTCCGCCGACGTTAATAATTATAGCGGGCCTGTGGATGGTATTATTAATGATAAATCGCATATTCCCGGTCTTGACCTGTATCTTGACGTCACCCTTAATGGAAATCATCTAGGGTTGGCGCATTTTGGTTATGCCGACAAGAAACTCTACGCCAGCGCAAGTACCCTACGGCAGTTGGGTTTTCGGTTGCCTGAAGGGGCTTCAGAAGCAGTGTGCCTGAGTGATATCGCCAAATTAAAGATCGATTATGATGCTCATCAACAAACATTGGGCCTGACCGGGCCGTTGAGTTTGCTTGATTCCGCAACCATCCAGCTTAATGATAATGATGAAGGGCGTCCTGCCGTGGCAAATTCCAGCGGCATGCTGCTGAATTACGATATTTACGCGGCAAAACAAAACGGCGCTACGGCCAACTCTTTTACCGAATTTCGCGCCTTTAATTCGGCCGGAGTATTCAGTTCGACCCAGCTGACGCAATATTCGCAACAGAGCCAATATATGAGCGATCATAATCGGGTGAATCGCCTGGATACCAGCTGGCGGTCGTCTTTCCCCGACCAATTAATTGCCCTCAATATTGGTGATACTTTGACCGGTTCATTATCCTGGTCACGCCCAACGCGTATTGCCGGTATTCAAATTGGCACCGATTACAGTCTGCAACCTAATTTGCGGACTACCCCTTTGCCATCATTTCTGGGATCGGCGACTTTGCCTTCCAATGTCGAACTCTATGTCGACGGGATGAAATATTATAACGGTCAGGTGCCGTCTGGTAATTTCCAGATCAATACCATGCCGAGTATTAGTGGGGCGGGCGATGCGCAGATTGTTACCACTGACGCCCTGGGCAGGACCACCACGCAGAGCTTTTCTTTTTATAACGATCAGCAACTGCTGCGTCAGGGTTTGACCTCGTGGTCGGCCGAGCTGGGCGTGGTGCGTAAAAATTATGGTTACTCGTCTTTTGACTATGGCAGTTCACCCGCTCTCAGCGCCACCTGGCGTCACGGATTCAACAACAGTTTTACCGCGGGCGTGCATTCCGAGGCGACCAGCGGGTTAGCCAACGCCGGATTTAGCAGCGACTGGATCCCGGCTTCGCGTTTCGGCACGATTTCAAGCTCGCTGGCCTTTAGCACCGATCGGGGCAGTAACGGTTCTCTTTATAGTATTGGTTATCGCTGGACCGGCGGCCGATTTAGCTTTGCGGCAAGCACCACGGCAACGTCAGGCAGCTATCACGATGTCGCCACCCACTATGGAGAAGCGCCTCCCAAACTCAACAGTAACGCCGTTATCGGCTATGACACTGGCTATTTCGGCAACGTGAGCCTGAGTTATCTGCAATTTCGCTATCCGCAGGAAAGTGCGATTCGCTATGCCAATGCTAACTGGTTCAAACCGGTGACGGATAATTTCTTCGTCAGCGCCGGATTCAATCAGAACATTGATGACAGCAAAGATCGCAGCCTTTATGTGATGGTTACCGTCACGCTGAGCGATCGCATCTCCGCGAGTACCACGGTGCAACGTACTAACGGCAGCACAGGCTATATGGCTAACGCCAGTCAATCTCTACCCTCTGACAGCGGCTGGGGCTGGAACATCGCGGCGAATCAGCAGGATTCTCAGCAGAGCGGGCAGGGTGAACTGGGTTATCAGGGCAATTACGGCAAAGTTTATGCCGGTTATAACACCTTGCCAGACGCGCATTATGGTTATGCCGGGGCGACCGGTTCGGTCGTGATGATGGGCGGAGGGGTATTTGCCGCGCGCGAAATTACCAATGGCTTTGCCGTCGTTTCGACCGACGGTGTCGCCAACGTGCCGGTTAAACTGCAAAATAACCTGGTCGGTAATAGCAACGACGACGGACTTTTGCTGGTCACGCCACTCAACAGTTACCAAAGAAACCTGTTGAGTATCGACCCGATGAATCTGCCTGCCAATATGCAGATAACCCGCGTCAATGCCAACGCCACGCCGGGCGATCGTTCGGGAGCGGTGGTGAAATTTACTATTAAGCCTATTCGCGCCGCTCAGGTAATACTGACCGATGTGAACGGCAAGGTAATACGCGAAGGGAGTCTGGTGCGATTGAATTCTAAAGGTCAGAGCGCACTGGTTGGCTTTGATGGCCTGGTTTATTTTGACTCGCTTGAACAGCACAACAGTTTGCAGGTGACTACGTCTGCTGGCGCCTGTGCTGTTCAATTCGATTATCCCCTCAAGGCTGAGGGGATCCCACAAATTGGCCCGTTAGTCTGTAAATAGGCTGGCAGCCACGTGAGAATTAACTATGCGGCTAAGAAATTTATTATTATTGGCAATATTAGGGTTATGCCCAACGCTAAGTTACGCGATCACCTGTTCGGTGAGCAATGTGCAGTCGGTTAATTTCTCGGCTATTAACCCATTATCTACTGCCACCAATACCACCAGCATGACGTTCAGTTATTCTTGTACCCGCGGCGTGCTTGATACGTTAGTCGGCGGGGTGACGCTGTGTTTCAACGTGGGCGCATCCAGCAATAGCGGGCTGGTGACCACGCGGACCCTGTCATATGCGGGGCCGCCAGCCAGCACTTTGAGCTATCAGCTTTACCAGTCAACGTCAGGCACGGTTTGGGGAAGCCAATATTACTCGGGCACCTCGCCGGTGATGGTGAATTTAGGATCGCTGGCGATAGGCGTTCCCACTGGAGGAAGCCTGACCCTCTATGGCGCATTATCGACGCCGCAAACCACGGCCGCACCAGGCAGTTATACCGATACCTATTCCGCTGCCTCGGCGATTGTGACTGCAAATACGGCGCTTTTAATTCCCCCCGGGACCTGTGGCTCTACGGTGATTTCAACCTTTGCCTTCAATGTGTTAGCCACGGTCGCTAAACAATGCACGATTACCACTAATGGTAATATCAACCTGGGTTCAGTGAATTCTACCGCAGTGAATTCAACCTCGAGCAATACGCTTAGCGTGAACTGTACCAACAGTACGCCCTATACCGTCGGGTTAGTGCCTTCAAATAGCAGTACGACGGGAGCTGGGGTCATGTCAGGCACAGGCTCAAATACCGATACTGTGCCGTATCAGCTCAGCTCCACAGCCGGCCCCAGCGGCGTGGTCTGGGGCAGTAGTGCGGCAAATAGCATTACTGGAACTGGAAGCGGGACCGCCACCACCTATACTGTTTATGCAACGGCCCCAACGGCCAATTATACCCCGGACAGTTATTCGGATACGGTGACTGTCAACGTCACCTATTAACGAGGTGCTTGTGAAATCGTGTGTTACAGGAGGTCTTCTTGAGTCAGGCAACCCAGAGAAATCTCGAGACTGAACCGCAATATATCGATTCGCCCATGACTTACGCGGCGGCATTTTTGGTTCTGGTGGTTAAGGATGATAGTGACGCGCTGGCAACGGTTCGCTCGGTGATTGCCAGCACTGAGGATCTGATTAAAAATATCCAGATCCGCACGATCGATGGCAAATTCACCTGTAATGTCGGGCTCTCCTCACGAGTATGGCGCAGTATTAGCGGCAAACCCCTGCCTAATGAGTTAAGGCCCTTTCGTGAAATTAAAGGCGCTACACACACCGCGGTAAGTACCGAGGGCGACCTGCTCTATCACATCCGTGCAGCCTCAACCGATTTGGTCGTTGAGTTCGAAAAAATATTGTTAGAAGCCTTTGGCGACACGGTTCGCGCTGTCGATGATGTGGCAGGATTTCGCTATTTTGACGGCCGTGACTTGCTCGAGTTTGTCGACGGAACGGCAAATCCGGTAGGGCTAGCGTTGCCAGAGGCGACGATCGTCGGCGATGAAGACCCGGACTATGTGGGTGGCAGCTATGTGGTGATTCAAAAATACCTGCATAACATGGCCGCATGGCGAGCTCAAAAGGTGGAAACCCAGGAGGCTATTATCGGCAGGACTAAATTCGATAACGCAGAGCTGCCAGATGCCACCGACGGACAAAAGTCTCACAAGACGCTGTGCACTATTGAAGATGAACAGGGCGAACACGATATTCTGCGCGACAATATGCCTTTTGCCGTACCGGGGCGAGGCGAATATGGCACCTATTTTATTGGTTATTGCCGCTATTTATGGGTGATTGAGAAAATGCTCGAGAGGATGTTTATCGGCAATCCACCGCCGTTACACGATCGTATCCTCGATTTTTCTACCGCCATAACCGGAGTGACCTTCTTTGTTCCGGCGCGCAAATTTCTTGCGGATCTAGGGGAGTGATTAGCGAATCGCTGATTAATGATTTTTATTGATTAAGCGCAAATATCATGGAAGTTATCACATATATTGCAACATTTAACACGCATCCACCGACAGTTGTTTTAGCCGCTTCTGCTAAGCTTATGGGGATCTATTCACCCGTTTAGGAAGTGAATGAAGTGTTCAATCTTCATCGTTTCAACTAATAAATGGAGGTGTTCGATGCCTGTATTATGTGATATCTGCCAGGCCAGACCGGCGACCAGTCAGGTCACCGTGGTGCAAAATGGCCAACGAAAAGCGATAGCAATCTGTGATTACGATTATCGCAAACTCATGCGACACCAAAATATCCTCAATCCGTTTGATTCTCTTTTGGGAGGGCGTAACGGGTTATCCAGCTTCTTTGATAATAATGATAACGATCACCAGGCCCCTGAGGGATCTTACAACGAAGTGTCCCGCGACTCGGTAGATACTACTGACGCTTTCAGTAAACAGTCTTTGGCACTTCTACAAAAAGCCGCCGAAAAAGCCCATCAGTTACACCGAACCGAGCTAGATACCGAACATCTTCTCTATGTTCTTGCAGACAGCGATATCTGCGCGGCAATTTTTAAAGATTTAAAAATTTCTCCGGAAGATATCAAAAGCTATATCGACCAAAATCTCTATTCGGGCGCCAGCGAAACGGGCGCTTCTCTTGAAGAGATCACCGTTTCACCGCGTCTGAAAAAAGCCTTTATGTATGCGTTTCAGGCCTCCAGGGAGCTGGGACATTCCTATGTGGGTCCTGAACACTTGCTGATTGGCCTAAGCGAGGTTACTGACAGTATCGCCGGGGCGTTATTGAAAAAATATGGCATCACCCCGGAAGCGATTCGACAAAAAATTGTCAAAATAGTCGGTAAAGGTGCTGAAGATGGCCGCATCGATACGCCAACCGGCACCCCAAATCTGGATAAAATTGGGCGCGATCTGACGGAAATGGCGCGCGCAGGTAAACTGGATCCGGTACTGGGCAGGGCGCAGGAAATTGAAAGTACCATTGAGGTATTGGCCCGTCGCAAGAAAAATAATCCGGTACTGATTGGTGAGCCTGGTGTGGGTAAAACCGCCATTATTGAAGGTCTGGCGCAGCGGATTGTGAAAGGCGACGTTCCAGAAGTTCTGCGTGGCAAACGACTGGTTGAAGTAAATATTAACTCGCTGGTGGCAGGCGCTAAATATCGCGGCGAGTTTGAAGAACGCGCCAAGCAGTTAATCGATGAAGTGACGGCCAAAAAAGGCGAGTTAATTCTGTTTATCGACGAATTGCATACCATTGTTGGGGCCGGTCAGGGCGGAGGTGAAGGCGGATTAGACATTGCCAACGTGCTTAAACCTGCACTGGCTCGTGGTGAACTGACGCTGATTGGGGCGACCACGCTTAACGAATATCAAAAATATATCGAAAAAGATGCCGCTCTCGAAAGGCGTTTCCAACCGGTACTGGTGCCAGAGCCTACTGTCGATCAGACTATCATGATTTTGCGTGGGTTACGTGACACTCTCGAGGCGCACCATCAGGTGACCTTCCGTGATGAAGCCTTTGTCGCAGCCGCTGAACTTTCGGATCGCTACATCACAGCACGTTTTTTGCCGGATAAGGCGATCGATCTCATCGATCAGGCTGCCGCTCGAGTCCGTATTAGTGCCTCCTCAAGGCCGCCGGAAATTCAGGAGCTGGAAGCCGAAATCTCACACCTCAAACGCGAGCGCGACTATGCCTCTGGCCGCAAGAAATTTGATGATGTGAAACATGCCGAAGATGAAATTGACAAGAAACAGGAACTGCTGGAGGAGATGACGGAAGCCTGGCAGAACAAAACCGGCTCAGAAACGCTAGAGGTTTCAATGGCCTCGGTGGCGGAGGTGGTCTCACGTCTGACCGGTATTCCGGTCAGCGATCTGACACAAGAGGAGCGGAAAAAACTGCTCAATATGGAAGATAAACTGCGCGAGCGCGTTGTGGGACAAGAGGACGCCGTGACTGCGGTCAGCGATGCGGTCAGGCTTTCCCGTGCCGGGTTGAGCCAGGCCCATCGCCCGGTAGCGACTTTCCTGTTCCTCGGCCCCACCGGGGTCGGGAAAACCGAGCTGGCTAAAGCAATTGCAGAAGCAGTATTTGGTGACGAGCAGGCCATTATTCGCATCGATATGTCTGAATATATGGAAAGGCACGCCGTTGCTCGTCTGATCGGTTCCCCTCCGGGATACGTGGGGCACGAGGAAGGGGGGCAGCTTACTGAACGCGTCAGACGTCGGCCATATAGCGTGATTCTATTGGATGAAATTGAAAAAGCCCATCCCGATGTCTACAACGTTTTGTTGCAAGTGTTTGATGACGGAAGACTTACTGATGGTAAAGGCCGCGTCGTCGATTTCAGTAACACCACCATAATTGCCACCAGCAATCTTGGCTCTTCGGTGATTATGGGCAACGCGGCACTGCCGAAAGACCAGCAAAAATCCGACAAGGAGATCCGTACCGAGTTGATGCAGGTTCTTAAAGGGCATTTCAGACCAGAGTTTCTGAATCGCATCGATGAAGTCATCGTTTTCAATTCGCTTTCAGAGGAAAATATTCGCCTGATTGTCCAGATTCAACTCGACCATTTAATACGAACCGCATCGGCTCAGGATATCAGCGTCTCTATTGATAACAGCCTGATTGATCATTTAACGCAAGTGGGTTATCAGCCTGATTTTGGTGCCCGTGAGCTTAAACGCAAAATTCGCCAGGAAGTTGAAGTCAGACTTGCCAGGGAAATCTTGGGCGACACGCTTAAATCCGGCGATAGCATCAGGCTAGGTTATGATCCGCAGCAAGAGAAGGTGACATTCTTGATTAACACCCCTGCGCCAGCTTCCGCTAAGGCGTCAGTAACCGGGGCTGATAGCCGTGTCTCGACCAATCAGATGCCAAGCGGGGTTGATAAATAACGGGCTGATTGGAAGTTATTTATAGCAATGAGAAAAACAGGCCCAGGATGGATATTCCTGGGCCTGTGCTAATTTTAGCGACGATAAACTACATTATTTTATGGTTTTTAGGCTGGCAACGTCGTTGTATTTATCGACGGTCGAGTGAGTATTTCCCCGGCCCTGTCAGCGCAAGCAGGAATAAACCGCCCATAATAGCGACATTCTTATAAAAATTAATCTCGTTGGCGTATTGCGCTGAACCTGTCATGTTCCAGAAGTGATGCCCGATCACGGCGGTGACCAGGGTGTAAACGGCCATGATCAGCGCCAATGGTCGAGTGAAAAAACCGAGTATAATGGCGATCCCCACGAAAAATTCCAGCACTACCGCGACGATAGCCGACAAGGTTGGGAACGGCGAGCCGGTTGTGGCCATATAGGCAATGGTGCCACTAAAGCCAATGAGTTTTTCATAGCCGAAAATAACGAATACCAACATTAACAGGATGCGGGCAATAAGCAGAATGGCATCTTGGTATTGAGCGAGTGAAAAATAGCGCATGTATTTATCCTGATAAAAGAGGCAGTAAAGTTATTTGGAAAATTCGCCTTGGCGGCAGCAATATTTATCCTGCGAATAATGATTTTAAATATTTCTCTTACTTTAAAACGTGGCAATTCAATCTACGTCACTTTGTCATTAATGCTGTTTTGTTCAAATTACATAAAACGTTGTTAATAACTGGCTGGTGGATGAACTCCTTTAGCTGAATTCACTTTAACTGTTTCGCGTATGGGCATAAACTCTGTAAATGGATAACATATTCCCAAAAATGGAATAATCATGAAATTTGATCCGGCCGACATGGTTTTGTTTGCCTGCGTGGCAGAAGAGGGCAGTTTTTCGGGGGCCGCCGAGCGTCTGGATATTCCCAATTCTACCGTTTCACGGCGTATTGCAACCCTGGAAAACCAGCTCGGAGAGCGGCTTATCGTCAGGACCACGCGGAAAATGGTCATTACCGAGTATGGTAAGGCCGTGCTGCGCCATGCCCAGCAAATTTCAGCCGAAATGGAAGCAATGCTGGCGCTGACAGAAAATCGGCAGGCAAAACCAAGCGGATTATTAAGAATATCGATGCCCGGTGACTTTTCTCAAAATATGATTGGCGCACTGCTGGCCGACTTTATCGAAAAGTATCCTCAGGTAACGCTGGATATTGATTCTTCGCAGCAACGCGTTGATATCATAAGTGAAGGTTATGATATTGCTTTACGTATGGGCAATTTACAGAATGACTCAACGCTGGTTGCCAGGCAATTGAGCACGTTTCGCGTAGGCCTTTACGCTGCGCCTTCGTTTATTAAAAAGCAGGGTGTGATTCGACATCCACAAGATTTAATGGAGCGCGCGGTGCTACGTTTGCGAACGAGAGCGGGGGAGATTTCCCCGTGGACGTTGACCCATGGTGACGAGCATTGGGAGGGAAGTCCGCCGATGCGGGCTGTCGCCAATTCACCGAGCGTCTTAATTAATCTCGCCCGTCTTGGCGCGGGCGTCACCAGCGTAACGACCCATTTTGCCCATCCGTATCTGGCCACCGGGGAACTGGTCAGAGTGCTTGAAGACTGGGAGTGCCCGGGAGTGCCGGTTTGGGCCGTTTTCCCCGGGCGGCGCCTGATGCCTTCGCGCACTCGTGTTTTTATCGACAGCCTTGTGGCCAGCTTCGAGAAGTTCACCTCGAAATATTAATACCCCTTTGACTCAATCATTGCGGGGATTAAAGTGCATCAAAAATGACATACAGCTTACGCATGTCAGATTCGATGACCCAGGTACCTTCGGTATTTGCCTCAAAAAAGAAGGAGTCACCTGCGGTAAAGGTCAATGTTTCTTCACCGTCTGGGGTAAAGGAGCCGTTACCGTTAAGGAAGTGCATAATTTCAGCCTGTTTAACCGAGCGTCGATAGCTGCCCGCACTGCACTGAAATATCCCCGTATCAATATCTTCTTTGCCTGGAATGACTTTCTGAATACCGGATAGCTCAACAGCGGGAGTATTAGGCAACCCTTCAACATTACCCCATGGTTCCAGAACGTTAATTGACGCAGTTTGAGCTATTTTCTGCACTTTCATTTGAAAAGATCCCCTTGTAGTGAACTGGCTAATGCCAAAATTTATGCGCAATGGATAAATGTTTTAATGCTTAATCCAAGTCCAGCTTAAGCGAGAGGCAAAAAACTTTGATTGATTTATAGGGGAGAGAAAAACACATCCCGGCAGAAATGAATCAAGGTATGGCAGGAAGTTTCGTATGCCTGATTTCCGGCATTTATTAAGGTGTTGTATGCTCGCCGCACTTTTCGAAATAGAGTGAGGCTGCTCTCACCACACCTTGCGCAGTCAATCTAAATACAAATTTTTGCGACGGTTCATCGCGATATCTTTCTACTATCTCATAGGCTATGAGCTTATAGCATGCGCGCCGAAAATCAGTGACGGCAACGGGCCGCTGCCGTGTCATGTTGAGATTGGTGAAAAGTGTGATGGCCCCAGCGGGTTCTGGGTTGTTACCCTTTTTTTCAGCAATGTGAATTCTGTAAAGGGCAAGCAGAATCTCTTTATGGACCGCTGACAGGCGCATGTGCTGCCCCCAAAAAATTAGGATTGTCAACAATTTTGGCCCGAGTGTAGGGGATAGTGACAAGTATAAACCATCTCGGTGAAAATAATCACTGCTCGGTTTTAGTCATAGGGCGTTAAATCCGCGATGTTCGTTATTATTGATAAGGATTACTTAATTGAAGTTCAAAAATAAAATGACACATTTTAATATTGAATTCTTATAAGTTGATCAGGAGATATATTGAGAAGCCAAGTTTCAAGAAAAGCTATTAAACGACATCCTAAGCGAAATTTTCACGAGTATGCTGAGTGCATAAAAAGCGATAGCAAAAGTGAAGGGCTTTAAAAAGTAAAATAACTAATGTATTTTTTTTTGCAAAAAGTCTATTATGCTGGCAGATTATTGACGATTCACTCTTGGCAGAGAACCGCCTCTTTGACATAAGTTCTTACATGCCGCTGACATCATTACTTACGCTGTCGCGACCTGTGAGGCGAAGCTTTTACCACTTGATGCTCTATCCGCACGAAGATCTCGAGTTTTTTTGTGGGGTTTATAAAAACCACACAATTAGAATAGAAGAGCTTAGAAT
>CAWUIY010000046.1:0-21512 GCA_963922555.1 uncultured Serratia sp. | reverse complement strand
CAGCCCGCCAAGCGTGGCAATTTTATTCGCCTCGGCTTCAACCTGAGTAATCGACGCGGTCACCGCCTGTTGCGCTGCAACGATTGGCCGAACTATTGTCTGAACCTCTTCAATCGTTGCATGAGCCAGGTTTTGCACCCCGTTGATTGCCGATTGCATGGTATTGATGGTGGACTTCACCTCGCCGAGGGCCGACGTAGCACTGTTCGTCGCATTGCTCACCGCCGAAGAGTTAACTATGGTGGCAAGCCCCAAAGCAGTACCGAGATCGCTTTTGACCAATGCATCGAGCGCGCCGGTCAGCGTATCCGCTTTCACTGGCGCATCCGTGCGTTCGACAATCGCCAGCTCGAGGGTATAAGGCCGGCGATAGAGATACTCAAACACCGGCACAAAACGCGTAATCACGACATTAAAACTGTAGGTGCCCAGCGTGAGTTTCAGCACTTTCCCCGCGTCGCGCATCTTCTCAAGCGTGGTGACGCGGTCGCCTGCTTTAGTCCCGCTTATGATGCCTGACCAGCTAAACGCCTCGTACTCCACGCCCAGCACATCGATGACGCGCTTGCCACCGATCATCTGGTGAATAATCGTTTTTTGTTTAGCTGGGATCGACAGACGTTCGGGGACTTCAAAATCAGCGAACTGGAAGTCGCCGAGCTTTAGACGGGTCGTGGTGGTATCTGTTGCCGGGGCTAATTTATTCAGTACGCTTAATACCGACATATAAACTCCGTTAGTTGGTGGCCAGCTTGCTTACCGATCCAGGCAATATCCCGAACTGGGAAGCGTCAAAACCGCTGACGCTATTTCTTGGTTTCGCGGCCTCCCTTGCGAGATAGGTAGCCGTGCCCTCGCCGACCTTCTTGCCATCCAGAATGGAGTTAACTTGAATAGTAATAGGCTGCTTTGAGACGGAAGGCACATCTGGAAATTGGGATAAGAGAGATATTCCGGGCTTGGGAGACAACGGTTTTAAATTTGCATCGCCATAGTAATAGGGCTGCTTAGGGTTATTTAGCGCCCAATTTCGTCTTTTAACCCTGTCAAGTTCAGCCATCTCTTCGGACTGTGTCACGCTATGGCCCGCATAACCTACGCCTGCAACCACTACTGCAGGTACCGCGATATCAGCCACAAAAGGTAAGGCAACGTCTTCCAGAATCGGCAACGCCGCTCTTCCCAGCGCCGGCAATTTGTTTTTTGCCACATCGATGGCCATACGGCCAAGATAGCCACCGGTTCGTTTAAGAGGACCGCTAAGCGCAAGTGCTGATTTTTTAAGCAGGCTTTTAACTCCAGGCACTTGTGAAGCCAGCGCGCTACCCAAACCAATTTGGCTGAGTAAAGGGTGTTTATTGATAAAGCTTGCAGCATATTCGTTGGCTTCAGACCAGTACCCATTGATTTTCTTGAATGCTGGCATGATGCCAGTATGTAAAGCAGCAGAGAGCTGAACATCCTGTTTGCTTTTTTCAAGCTGCTGTTTCGCCAGTAACACCCGATTTTGAGGATTATCTACCACCGCACTAACGCCTAGCGCGCTTTCGTAACCGGGCTGCGTTTTATCCATCGTGTCCATAATCTGGTTATAGATTTTTGCCCCTGGGCCGCCAAAAAGAATGCCGTTTTCACGCTGAATATCTGCCGAACTGCTGATGCCGTGGGCTTTATATAGGGTTCGTAGCTGCTGCGCATAACTTGATACGTCTGAGTTTTGAAGCGCGCGTAAACTCTGGGATTGTCCCGTACCTTTGGCATTGGCCATCCCCAATTTGATCATTTCTTGACGAGAAAGGGGCGATAAAGGCTGCTTGCCATTAATCGAGTCAGAGGCTTTTTGCAAACCGTTGGCCGTTTCATCACCACCAAGATTGCTGATAACAGGTTCAAGAACGCTGAAAAGCGCATGCAGATTTTGGTTATGGCTGGCCACATTTTTGTTGGCGAGAAATGCCTCGGTTTTCTTCTCATCGATAGTCTGGCCGGTGCCCTGAGCATATTTAAACACGCTATCGACAATTTCAGTGGCAAGCTTAGGCTGGTTAACCGCGCCCATTGCGACAACCAATCCATTGATAGCTTTGCGATTATCATCCTTAGAGGCATCGTATGATTCATCCCCCATCGTTGAGGCGACATCATAGCGCGAGAGAATCGGTACCATCATTTCTGCCGCTTGCAACGACTGGTCTTTGCTGAACCCAGGGTTAAACGTTTTTTGCGCCCCCGCGAGTATGCTCATCCGGTCCAATTGTGAGGTGCCGGGAATGTAGTTGTTAAAAATGTAATCTTGCGCCTGTTTTATCTGCTGGTTGTTGACACCTCGCGTCCTCATACTCTCCAACAGACTTTCATAGGCCAGGCCAACATCATTAGCCGCATTGAGCTGGGTGGCGATATCCTTGCCTTTATCCCAAGCCTTCTTGAACTTCTCCCATTTTGATTCACCTGCGTCCGCAGACTTTTTTTCTTCCGGGACTTCATTTTCTGGTTTTTTGCTTCGCTGGCTGGCTGGCCTCCTCTTGCGATTCTTGCCGCTTTTGTCGCGACGACCAGGATGGCCCCTATTTTTAGACTTCATAGACAACCTCATGCGTAGCAATAAAAAACCCCAGCGCCATGGCCGGGGTTGTTGAAAACATATCGAAGCGCAAACTTTTTGACCGGAGATTACCGCCGGTTTGATCAGCCAGGCTCCTCAAACTGTTTTGTCGCCCAGTCAAATTTATTGCCCTCAAATTCGCTAAACACCACTGCCATTGCGAATCTTTCATGCGGCAAAAGTTCATCGATTTTAAAGACAACATGAAATGGAACCCCGTTTTTCATCAGCCAGCATTGGTTGCGAAACTCAGGGTTCTGGGCTAGTTTTTTGCGGCGTTGTTATCCAGTGGATTGGCGTTCTCTTCGCCAGCTTGCTGGAACATAAACGCCTGTACCGCGTTTAGCCCCGCTTTGCCTAACACGCTGAGCATACCGTTAATCTGCAACTTGTTGGTGGGAACGGCATACTTCTCGCCGTCAATTTCCTCAACCTTAGCTGCCGGGAAAACGTACATATTCATGTAAGGCATATTTACCGCGTCTTCCGCACCCGCAGCGCAAAACACTCTGGCTTCCTGCACGGCATCAAGCTCGCGGATCTTGATGACACGGCCGTGCACGTCCGTAACGGTGCCGCTCTCTTCCCTTTGCTGCTGCAGAGACTCGTCTTTATCTGCGTGAACGTTTAACTTGGCCATTTTTCTCTCTCAATCAGGATACGCGGATACGACGTTGTGCAGTGAAGGACATCACCTGACGGACTGTCTGGTCGCCAGATTTTTTACCCGGCTCGGTGAAATGGATCTGCACGTTGGTATAACGCCATACGCTGACTGAACCATTCACTTCTTCAACCGTTTCAGTGATAGTGCCCGCAGCGCGGTTAACGCCGTTGTAGTAGTCGGCTTCCCACTGTGCCCACCAGGCATCCAGGGTCGCATCTTGTCGTTCTGCCTCAATGGTGCCAACCCAGTTTTTAGGGATCAGCAGCTCATCTGTCAGTCCGTTAAGAGGCGTGATTTCCAGGCTCGAGACCTTGGGCATGGCTTCAAAGCTAATAACCTGCGGGATGCGCAGAGTTCCGTAGGCGGTAACGATATCAATCGCGATATCGCGGCCAAGAGTGTATCCATTTTGCGGCATAGTATTGCTCCCAATATAAAACCCGCCGTGGCGGGTCCTGAAGGTGATTAGTTGGATGCTGAGTTAGAAACCGAGAGGGTGACGCTGCCGCCGCCCTCGAGGTTAATCAGGAAATAGCGCACGACATTCAGGTATTTAACGGCGACATCGGCCTGCATATAGCCAAGCGCTACCTGAGAGTCCGGGTTGTTGGTGGAGTCCAGCGTGACGGAGAATGACGCACCGCCGTTCGGGTCGCCAATCATGCCCTGATCGTCAAGGTTTTGCAGGAACGCCTCAATGGTGCTCTTGGTTTCGCGACGCAGGTCCGCAGTCTGATTCTGCCCGACCACATCGCCAAAACTCGCAGCCAGCGTCAGCGACAGGTAGTTGGTCATACGGGTGTAGGTATCGTCGTTTTGACTTGCGGTCGAGCTGGTATTACGCCCCGAACGAATGCCAAAGTAACTGCCGCCCGGGCAAGGATTAGTGATGACGTCCAGTCGCGCCGAGTTGATTGAGCCAATTTCTGCCAGCGAATAAGGCTGGTTAGCCAGGCTGCGCTGGGTAGAAACGATCGTGCTAATTGACTTGTTTAGCGTCGACACACTCGGGCTACGCGAGGCAATATTTGCCGCCTCGAAGGTTGCCGGTTCGACCATGCGGGTCAGGCCATTAACGCTGTCCAGCCAGTACGTCCAGTCACCGACCATCGCCTTGAAGTTCCAGCTATCGACACCTGCAGTATTGAGCAAGGTCGCCGCCGAGGCGTAGGTAGTCCCTGCTGAAAACTGTGAAATCGCATAAGAACCTTCGCTTGCGGCAAAGGTATTGACGGTTGGCCACAGAGTCGTGGTGGTCAGACCCACCAGGTTGATCACCTGCGAGTTAGTGCCACGCAGTGCATACATCCCCTCGCGGGTGGTGCTGGTGCCGTCGGTGCCGATTAACGTGGTGTCAGTGATTGAAGCCACGCCATCTGTACCGCCGCTCAGCGTATAGGTTGTGGCAACATCGGGCAGCGCAGTACTGGAACCCACGGTAGCAATGGCTAGCTGACTTGCACCACGAACGCTGGTCTGGCCATTGTTTACTGCACTGACCAGGTTAGCCCAGAAGGTCGCGCCAGAACCGGTAATGTTATCGAACACCTCGGCAGTCTGGCCCGGCAGGTAAATAGTCAACTTGTAGGAATCAACGGCCGTACCGGCAGTAATCATCGCCTGAATGCTGTTACCTGTCGTGCCGCTGTAAATCGCGGTCAGCGTCACGCCGGTTACCGGGGTGCTTGCCGCATCATTCAGCGCAACGCTGGCGGCAATATCGGTACCGTCGGTAACACGCACGCAGTTCAGATTGGTGGCACCCAATTGCAGGGAAATTGCCACTGCGGTAGCAAGATCGTATTTGCGATTTTGCTGGTTGCCGATATACAGGGCCTGATCGCTCGCCGACCCAATCTGGAACGGGCTGTTAACGGGTCCCCAGCTCGCGATACCGACCAGACCGAGGCCATCAGTCGCTACGCCATTAATGTATTGAGTCTTGGGTGCGACAACCTGGACATATAAATCTGGCGCGGTCAGCGCAGAGGTGTTCAAACTGCCAGCTTGATAAATCGGCATGGCTATCTCCAAATGAAAAACCCGCTTCATGCGGGCCTGATGTGAAATGAGAGGGTGTTATGCTGCGCGTTTAATCACGTATACGGCGAGTTCGCCGGCAAGGATGTCTTTGATAGCATCCTCGTCAGTAATCTCGTCGCCCACCTGATAATCGGCAAACGCATAGCGGGTGACCAAGATATAGCCGAGGCCTGAAGCCGCCGCTGCCGAGGGAGATGCTGCGCTTACGGGCGCAGTGGTGCCTGACGCGTTAACGTCATCGGTATCTGACATGATTACTCCTGATGATTTAGAGGGTGTTGGTGTGGTCGTTGATGCTCATAACTGGCGCTACTACCTGTGGCGCCGAGAGAGTTTGCGAAGTGGCGTAGTTCACCGAAAATACGATGTCACGCCGATAAATCTGGGTGTTCTGTGAATACATGGAGCGGGCATAGACCATAAAGGCAGGCAAATTATCAGACAGGGTGAGATCACTGTCGATTGACAGCGCCGCGTCCAGTGCACTGCCCAACGTATCGCGCAGCGCGGTGGTTGGCGCCCAGACCGTCACACGGTAATCTTTGGTTTGCCTGCGTAATTCCCGCGCCTCAGAGCCTACGCCCCCTATCCTGGCCGTAATTTCTCTGGCCTGTGGAAGACTGATAACCGCGTCAACATTGCTGGCGTTGGGGATAAGCGTCGCCAGCGCGGTGGCTATCGACGTCAGCGTGTCGGTAGACTGCACCGAATAGTGATACCCCGTGCCATCAACCAAAAAATAAACGTTTTGCGGAATTGAAACCGTGCCTGAAAGCGTCACGGATGTATCACTTACCGTCGCGACAATCGAAGGATCACCGCTGGTCACCAACCGGTAGGGTCGCCCCAGCGCGGTAGCCATTTTTTGTTCCTCATCCATCGGGAATATCGATACATGGGAAGTGCCAGCCAGGATATCGGTGTCGAGCGTGCTATGAAGTGGCCAGCCAGCATAAACGTTGACCGCTGTGTCAGTAATGCTGGCCGAGCCGGTGCCGTTGGGGTAAATAATTGCGGCTACCTGCGCCGTAATGACATTGAGTATTTCTGATGGATCAGCCATATCACAAGATTGCCTGCATTGCGGTGATGCGCCTTTAGGTAGCAAGAAGCCGGGCGCAGGAAATGGCGTCACATAAAATGACGTCAGTGTTGATAATAGAAAGTCTGGAATGTGCTCAACCTAAGTGATGCGTATTGAGCGAGTGGTCGTTAGTGAGGCGTTGAGGTGTCTTTTCTTGAAGAGAGATAAGCACGAAGAATTTCCGTTCTCTTCTCGTCTTCCTCCTGTTTGGCCTTCAGTGCCTGGCGATTACCCAGGTATGACCCAAGCGAAAGCAGCGCACCGAAGACGGCACAAAATACATAAATCCATTGTTCAGTTGTCAGGCCAGCCGCGCTGGCAAGGGCGGTAATCGTCGCCCAATAATGTGTCCAGAATCCGTCACTGTTTTGATTCATCTTCATCATCTCCACCACACACAGACGTCGGGTGTTTGATTTTGGGCATAAAAAAAGCCCTCGCATTTCTGCAAGGGCCTCTGTGTTTGTTTGGCGTGGAGCTTTGTACGCTTTAATTTTCAAGCTTAGATGAAATATACAGTTTCATTTCTCAACTTACAAGTAATTTTTAAATATTTTTCGATAAACTTTCATTGATAGGTATTTTTTACCTATATTTCGCGTTTTATTGCAAAAAACATCTCTTCTTCCAGGATCTCTTCGCACCACACCACGCGCTTTCTAGCCGCCTGGATATCAAAGCCGGTGTGATAATGAATGTCCTGGGCGATATTTTGCACCGTGCGCTGTTCGCAATAGCGTTTAATGGCAATAGATCGAATCGGGCTATCGCGCCTGATTTCTTGGTGTAAAACGGATTCAACGAACGCTGCATCATCCGTTTCGGAGATCGAAGCGATCATGCCGCTTATCGAGGAACCCGGCAGGAAAATGCCACGCGCGACCTTGAACAGCTCCTCACCGCGATAGCCTTGCTGGTAAAGATCCTTCACCACATTAATAATCCTTTCTGCCCGGTCGTGACTCCACTCGGAACGAATCATTAATCGACCAATGACATTCACACAGCCTGAGGGGGCGTCATCTCCGCCCAGATGTTTTCCCCATAAAGAAAGCATGTAACGAGTCCAGACTCGCTGAGAAGGCGTAATCGTTCTGCGCCCGCGACACCACACGCGGCGCAGGTCTGCTTGTTTTAAAACGGCTGGCAGCGCATAAATTGCGTCTTGTTTTTTCATTACTTTCTCCAGTGGTTCCAAATAGCCTCAGGCAAAATCATTTCCAGCGTTATAAAACGCGAAATAATTCTTTCGCAGGCCGAGTTATCAAATGATTTTTCCCAGGACGCTAACCCACTGGCTGCTTGCTTTAGGGCGGCGTTTGTTTTCTTCAAGCAAGGCGGACACGGACCATGAAAGTCGGTCATGGTTAAGTTGCCTGCGGGTTTGAATGTTGCGTGATTGATACTGAAGGATTAATTCGTCGGCTTCTGCCGTGCTGAGGTTTTCATAAATAAACCAGCTTCTTTTCATAAGGTCCCCTTAGCCCCTGTCTGGCACCAGGCTCAGCCAGGGATTTGTCCTGGTTAGCAGGTTCAAGACCCATTAATGACGGGATAAATAGAGGTTTAAACAAAGGTTTAAATTCGCTTTGCAGCGACGTGGGACAAAGTCCGTTGTGAAAAGAGCAGTGATCATTGACGAGATAATCGTGGTATGAGTTTGGCCAGTGAACCTAGCCTCCTGCTGACCGCTCTATCTTTTAACCGCGATTTCCGATACTTTATCGGCAATCCAGTCTCGTACTTTCGGTACATACTACATTCGTACTGAAAGTTTTTTCAAGTGGTTTATTATCGTACTCATGGTTCGAACTGAAAAATTGCGTGAAGAATTTGCTCAGAGGCTTGCGCAAGCCTGTAAAGATGCTGGGCTAGATGAACACGGGCGCGGGATGGCTTTATCCCGTGCGACAGGCCTTTCTTCAAAAGGTGTCAGTAAGTGGTTTAATGCCGAATCGATGCCGCGCCCTGCCATAATGGCTGAGCTGGCCAAGTTTCTGAAAGTCGATCCCGTATGGTTACAGCTGGGGATCACTACCGGCGGAGAAAGTAATGTCACGAATTTCAGGCCATACACTCAGGGAGTGAAGTATCCCGTGCTCAGCAAGGTTCAGGCTGGCGCCTGGAATGAAGCTATCGAAGCATACAATCTCAAAGATATCGATCTCTGGTTAGAGTCGGAGGCCCATATTCAGGGTGAAGGATTCTGGTTACTGGTAGACGGCGATTCAATGACCGCGCCAATGGGGTTAAGCATTCCGGAAGGCACTTTTGTGCTGTTCGATACTGGAAAAGAGGCAACCAACGGCAAACTGGTCGTGGCGAAACTCACCGACTTCAATGAAGCAACCTTCAAGAAGTACGTTATCGACAGTGGCCAGAAATACCTGAAAGGGTTAAATCCCGCCTGGCCGATGGTGCCGATTAACGGCAATTGTCGGATCATTGGCGTCGCGGTCGAGACCAAGTTCAGACTGCTTTAACAGCCTTTAACTCTATACCCAGCCCTGGTGCTGGGTTTTTTAATTATTACAATCAATGATTTTTTTCCCCCTGCCCTGAAGTTCTCTTTCGTTTCCAAAAAATCATCAATCCTTTCAACAATTAAAACCAAAAGTACATTTTATATTTCTTAATTTGTACTTTTAGCCTTGCCTAAATCGTACTAATGGTTCAATATTTCTTATCGAAATCGTTTAAAAGTTCATTTAAGAACCAACGAATTCATCCCGCTCTTTATAACGGTGAATATTTTACCTACGTGGCTGAAAAGCCAAAATAAAACCTAGCATTGTGCCTTGGCCCGCGGGCTTTATACACCTTGATCGCTCAGGAGATAAGCATGACTCGAAGAACGCTTTTTAATGGCACCGCCGCCACTCGCCGACGCGAGAGACGCCTGCATTTGCAAACGCTGTCGGTCAACGACTTTAGTAAAGATTTGGACGTCACGCCGGGCCGCCCGAGCCGGGTAGAACTTAGTTGTAAACGCAAACCGATAAACCGGGTTGATAAAGCATTATCGGTGCGTGAAACACGCTATTACCCAAGCGCCGACAACCTTTGCCTGCCACAGGTTGCCCTCTATGCCGTTGCACCGCGCAAATAATCCTAACCCCGTTGATACGGGCCACTTAATGACTTAATCCCGCCGCCTTGAGCGGTTTTTTTTCGCCTAAACAACTGATAAGGAATGAATGATGAGTACCGATACCGGAGGTCAGGCCTTTCCCCGGCCTTACAGCAAAGATGATTGGCTTGAGGAACATAACTACGCCCAGGATGGGATGACGCTGCGTGATTACTTTGCCAATAACGCCATGCTCGGCGCGATTATTACGCAAGGAACCGCCGTATCGAACAATAACTACGCCGATACGAGCGCAGCCTGTTACGCCATCGCCGATGCGATGATCGCCGAAAGGAATAAATCATAACCCTCTTCCAGCCTCGTAAATTCGGGGCTTTTTATCACCTGTAACTCGAGGTTTATATGACGAAATTCGATGAGTATATGGATGAATACATTGAAGATACTGCCGGAGAAGTAACCAAACGGCGGCATACGATGAGCCTTCCGCGGGTTGATTTTATCAGGCAGTTTTTCGATGAGGTCTACCAGCGGGGTTACCAGGACGGGATGGAACAAAAACCCCAAAAGAAATCATCCGGGAGGTATAAAAATGGCTGATATTATTGATGAAGCAATGGAAGAGTTTGAACACCATCTTAACGCGGCGATAGCCAACCGCGCCAGACCACTTCCCCCTTCCCTAATTTGTAAAAATGGCGACTGCGGAGAGCAATCAGTGACGGGCACCAGTTACTGCTGCAGGGAGTGCCGGGAAGATCATGAAAAGGAGATATGGGCGAAGAATAACCGCAAGATAGGTCAATGAAGGCTTGCAGGCCCATCTTTAATCCAATGGGCCAAAAACTCAGTCTAAAGAAATACAGCGAGAATAAGAGTGATCAAATGTCGATTCTGAATGCAGATTTCACACAGAATGCGCCATATGTGCCGGAGGCAAAATTAGGCTAACGCTATTCCCCTTCAATATCAGAAACCTATTTGGCCCATTGCGGCTTGTTCAGGATGTGATCCTGCCAATCCACTACGTCGTCTTCACGCACGGCAATGTGACGGACAGAAATACGCGTGCCGTGCATCGCCGACTTGGAGTCTTTGTTCAGCAACGGATGCCATGGCAGCAAATCTTTCCCCTCGCCAATCAGGCGATAGGCACAGGTCGGCGGCAGCCAGTCAAACTTGGTCAGATTCTCTCGAGTCAGCTTGATGCAGTCTTCTTCAAGCGAAAAACGGTTTTCGTAGTTGCGACACTGGCAAGACTTGATGTTCAACTGGTTGCAGGCAACGTTGGTGAAGTAAATCTCGTCCGTGTCTTCATCAATTAACTTGTGTAAACAGCATTGCCCGCAACCGTCGCACAGTGCTTCCCATTCTTCATCGGTCATTTCAGGCAGTGTTTTTTGCTGCCAAAAAGCGAGTTGAGACATAGTGACATCCGGTTTTAGTAAAATGAGGCAGACTATATAGACGCTTTAGCTAACGGATGCAAGCAAAGCGGCCTTAATCCCACAATAATTATCCTTATATTACTCGGGTATTTAAAATTCTTCCGTTAAGGGAAATCTCCAGACGATCGCCAGCGCCTATCGGCCCTACACCTTTTGGCGTACCGGTGATAACAATATCTCCTGCTCGCAGCGTGAAAAAGCGGCTCATATAGGCAATCAAGGGCAGGATGGGCGTGATCATATCGCGCGTATTACCCTGCTGGCGTATCTCGCCGTTGACCGACAATATAAGGTCGGCCTGCTGGGCATCGCCAAATTCGGCTGCGGGGATAAAACCTGAGACCGGGCACGAGCCATCAAAGCTTTTGGACTTTTCCCAAGGCTGCCCTTGCTTAATAAACTGCGTCTGCAAATCTCTGAGAGTAATATCGAGCGCCACGCCGTACCCGGCAATCGCCTCTGCCACCCGCTCTTGCGTAGACTGCTTCAAGGGAGAGCCAATCAGTACAGCCAGTTCAATCTCATGATGAACGGCCCCAAAATCCTTGGGGATCGCAACTGGCTGCAGGAGATCGCATAACGCCGTTTCGGGCTTCAAAAAAACAACCGGTTCACTGGCTTGTTCACTGCCCATCTCTTTTATATGATCGGCATAGTTATTCCCCACGCAAACCACTTTGCTTACCGGAAAATCCAGTAATGCGCCATGCCAGTCATGATGCTGATACATAACCTCTCTCCCTATTTGCTGTTGTCAGACCCATTACTTGCGGCCGCTCCGGCAATATCATCGGCCATCATGCCAACGCTGATAGCAAAGTAGTAGGAGCGATTCCAATGCATGATGGTCCTGAAGTTATCGTAAACCATAAATGCCCGGCCCTGATCGGAGTCTGGGGTAATAATCCACGCACGCGTCACAGAAGCAGGTAAAGGTTTGCCGTCAGCTGCAACAATCCCTTTTTGCTGCCAGTCGCTAACGCTGCGCATTTGTTCAGTCTTCAACCCCACCAGCGTGGTATCGAAACCAGCCGGAAGCTTGACCTCCTGCCCCCAGTTCTGGTTGTTTTTCCAGCCTTCGGAAGATAAATAATTGGCGGTCGAGGCATAAACGTCGGCGGTGTTGCTCCAGATATCGATTTTGCCGTCACCGTCGCCATCCGCGCCGTATCTCAGATACGAACTGGGCATAAACTGTGATTGCCCCATCGCACCGGCCCAGGAACCTTTCATCATCTCACTGGTGGCTTTGCCTTGATCAACAATAGTCAGCGCGGATAAAAATTCTTTAGTGAAAAATGCCTCCCTGCGCCCTTCAAAGGCCAGCGTTGCCAGAGCCGAGAAGACGTCATCTTTGCCCTGAATTTTTCCGTAACCACTTTCCATGCCCCATAGCGCGACCACATACTGCGGCTGAACGCCATATTTGGCACTCACCTGTTGAAGCTGAGCACTGTTTTGCTGGAATAGCGTCTGGCCTTCCTGGATTTTTGACGCAGACAGGACCCGACGCAGGTAATCGTCGAGGGTAATTTTATTTTCAAGCTGATTCTGATCAGAGCTGATGGCTCGATCGATAAAATGAATATTGGCGAACGCACTGTCGATTGTAGCCTGGCTTATGCCCTGCTGCTGCGCCTTGGCTTTTAGCTGTTCAACATAACCGGGGAATTCTGCAGGATTTCGCCCCTGAACTGCCAGTGTGGTTTGGCCGGGTTTTGACGTCAACAGAGTTTCAGCTGGCCCATTTTTTGCGGCAAACGGGTTAACTGCGCCCGTCGGTGCAGGAGCCGGGCTTGAGGTGGTTGGAGTCACGGACTGAACCTGTCCTGAAGGTAACGCGGCCGTCGCCTGATTTTTATCATTGGCGCAACTGCTCAAGATGACTGCACCCATCGCCAGGGTGATAACCGATAATCTCATCCTCATCGCGTGCTTCCTTTTTTGGCAACTTTTATGGCAATCAACATTCCTATTAAAGATTAACCTGAAGGAGTCAGCGAATGAATGCAAGTTCCCCGCCTCTCATTTTCTCAAAAGGCGGGAAATGTCAGATTTTCCCGAGAATAATCTGATTATTTATTGTCTGATCCCAGATGGATATTTAATAAGCTCTCGACCGGAGGCGGTACTTGCAGGTAATAGCCCGGATCGATTAAAGCTTGCTTAACTTTCTCGATATCCGCGTGCGCCAACTTCTCACGCGTTGCAAGATTGAGCACCATTGCAAACTCCGGCTTGCCGAAACTTTTCATCAGTTCTTCAGGAACATGAGTGAAATCGTCTTTTTTTTCGACATACAGGTAGGTTTGATCACGTTTATTACTTCTATAAATTGCACAAAGCATTTTTTTAACTCTATTTTATTGGAACGGTGGCTTGCCTAGATATAACTGTAACTATACCATGCATAGCGTACATCGGAATATCGCCCCCCGTGTGGTATTCCGGGGATTTAAAGTTGCTGAGACTGAGTCAGGATAGATGTCACAATCGCCAATAGAACTAAAAGGCAGCAGTTTTACCTTATCAGTTGTGCATTTATACAGTGCACAGCCAAAGGTTATTCATCAGGCATTACAGGAAAAAGTTGAGCAAGCTCCCGCTTTTCTGAAAAATGCCCCTGTTGTTATTAACGTTGCAGCACTTACCGGTGATGCAGACTGGAAAAACATTCAACAGGCTGTCGTTTCTGCAGGCTTTCGCGTTGTAGGCATCAGTGGGTGCAAAGATGAACAGCAAAAGCGCGCGATCGCTCTTACCGGATTACCGCTTTTAAACGAAGGTCGGACCAAGCGCGTTGTCGCTGAACCTCCGGCTCCGGTCGTGCCTGCTGTACCGGATAATGCACCTGCAAAAACGCGGATTGTCAGCACGCCAGTCCGTTCAGGCCAACAAATTTATGCCCGTAACAGCGATCTTATTGTAACCAGCAGCGTTAGCGCCGGTGCCGAGCTCATAGCCGATGGTAATATTCATATCTACGGCATGATGCGTGGTCGAGCACTGGCTGGCGCGGCGGGTGATACGAATTGTCAGATTTTTTGCACCTATCTGGGCGCTGAGTTAGTCTCAATCGCAGGTCAGTATTGGTTGAGCGATCAAATCCCATCCAATTATTTTGGACAGGCCGCGAGACTTAGCCTCCTGGATAATGTGTTAACCGTACAACCTTTATATTAAGTTTCTGCTTGCGTCACGCACCAGGCAGGCACTACGACCTTTGACAAGGAATCCTTACATGGCACGCATAATTGTTGTTACATCGGGTAAAGGGGGCGTTGGCAAGACCACTTCAAGCGCAGCCATTGCTACCGGACTTGCCCAAAAAGGCAAAAAAACCGTCGTCATAGATTTCGACATCGGTTTGCGTAATCTCGACCTGATCATGGGTTGCGAACGTCGCGTTGTGTATGATTTTGTCAATGTAATTCAGGGTGATGCCACGCTGAATCAGGCCCTTATCAAAGATAAGCGCACTGAAAACCTGTACATTTTACCGGCTTCACAGACCCGCGACAAAGACGCGCTGACTCGTGAAGGCGTTGAAAAAATCTTGAACGATCTTGCTGAGATGGACTTTGACTTTATCGTCTGCGACTCACCGGCAGGTATCGAAACCGGCGCGCTGATGGCACTGTATTTTGCCGATGAAGCGGTCATTACCACTAACCCGGAAGTTTCCTCTGTTCGCGACTCCGACCGCATCCTGGGTATTTTGTCATCAAAATCCCGTCGTGCAGAACAAGGTCTGGATCCGATCAAGGAGCATCTGCTTCTTACACGTTACAACCCAGGTCGCGTCAGCCGTGGTGATATGCTGAGCATGGAAGATGTGCTCGAAATTCTGCGCATTCCACTGGTAGGTGTTATTCCTGAAGATCAGTCAGTGCTGCGAGCGTCCAACCAGGGCGAGCCCGTTATTCTGGATCAGGAATCGGACGCTGGTAAGGCATACGACGACACAGTAAGTCGTTTGCTGGGTGAGGAACGTGCGTTCCGTTTTATTGAGGAAGAGAAGAAGAGTTTTCTGAAACGCCTGTTTGGGGGATAAGCCATGGCCTTGTTAGATTTCTTTTTGTCCCGCAAAAAACCGACAGCCAATATAGCCAAGGAACGGCTACAGATCATCGTAGCCGAGCGGCGTCGAGGGGACAGTGAACCCGCTTATTTGCCGGATCTGAAACGTGATATTTTAGCGGTCATCTGTAAATACATTCAGATTGACCCTGAAATGCTCCACGTTCAGTTCGAGCAAAAAGGTGACGATATTTCTGTGCTTGAATTGAACGTTACACTGCCCGAGACGGAATCGGAAGAACCACCTAAATGACCGGTGCCGTCTGACTGCCCCCTGTTCTCGTAACGGGGGGTTATTTTCTGGGTAAAGCTTTACCGTCGTGTAGCGTCCGTTACTCCGACAAGGGCGATAAAGTAAAATCCCCCTCATGCCAGCGTTCTCTTGAACGCACTCAGTCATCAATCAGTTACCCTCATAAAGACAAACTCACCGGCAACAGGAGCGGACGTTTACAGTTATTCTGAAGCAGACTGAGGTTTGTCAACTAGCAGAGTATTGCTACAAGCAGGAAGGTCACTGCAGGTGTTCAAATGCCCCTTTTAAAGACCGGCTTTTTTGCCAAAAATTAATAAGATATCAATTAAGTAAAGTTAGGGTGCCATAACCCAGCTGGTCATACCCGCCGCTGTTCGGGCCGTGATTACCACCACATCCTTCATTGCCTTCATTGCCTTCATTCATTATCGCCGCCTTTATCTCCAGCGCGCTGAAATGCATCAGTTGCACATAATGGCCGTAGAACAGTGCCCAAACCGGCCTTTTTTCCCCCGCGGCCTTTAATGGAAATAATCGGCTGCGTAACATCACTGTTATGGTAAGACGTATAGGGAGCATTGCTTTCTGAATTATATCTGGCTACGTATCCCAGTATTTTATTGGACGAACGGAACACAGCTGCAACCCACTCTCTTTTGAACTGTTCCCCCGCATATTAGTTCATGTCGATATTAACGATGTCCGCTCCTGGCACACAACGGGCCTAAGCAAGTTATAAAGTCTGTTGTAAACAAGAAGCGGGGCAAACTTTAATTGGACACCCATAGTGGGCAGGCGAATATCTCAGTGACCGTGAACGGTCAATCCAACAAGCCGAATAACAACAGGACGGACTATCAGTATGCAAATGAAAGCCGCTGGCATGGCGATTTGGTAAGCATTCATCACATTTGTCATGTAATGTGGTCCCATTCCAAATTCACCTAAAGTGATGACCAGACTCATCAGGAACGCCATGATAATCGCCATATATAAAGCAAATATGTAAGGCGCCATGTACGTTGGAAGGCGGGTTTTCAGTCTGTTTTTTGTGGTAGCATCAGTCATCAGATTATCCTTTTTATATGGGTAGACGAAACTCCGGCTAAATTAACAAGCTTACGAGAAGGGTTGTAGAGGGGTTATGCTTTAATCATTATTAAGCAAAAGTGACGAATTAAGAGTTGGGGGAGAATATGGACGTTTTAGGGCTGATTAGCACTTTTATTCGCGTAGTGGAGAACGGCAGTATTGTAGCGGCGGCACGGGCTAAAGGTATGAGTCCGGCGGCAGTGAGCCAGAGCCTTTCCCGTCTTGAAGCACATTTAGGCGTGCGCCTACTATCGCGCACCACCCGTAGCATGACCTTAACTGAAAATGGTAAACGGTATTTCGAGAAGGTCCGTCACATTCCAAATGATATCGAACTCGCCTCGCAGGCCGCAGCGAATGAAATCAAACCGCAGGGACCACTTTGTATCGCTACCACAGCCGCGTTTGGTCGGTACGTTCTGGCGCCACTCATGCCAGCTTTCAAAGCATCTTTCCCCGATATTGATATTGAACTGATCAGTACCGATCGTAACGTCGATCATCGCCTGGAATGCGTTGATGTTAGTATCCGCATCGAGGCACAACTGAATGATCAACTGATCGCCATAAAAATCTTATCGTTACCCTTTGTATTCTGCGCGGCTCCCGCTTACCTTGACCGTGCTGGCACGCCTCAGACTCCTGGAGAACTTAGCCAACACGCCTGCCTGGTTTTCCGTTATCCAACAGATAGACGATTTTTGCCATGGACTTTTATGATCAACGGTCAACCAGTCAATGCGAAACTCAACCCTAGCTTTATCAGCGATGATATTGATATTATTGCAAAAATAGCCGTAAACGGGGGCGGAATTGCGCGTCTTGCAAGCTTTGTTGCCCAACCGTTAATAGACAGTGGTCTGCTTAGGCCTTTGTACTGGCCAAATTATAGTGGTGAGAACAACATTGAGTCCCAGCCGATGAATATTTATGCCTGTGTGACTGAACGTTCGGCACTTAATTCAAAGGTCAGAGCATTTATTGAATTTTTAGAAGGCACGATTTAAGACAAGATCGCTTTTGACCGGCGACAAAAAATTGTCTGCATTTTTCTATTTATCCACCCGTAAAGGTAATACGCCGCTATCTCACAGGTTATTCGGTTAATTTTTGGGTTAGACAGAACTTCTTTGTTGGGCATTCAGCCTCATTCCGAAGGTTTCGGATCCCATTAAACGGGATGGCTTTCCCTATTGTGCCCGAGATTTAGGTGGATCCCAGCAGGCGGTAAGAGAAAAAGACGGCCTGTCGTGGGTATAATGTCCGCTTTGAGCGAACGGCGGAAGTTTGAAATCGTTGTAACAACTGATGGGAACGCTACTAAGATGTAAGTGTTGATGGGGAAATAATCACATAGCCGGTAAGAAAAAATTAGATGACTTACTAGTGAGCCAAAATTCATGAATCGACCTTAGAATTAGTAGGGAATCGTACTTTTACAAAAAGAAACAGGCTGAACCTTAGCTTAGCCGACTTATCAATACATTCTTAATAATTCATTATCTGGGCTTAAAAGACTTGACTGAATTACGTTATCTCTATCTATTCCAAAATGGTCTGTTAAAAATCTTACACTGCTAAGATATGGCTCTGTAGCGTATGGGGAAATATATACTTTTGATATTAGCTTTTTAGTGTCAACATCTACCCGTTCAGGAGGGCATTTGAAGTTTTCATCCGAAACATTTACGTAATCAACCTGTGGCTGTAAATAAAGCCTTGCCTCTTGCTCATGCCTAAATGCTTCTCGCTTTAGAAGCGGACCGAACTCCCCATTAACCATGCAGTCTTTCTTGGTTAGTTTTTTATCGTGGAAATCAATATATTTCACCTCGGAGAAATATATTCTTTCATCATTAATGCTATCAATTAAGTTTCCCACCGATGTTTGAATCGCTATTCCTTTATTATTTTCGGAGTAAAGACGCCACATAGCCTCTGATTCAGATTCATTTTGATGCCAACAATTAACCACTGTAGACTTCAAAATTCGGAAAAATATCTTTTCAAAAGAGAGGTGCATTTTATCTATATCATTAGAGATTACATCGAACTCCCTCCTTTTTTCATTTTCTATATCTCTAGGTATGCCAGGTTGCATATTAAAGAAATGATCCTGAATGCGGTATGCATTTTCACGCATTTTACTTTGTGTCATAGCGTGTAAGTCACGCATGGCTTCAAGCATCACTCTGGGAGTTAACCCCTCAAATGGATCTGTTGATGCATAACTTCCTATTGACGTAAAAAATAACTGTTTAGTGTTCAAGAGATCGATGAATTTATCTAACGCCATATAACGCCATATTTTTTTATCCCTAGGCATATTTTTTGATACGTTCTTTTCCAGCAAACCCATAATGCTCCACCTCTGTTGTGAATTTAACCACTTATTTTTTGCAGCCAGCACAGGGCCGCACATGCTGCACTACTCTTCAAGCTAGTACACACCGCCCCTGACCTGTTACCCGTTGTTCAACACAAACTGTTGTTAGCTACTTCCGCTGCTGGCACTCAGTTGCCGTAGGCATGGACTGAGTGCCAAGAAAGGTTTGGAAATATCTAGATATTCCGTGGCTATTCAGACCCATAAAATACGGGTCTTACACGCAAAAAAATCATTGGGAAAATAATTAACAACTAATTTAGATTGTATTTTTCCAAAGTTGACTTTACTTCCCTCTTGAGGCCATCTTCATCCAACTCACTTTCTAACCTATCTGGATCAGATGTATAGCAGTCAGCAAGTATAAATAGTTCTGATGCACACTCTCCAATATCTTTGTTATCATTTAACAATTTACCTGATGTCCCCTCTTCTCTCCACAGTTTGAAGAAATCAGATTCAAAGTCATCAGCTGTTATTTTTGATGAAACTAAGCTTTTAGCTAAGTTAATCAATTCCATACTCATTATAAAATTCCTGTATTAATATAATTATTGTATTGTGGTGAGTTAGGTATTAAATGCCACCCCGATATAAAATCACCATTTTTATCTAAAACAACAACATTATTTGTATTAGGATTATAAAACACCTTAGAATATTTTTCCCGTCTATAGGTCCCTTTTTGGACGGTATCTCTATCTGCTAAATGAGCTTCGATTGCATCACGATACTTACCCAACGTCTCGCTATTCTTTCTCGTATCAGCGATGTCAAAATCAACAGCATGCTTAAATTTCTTATCAAGCTGTCTCCGATTAAAACGTCCTGAATCGAGCGGATCGCTTAACATTACGTAAATCGCTTCAACACCCGTCCCTGTGTAAGCATCCCTCTTAAGCGAACCATTCACTTTTAGAGATCTTCCGACATACTGTTAATGTTCCCCCGAGGAGATCGCTACGCGTAAGATCCGATTCACTGAGCAACAAATTATCGCCGTTCTGAAGTTTATCGAAGCCGGGCGAACCGTCAAAGATGTGTGTCGCGAGGCCGCTATTTCTGAATCCAGCTACTACAACTGGAAGGCGAAATATGACGGGATGGAAGCCGCTGATATCAAAAAGATCAAAGATCTTGAAGACGAGAATCGTCGCCTGAAACAGATGTTCGCCGATCTGAGTCTGGAATGCAGGGCGCTGAAAGACGTCATCGAAAAAAGCTTTAAAACCAGAGATAAAGCGTGAGCTCGTCAGCTATCTTACGGCGCAATTTGCGATGAGCATACACCAGGCATGCAGGACGTTATCGCTGAGCAGGACGGTGTATCGTTATCAACCGGATACGCGACGTGATGAAGCGGTGATCCAGAAGTTGACTGAGGCGGCTGAATGCTACCCCCGCTACGGATTTAAAAAACTTTTTCAGGTGCTGCGCAGGCAGGGCCATGTTTGGAACCACAAGCGTATCCACCGGATTTACTGTGCGCTAAAGCTGAATTTTCGTCGTAAGGGTAAACAACGCCTGCTGGTGCGTAATCCGGCTCCGCTGGCAACGCCGGAAGAGTATCGGCTAAAGGCTGAAAAACCGGGATCTCAAAAAGTGCCTGGAACTAAAACGGGTGTACTTACAGTAGTGTCAATTCTGGCGGTTCCGGTACTGCAGCCAACCAGATGCACTCAGCACTCTGGCCCTTAAATTGAAGTTCTGAATCTGTTATCATTTCTATTAAATATCAACACAACAAGAGATCGGCATGGCTTTAACAGGACGTTTAACGATTAATGGAGCTGACTTCTGCCCATTGTTCTTTGCGGGGATCGGGACATTCTCCACATTCTCAGGCAATGGTCAGTATCGTAATTAACCGGGTTGTAACGCAGTCCCTGATATGGGACCAATTCCTCCGGGGAAATACTGGATTGTCAGCCGGGCTGAAGGTGGATACAGGTCAAAAGCAATTACGTGGTTCAAGAATGTTACCACTGGCGTGCGCCACCAAGATTGGTTCGCCTTGTACCGAGATGACGGCGCGATCGATGATTATACGTGGTTTAGAGGTGTTGAACGTGGGAATTTCCGGCTGCATCCTAACGGTCGCTTTGGTAAATCTGACGGTTGCATCACTCTGTTGAATAGCTCAGATTTCTATATGCTGCGAGCAGCACTTCTCCGCTCACCCGAAGTTAAAGTTCCAGGAACGTCGTTGATGTCATTTGGCTGCATTGAGGTAATAAACAGTGAAGATACTTGTAAAGCTTCTAGTTAACATTGCCGCGTTCGTGGTGTTACTGATTTGCTCAGTAGAGATTTTCGGTTTCCCTACTCTGACGCTCGCACAAACAGACAAATTCATCGGTTATACCAAAGTTCTACATATTCCTGACAGTGAACTTACCTACGGTTTATTCTTCACCGGATTGCACGCACTACTGGCACTGGTTGTCCTGATCTTCATCAACATTGGCTTGAAGAAATGGCTTAAGAGAAAATCAACTACAGCCTCAGCCTGATCTGAAGGGTTTACAGGGCTTCATGGCCCTAATTATCGTTACCAGATAGATTTCTGTATGTCCTAACCAAACCTTAATGTTAAATCGCAATCTTGTTTGATTACTGAAAGTTAAGAAACTTTCAGGGTCGATTTTGTTGTACTTACACAAATTGCAGGATAGATTTTCATGAGCATTGCTAAAATTTTGGTCTTTTTTAGTTCTAATTCCATTATATGTGCTGCCTTCCATTGACCCGCTCTACGTT
>CAWUIY010000045.1:0-21522 GCA_963922555.1 uncultured Serratia sp. | reverse complement strand
GAACGAACGCCCCAGAACCTTGCGCTGAGCAGGTGCAACGCTGGTATTGATTAGGTTAGTCACCATATTCCCCAAAACCATCAGAGAGAGATCGGTTGGGGCGCGGTGTTTTTCCAGAACGGTGGCTAACTCAGACAGCAGCTGCTCAACTTGTTCGTCACTGTAACGAGATGATTGTGGCATAGATTAATGTGCTCAAAGCTTTACAAAGTCCAATATCTTAACTTATCACGAGGTGAGTTTCCGCATTTTTATAATGTTAATAACGCATGGTTATCGTCTGAGCTTGTTAACAGAGATTTCAAAGGCCTGGGTAAACGCTTGCAGGCAAGGCTCTTCGGTGGTGCAATACGCGGCGCAGGGGAACCCCCTAAACGAACAGGAGAAAGTCACATGAGTCTGGATATCGAGCAGATTGCTCTGCACCAGTTGAATAAACGCGACGAGCAAACGCTGGATGTTGTGCTGCGCGATACCCTTTTGACCCCCAATGCAGCAGTGGAAGAGATGATGGCCGAGCTGCATCGGGTCTACAGTGCCAAAAGCAAAGCATACGGTCTGTTTAGCGAACAAAGCGAGCTGGCAACGGCGCTGCGCGGTTGCCGCAAGGGGGATGAGGATTTTCTTGGCTTTAGCCGTGCCGCCACGGGCCGTCTGCGCGATGAGCTAGCCAAATACCCGTTTGCCGAGGGCGGCGTGGTCCTGTTCTGTCATTATCGTTTCCTGGCCGTGGAGTATTTGCTGGTAGCCGTTCTGACTAGCCGCAGCAGTATGCGTGTCAATGAACAGCTCGACGTCAGCAGCATTCATTACCTGGATATCAATCACGCCGATATCGTAGCGCGTATCGATCTGACCGAGTGGGAAACGAATCCGGAATCAACCCGCTACCTGACCTTCCTGAAGGGCCGAGTGGGCCGCAAGGTTGCCGATTTCTTTATGGATTTCCTCGGCGCTGCCGAAGGGCTGGATACCAAGGCACAAAACCGTGGCTTGTTGCAGGCGGTTGACGATTACTGCGCCGAAGCGCAGCTCGATAAAAACGAGCGTCAGAACTATCGTCAGCAGGTTTATACCTATTGCAACGATCAGCTGCAGGCGGGCGAAGAGATTGAATTGCAAGAGTTAGCGCAGGAACTTCCGCCGCTGGGTGATAAAGACTTTAAACAGTTTTCGACCGAGCAGGGCTATGCGCTGGAAGAGAGCTTCCCAGCCGACCGCAGTACGCTGCGTCAGTTGACCAAGTTTGCCGGTAGCGGCGGCGGATTGAGCATCAATTTTGATGCACTGCTGATGGGGGAGCGTATCTTCTGGGATCCGGCTACCGATACCTTGACCATCAAGGGTACGCCGCCAAACCTGCGCGACCAGCTGCAACGTCGTTCTGGCAGCGGTAATAACTAAGATTTGCTAAACGTCAGCCAATAAAAAACGCCGCAAAATGCGGCGTTTTTTATTGTTCTCGCTTAGGCGTCCCTATGCGCATCTACTCAGTTGGCGATTAAACGCGAACGAAGTCGATGTGAGCCAGTTTTGGCTTGAACGGGTGACGCTGTACAGCTTGAACTTTAACTTTGGTTTCTTTACCGTCGATAACCAGAGTAATTGCTTCGCTGTAAAATTCCGCTTTCAGTTCCTGGTTCTTTACAGAGTCATGGTCCAACTCGATAGAGATAGGTTCAGCAGAGCCACCGTAAACGATAGCTGGGAATTTGTTTGCTGCGCGCAGGCGGCGGCTCGCACCCTTACCCTGCGCAGTACGTACTTGTGCATTAATAGTAGTCATGATTTTTCTCTTAAAAAGAAAATTACTGTTACAGGCGACCCAGCAACAGGTGATAGATCCTCGCTTCGCACATGGCGAAAGCGGGCGGTATGTTACCGAAGTATCGCCCGTACGGCAAATGATTAATCCCTGATAATGCCTTAAAGCGCTATCCGCGCAGCTCGTAGGCGCGACGAAAACGCCCCTGATAATCGAAGATCTTCTCGCGAATCTGCCAAAAACGACCCTTCATGCGGGCAACCACAAAGTCGGGATGCCGCAGCAGCGCCTGCTGTGCGATGATATCGGCGGCGGTGTTCCAGACCAGCTCAATCCCTGGCGCACGCTGGTGCGGGCGCATAAAATTATGCAGGAAGGCGGTGCGCTGCGCCGGGGTTTGCAGGCGATAACGCTCGCTGGCGCTGGCGCCGTCTTCATCGTAATAGGTGATTTTCAGCCATTCGCCTTTGTCATCTTTGCCGCTTTCCAAATTCATCCCGCCGCAGCGCAGCACCAGAGCATCTTTCAGCTTTTGTGCGGCTTTCAGCATATCGTCGGGATCGACCAGAATTTCCTGGCACTGATGACAGCGGCGGGCGGCGATATCATTCTCCGCGCCGCAGTGCGGGCAGCTTTTGAAACGAAAACGAAAATCGCACTGCTCGCGGTTGTCGTCATCGTCTTCAAGAACGCCCTGGCAGCGACGACCAAAATGCTCAATCACCGTGCCGTCGGCCGTGGTTTTTCCCCAGAAAATATTGGCAAATCCACAGGCCGGGCAGAACACCTGCACCGGTTTGTTATCGCTGCCAGGTTTGTGACTGCCCACTTCTGGCGTAAACAGGTCATGAGGATTGCCCGCGTAATCAAGGATCAGGCAGTCGGTTTTATCCGCTGCAAGACGCAATCCGCGCCCCACAATCTGTTGATACAGGCTGACCGATTCGGTAGGGCGCAAAATAGCAATCAGATCGACGTGTGGGGCGTCGAAGCCGGTGGTTAAAACTGAAACGTTGACCAGATAACGCAGCTGTTGCTGTTTAAAGGCGTGGATCAAATTGTCGCGATCCTGCGCCGAGGTCTGAGCGCTTACTAACGCTGCCTCGCCCGCGGGTAGCAGCTTGAACACCTCACCGGCGTGTTCTACCGTCGAGCAGAAAATCATGACCCCTTTGCGATCTTTCGCGAAATCAATAATTTGATTCACAATGTGTGGGGTAATGCGCGCCTGACGACGCAGCTCGTCGTTAAGATCTGCCTCGGCGAACAGCCCGCTGCTGTTAGGCTGCAGGCGGCTGAAATCATACTGCACCACAGGCATATCCAATCGCTCCGGCGGCACCAGAAACTGATGCTTAATCATATAACGCAGCGGTAATTCATAGATACAGTCGCGAAACAGGCTTTTCTCGTCGCCGCGCACCATGCCCTGATAGTGATACTGGTAAATCCAGCCTTTACCCAGCCGATAAGGCGTGGCGGTGAGGCCGAGGAGTCGCAGACGCGGATTTTGAGTACGCAAATGGGCAATGATCTGTTGATATTGGCTTTTATCGTCGTCGCTGATGCGATGGCATTCATCGATAATCAGCAGCGAGAAGGCGCTGTCGAACCTGTCGAGATTTGGTGCCACCGATTGCACGCTGCCGAACACGACCTTGCCCTCACTCTGTTTGATGTTCAAACCTGCGGCGAAGATATCGGCCTGCAATCCATAGGAGAGATATTTTGCATGATTCTGCGCTACCAGCTCTTTGACGTGCGCCAGCACCAGAACGCGTCCGCGTGCGACTCTTGCCAGCTCGGCAATCACCAGGCTTTTTCCCGCGCCGGTAGGCAGCACGATAACCGCCGGATCGTCACGTTTGCGAAAATGCTGCAACGTGGCGTCTACGGCTTCTTGTTGATAGGGGCGGAGAGTAAAAGGCAAAGCTTGCATGACAGACTCGGACTTACCTGGTGATATTTACAGGTTGCCAGTATGCCAACTTTTATCGTTTATGGCGAACCTGGACGATGTCACGCAGCGTTAAAATTTAGTCTGCTAACTTTTACAGATTGACGCGACAATACCTGCCAAGGCCCGCTATAATGGCGGCTCTCAACGGCAGTCCGACTGCCGCCTTAAATTCATTAAAAATTACTTAACACCCTGCGGTTGCAGCGTCATGCAACGGCGGGGTGTTGTGTTTTATTAAAGCGCGAGCAAACCCCGCTCGCCAGGACAGGCGAAGTAGATTCAATGCGATTGGACAAGTTTTTATCACAACAGTTAGGCGTAAGCCGTGCGTTAGTTGCACGTGAACTGCGTGCAAAGCGCGTGACCGTAGACGGTGAAGTGGTCAAGACCGGAGCGTTAAAATTGACTCCGGAAATGTCTGTTGAGTTTGACGGTAACGTGCTGGAGCAGATCACCGGCTTCCGTTATTTCATGTTGAACAAACCGCAGGGCTACGTTTGCTCTACCGATGATCCGGATCATCCTACTGTTCTCTATTTCCTCGAAGAACCAGTGGCTTACAAGCTGCACGCAGCAGGCCGTCTGGATATCGATACCACTGGCCTGGTGCTGATGACCGACGATGGGCAGTGGTCACACCGAATCACCTCGCCAAAGCATCATTGCGAGAAAACCTATCTGGTTACGCTGGAAAACCCGCTGGCTGAAGACACCGCCGCGCAGTTCCTGGCCGGCGTTCAACTGCATAACGAAGACTCGCTCACCAAGCCCGCGCAACTCGAGCAACTTGACGAACACGTGGTGCGTTTAACCATCAGCGAAGGCCGTTACCACCAGGTGAAGCGTATGTTCGCCGCCGTAGGTAACCGCGTTGTCGAGCTGCATCGCGAACGTATCGGCGAGATTGTGATGGATGAAGATCTTGAGCCGGGCGAATATCGTCCGCTCACCGAAGAAGAAATTAACTCTATAACTGTGCCACGCTAGTTTTTCTTTATTTAACAGGAGCTGCAAAAAGTGCAAGAACCCCGGACATCCCACTTAGGTTTGATCCTTATTTTGGGACTGTTGTCGATGTTGATGCCGCTGGCGATCGACATGTATCTGCCGAGCATGCCGATGATTGCTCAGGAATTTGGCGTTCCGGCAGGCAGCGTGCAAATGACGCTGAGTGCGTATGTGCTGGGTTTTGCCATTGGCCAGCTTTTTTATGGGCCGATGGCCGACAGTCTGGGGCGTAAACCGGTGATTTTCTGGGGCGTGCTGGTGTTCGCTATTGCGGCCGGAGCCTGTGCGTTATCGGATTCGGTGCAGCAACTGGTGAATATGCGTTTCCTGCACGGTTTGGCAGCAGCGGCGGGCAGCGTGGTGATCAACGCCCTGATGCGCGATATGTTCACCAAAGACGAATTTTCGCGAATGATGTCTTTTGTGGTACTGGTGATGACTGTTGCGCCTCTGCTGGCACCGATGCTCGGTGGCGCACTGCTGCTTTGGTTTAGCTGGCACGCGATTTTCTGGGCGATGGCGGTTGCTGCACTTATCGCGGCGGTGCTGGTGGCGGTGTTTATAAAAGAAACGTTACCCAAAGAGCGCAGGCAGCGCTTTCATATGCGCACCAGCCTGGGCAATTTTGCCTCGCTGTTTCGCCACAAGCGCGTGCTCAGTTACATGCTGGCCAGTGGTTTCTCCTTTGCTGGCATGTTCTCGTTTCTCAGCGCCGGTCCGTTTGTTTATATCCAGCTTAACGGCGTCTCTCCGCAGAATTTCGGCTTTTATTTCGCGTTAAACGTGGTGTTTTTGGTCTTGCTGACCTTTATCAATAGCCGCAATGTGCGCACCGTTGGCGCGGTAAAAATGTTCCGTCTTGGCCTGATGATTCAGCTGGCGATGGGGTTGTGGCTGTTAGTCGTGCTCGCGTTCGGACTTGGCTTCTGGGCGCTGGTGCTCGGCGTGGCGGGCTATGTTGGCTGTATCGCGATGGTGACTTCCAACGCAATGGCGGTGATTATGGACGACTTCCCACACATGGCGGGTACGGCGGCTTCGCTGGCGGGGACCATTCGTTTTGGTACCGGCGCGTTGGTTGGATCGCTGTTGTCAATGTTCCCGGCACACAGCGCGTGGCCAATGGTGGGGTCGATGGCGTTCTGCATAATTGCCTCGGTTTTACTTTATCTTTATGCGAGCAGGCCAGCTAAGGTTGCTGCAACAGAAGCGAGTTCCGCTGCGGCAAAATAGCATTGAACATGGCTATCCGTTAAAAATAATAAAGGCCGGAGATCATCTCCGGCCTTTATTGTTAATGTATAACGTGTCGGTTGCGTTTATACCGTTACGCGCTGTGGTTTATATTTCGCCCGCATCACGGCGTAATGCTCCGCCAAGGCGATGGCTTTTGCCCCCGGCACCAGTGCGATATCACACTCTTTCGGCAATAGCGCGGTCACCACGGCTGCAATCAGCAGTGAACCTGACAGCGCATAAATCGCCATGCTCTGGCCATACAGGCTAACCATTACCCCCACCAGATACGGGCCACAGAAGCCACCCAAATTACCTAAGCCGTTAATGACACCGCGGGCGCTACCGGCCACTTCAGGCGTGGTCACCTTGCCTGGTATGGTCCAGAAGCCACTGGTTGCGGCCTGCAGGAAGAAACCTGCACACACCAGGAAGCAATAAGAAGCGACAATATTGCTTTTAAAGGTCACCGATAATGCCAGGCTACCGGCAAAGCCTAATAGCGGCAGGATAATATACATTCTGCGTTTACCGGTCTTATCCGACATCACCGAAAAGGCCAGAATACCCAGCATCGTGCCGACATAAGGGATTATCGCCAGCAAACCCACTTTACTCATGTCTCCACCGGTCAGGCCTTTAAGGATCGTTGGCAACCACAGGGTATAGCCATAAATCCCGGTCTGATAGAAGAAATTGATCACCACCAGTTTGATGATAGAAGCATTGCGGAATACCTCTTTCAGTGGCGCATTTTCGACCGGTGCCAGCTCTTTCAACGCGTCGCGTTCGCGGGTCAGCTCTGTCACCAGATAGTTACGTTCGCGCTCGGACAGCCATTTGGCCTCTTCCGGACGATCGCTGATGGTGAACCACCAGAACAGCATAACGACCACTGACAGCAGGCCTTCAATAATAAACAACCAGCGCCAGTCGAGAGCCTGCAAGATGTAGCCAGACAGCGGCGCGGTGATCATCCCGCCAATCGGCGCAAACATCAGGACGTAGGCATTGGCGCGGCCGCGTTCGGCGTCCGGGAACCAGTTGCTGACCATCGTCAGTACGACTGGCAGCATCCCACCTTCTGCGACACCCAGCGCAAAGCGCAGGAACAGCAGCTGATACTGGTTATGGATCATACCGGTCAGTACAGAAATGATTGCCCAGGCCACCAACGAGCAGGCAATGAATTTTCTGCCGCTGCCGTGAACCGCAATACTGCCACCGGGAACCTGCAGGAACAGGTAACCGATAAAGAAAATACCCGCAGCCAAACCGGCCATGGAGGAGGTAATACCCAGTGCGCTGTCCATGCCGCCCGGCATTGCAAAACTTATATTAACTCGGTCCATGAATGAAATTATGCAGGCGATTAATATTGGCGTAATAACGCGGAGCCAGCGGGCCTTTGGTATTTTTTTATCCATGGAGTCACCTCGTTTATTCACAGAAGCATTCCAACAAAAGGGAATGAATTATTACGCGAATTCGGTTGGTACATGAAATAAGGCATTGGGAATAATGGTCTTATTAACCTGATCCGACGATGCCTTAATAAAAGCATTTCTACCAAGATAATATGTGACATAAGTCACGTTAGGTCATGTTAAAAAAGGATGTTACTGGTAACGTGATCGCTACCCCAGGAAGGGAAACGGTGAAATTGAGTGCAGGAGAATTAAATAGTACCGCCGAGGGAAATACGATAATGCAGGTCAACCTTTTCAATTGTCGGGGTTTTATTGATTTTTTTCAGCATGATTTCTGCTGCGACTTTGCCAATTTCGAAACGCGGAGTAATGACGCTGGCCAGCGCTGGCGTAGTGGCGAGGCCAATATCCAGGCCGTGGAAGCCGGAAATCGCCATCTGCTCTGGAACCTGAATCCCCAGACGCAGACACTCCTGCAGTACGCCGACGGCAATATCATCGTTGGTACAAAGAACGCCATCTACCCGTGAATCATTTTGCCTCGCCATGGTTAACATTCCTGCGCCAATAGACACCGAAGAAACTTTATTTGGCGTAATGTGTTGCGGGTTAAGTCCATTATTTTCCATGGCTTTTCGATAACCCTCGTAACGTTTCATATCGCGAGGATCGGACATCGAACCAAAATAAACCACGTGCTGCTTGCCGCTGGCAATTAATGCGTTGGCCATGTCAAATCCGGCCTGGAAATTATCAAATCCGACCGCAATACGACCATTGGAATCATCGAGATCCATCACCTGAGCAATAGGAATATCGGCGGCATTAAGATATTTATCCGCTTTTAGCGTATGTACCGAGTCAGTGAGAATTAACCCCGCCAGGCGATAACTCAGCAAATTGATAATGTGTTCTTCTTCGCGCTCTTTGCTGTAATCGTAATTAACTACCAAAGTCTGATAACCCTGTTCGGCAGTAACCGATTCAATTCCTGCCAGTAATTCGGAAAAAATCTGGTTGTTAAAAGAGGGAACAAGAATGCCTATTTTTTTGCTTTGGTGTTTCTTTTCAATCTCTTCCAGCGGGAATCCCACTTCCTGCATCACTTTGGTAATGCGTTCACGCGTTTCGGGGGAGACTTTTTCAGGCGTGCGGAGAAATCGGCTGACGGTCATTTTGGTGACGTCGGCGAGTAACGCGATATCTTGCAGTGTGACGCGCTGATTTCTCATCCGGAAGAGCCCTGCTGACGCCCTGTGTAACACCTTAAGGCGGGGAAAATGATACCGATTATGTTACCAAATTGATTGCCTCTTAACAACGCAAGAGAAGGGCCTAAAAAACTTTTACTTTCATAACGATGACACATTTTGTTGCCGTTAACACTCCCATCAAACTGGCAAAATTTACGTTAGGTGATGTTTAACGAATGACTCGGATCACGCTTGCTGTAACAGAGTTTCTTAACACCCAATAAAGTGATCTGCATCACAGTTTATTGGCTGCTAAACCGCTTTTATTGATGAACATCACTTTATTCATTGGCTCGTGAGTCTCACGAGCTCTATTGGTTTGTAACGTCAGGAAAATCGCAATGACAAATTTATTTTCGTTGGATAACAAAAAAATTCTGGTTACCGGTTCTTCGCGCGGACTGGGTTTCCTGCTTGCCAAAGGTTTGGCTGAAAATGGCGCTGAAATCATCATCAATAGCACCACTCAGGAATCCGCGGTTAAAGCCGCTGAAGCCTTGCGCGCCGAAGGATTTATCGCCCACGCGATGGCTTTCGACGTGACCAACAGCGCCGCGGTGCACCAGGCCATCGATAAAATCGAAAAGGAAATCGGGCCGATCGACGTGTTGGTTAACAATGCCGGTATTCAGCGTCGCCACAAATTTACCGAATTCCCGGAAAAAGACTGGGACGACATCGTGGCTGTTAACCAGAAATCCGTATTCCTGGTGTCGCAGGCCGTGGCCCGTTACATGGTTAAACGCGAGCGCGGCAAAATCATTAATATCGGCTCAATTCAGAGTGAGCTGGGGCGTGACACCATCACCCCTTATGCTGCCTCAAAAGGCGCAGTGAAAATGCTGACCCGCGGTATGTGTGTCGAGCTGGCCCGCTACAATATTCAGGTAAACGGTATTGCGCCGGGCTATTTTAAAACGGATATGACGCAGGCGCTGGTGGATAACAAAGAGTTCTCCGACTGGCTGTGCAAGAGAACGCCTGCCGCGCGTTGGGGCAATCCGGAAGAGCTGATTGGCGGTGCCGTTTACCTGTCTTCGCGTGCATCGGATTTCGTCAACGGCCAACTGCTGTTTATCGACGGCGGTATGATGGCAGCGGTGTAATCGATCCTTTTGCAACCACGATAAGCAGAGTCAGGATACCTTATGAGCACCACAGACAAAAAAATTGCGTTGATTACCGGTGCTGGCAGCGGCATCGGATTAAGTGCTGCCAAGGCCTTGGTTACCTGTGGTTTTTTGGTGATCCTGACCGGTCGCAATCAGGAAAAACTGCAAAAAGCCGCGGCGCTTTTCGAGCCAGAGCAGGTACATGCGTTGACGGTTGACGTTACCGATCCCAAATCTGTCGCGGCGCTGTTTGCTACCGTACAGGAGACTTATGGTCGTCTGGACGTGCTGTTTAACAATGCGGGGACTAACGTTAAAGAACAGCCGATCGATGAGCAACCCTATGAAGACTGGCTGACGGTGATGAACACTAATCTTAACGGCGCTTATCTTTGTACTCAGGCGGCGTTCAAACTGATGAAGCAGCAAAGGCCGATGGGTGGGCGGATTATCAATAATGGTTCGATTTCAGCCCATACACCGCGCCCTTACTCGGCGGCTTATACTGCCAGCAAACATGCTATTACCGGCCTGACTAAAAGCACTTCTCTGGACGGACGTCAGTTTAATATCGCCTGCGGCCAGATTGACGTTGGCAATGCTGCTACCGACATGGGTAACAAGGCATTAGGCGGCAGATTACAGGCTAACTTCGAGCTGGAGACCGAGCCAGTCATGCCTGCGGATAAAGTAGGGGAGGCGGTAGCGTTTATGGCTAATCAGCCTGAAGGTACCAATATTCTGACTCTTACCGTAATGGCGACGGCAATGCCGTTTGTAGGACGCGGATAAACTTTTTCCCTCAAGTCTACATAAAAAAAGGAGAGCGCCCCCCGGCACTCTCCTTTTGCTTTACTACTTATCCCAGGTGCGTGGGAATTAACGCACTCGAGTTTTACGTCTTCTGAATAACCAGAAGATTAGCGCCAGTACGATGATCACGCCTACAATCATCGCCGGAGCCATATACGGCTGCAGTTTTGCCAGCAGAGTTACAGGACCGCCACTGCGCAACACCGCCACGTCGTGCGGAGTCACCTGGATCGCCGGGTTACCGTAATTGGTCAGCACGTAATTAGAAATATCGGCAATTTGTGCATCGGTCAACTGCCCAACGTACGAACCTTCACCAAATTTCGGCATCAAGACGTGCTGATTACCTACCTGACGATCGACACCATAAAGAATCGCCGAAATCAGGTTGGACGCATTGGTCATACCGGTCGCGGTGTTGTTATACAACGATGGGTAAGCCTGATTTTTACTGCCGCCGCCGTCTGGCTGGTGACAGCTTGCACAGTAACCGCTGAACAACGCCGCACCACCGATGATCGTATGGTTCGCGTTGGACGGATGCATACCGCGCAGGCCGTCTTCGACGTTAACGCCTTTTGGACCAAAGCTGTCCGCCGCCTGAGTGTCACCCGGATTGCGCACTGGAGTGCTGCTTTTCAGGTAAACCGCGATGGCATTGAGGTCGGAGTCAGGCAGATACTGCAAACTGTTCTGCACGGCTTCGGCCATCGGACCTGCTGCCTGGTTTTTGCCCACGGTGCGACCGGTTTTCATATATTCAACCAGCTGCGCCTGGGTCCAGTTGCCAATGCCGCTGACCGGATCAGAGCTGATATTCGGCGCATACCACGGCCCGACCATGCCACCCGCTAGCGGTTTATCGGTCACTTCCCCCATCATCAGATTACGCGGGGTGTGGCAGGTGTCGCAGTGTCCTGCGCCATTAACCAGGTAAGCTCCGCGATTCCATTCTGCGCTTTTACTGGCATCCGGTTTAAAGGCGGAGTTATCCAGATACATCATGTTCCAGCCAGCCATCGCGATACGCATGTTGAACGGGAAAGGCAGTGCGGTCGGTTTGGTTGGCTGCTCAACCGGTTTTACGCCAAGCTGGAAGTAGGCATACATCGCCTGAATATCTTCATCGCTCATGTGGCTGTAGGAGGTGTAAGGCATTGCCGGATAGAGATTTTCGCCATCCGGGCGCACCCCTTCACGCACGGCTTTGCTGAACTGTTGCAACGTATAGTTGCCGATACCAAACTGTTTCGATGGGGTGATGTTGGTGGTGTAAATCGTTCCCATCGGTGAATGAATCGCATAATCACCGGCGAAAGGCTTGCCGCCTTCAGGATTGGTATGACAAGCCTGACAGTCGGCGGCGGTAGCCACCAGTTTGCCTTTGGCGATCAGGTCCAGCTGGCTGTCCTGCGCCGAAGCCAGGGTCGCGAAACCGCCTAGCGCGACGCCAAGTAATCCTAAACTGAGAAGTTTTTTCATGCCTGACCTGCCAGAGATTTAGCCATATCATCCGCCGCTTTCAACGCCAGCGCCGCCATGGTCAAAGTACTGTTTACCACGCTGGAAGATGGGATCGCACCGCCGCCCGGCAACCACAGGTTGGCGTGATCGTGGGTACGACAGTTACCGTTAACCACCGAATCTTTAGGATCGTTGCCCATAATGGTGCCGCCCATGATGTGGTTGTTGGCATTCAGGCTGGTGGTGATATTAAAATCTTCGGCCATAAACAGCTTGCCGATATCTTCAAGCTGCTTGTGCGCAGCAACTGCACCGTTACGTACGTAATCACCGACATCATAGTGAATATCCGGGCACGGCAGGCCGTGTGGATCTTTACGGGTCTTGCTCAACGTCAGACGGTTATTGGGATCAGGAAGCGGCTCGAGGCTGATCGACAGGTCTACACCGTAGATTGAGCGACGACGAATTTCAGCGTCCAGCTCTTCGCCGACCAGACCCATTTGCAGCGCCTTGTTGGTTGCTGGGATCACCTGGCTGATGTTGTTGACGATCATCTTGTTAGCGGAGTACTGGCTGCGGAATTCGCCGTCACGCGGGCCAACCAGGCAGCTGCTCTGCGCCGGGCCACGACCAATCCACAGCGGTTCCGAGGCAATAAACGTACAGTGGAAACCTGAGTGGTCCATCATGTTGCGGCCAACGTGGTCAGAAGAGTTGGCGATGCCGTTCGGGTTTTTCTCGTTAGCAGCAATCAGCAGCAGGCGCGGCGTTTCGATGCCGTTACAGGCCAGAGCAAAGATTTTACCGGTCGCCTTGTGCGATTGTTTTTTATTGTCCAGCCAGTGCACGGCGGTCACATTGTTGTTTTCGTCGGTATCAATCTTGTAAACCACCGACTCGGCCAACACGACCGCGCCCTTGTTTTCTGCGCGCTCAACGTGGCTGATGCCGTTATACATTGCGCCGATTGGGCAAATAGGCTGACAGTTGTTGTTTCCGCAACAGGTCGGGCGACCATTCCACGGGCGCGTGCTGCGACCCTGCGGAATGGGCACTGACTTGAAACCGTGCGGGTTCACCACCTCGGCGAAACGGGTATCGCCATAGGCGTAAGGGACCTGTTCCATTGGATAAGGCTTGCTGCGTTCGGAAGGAGATTGCAACTCGGGATCGCTTGGCCCGGCTACGCCAATCTCTTCTTCAGCACGGCAGTAATAAGGTTCCAGTTCCTCATAGGAAATCGGCCAGTCGCGACCTACGCCGTACAGCGTTTTCATTTTGAAATCGTTTGGCAGATGACGCCAGCATGATGCTGCCCAGTGCCAGGTAGTACCACCGACGGTGCGCAAATAACCCTGCTGGAAGCTGCTGGCGCTAGGTCCAGTCAGATTGACGTAGTTATTTTTCGGGAAATACAGCGGGGCGGGAGCCAGTTCCGACTGCGGATACAGTCCCTGGAAGTCTGAGCCAGCGCGGTTGGCGAAAGGCATATTGCGCCAGTTTTCAACCGCCTGCGCACGCTCAATGCGCAGGCCGGCCTCAAGCACCAGAACAGAATGTCCCAGACTGACCATTTGATCGGCAATCATTCCGCCGACTATCCCTGAACCAACAATGATCACGTCCGCAGAAGCATCGCCATCTGCGGTAAAAGTAGGTTTGTTCATCATGCTTTACTCGCGTTAACAGAATCTGGCGTCGCCTTGAGGCGCTCTTCTTTCATATATTCCGGCATGGCTGCATCGGGAGGCGCGGCGGTAAACCACAGTGGGCCATTGCCACAGTAAGTTGGAACGATCAATCCATCACTCACCGGGCGGTACATCAGCGCATCTTTATATGCAATTAAAATGGTATCGGTACCATTTTTGACTGTTCCCGTATACCAGCCAGTGATGATGCTGGTCAACACATCACCCAAACCATTCTGACGTGCTACATCCTGGAAAGCCTTGGCGCGCATGTTGGGTTGCAACAGGGAATACAGTCTGGAGACCTGAGCAGAAAACTCAGCATTACCGTGGAAGAAGGCATTAAAAATTCGTGCCGACATGCCAGGGCTGAGATCCTGATGTTCAGTAATTGCCTGAGAGATAATGAAGAACTGGGTAAAGATGACCGGAGAACCGGTGGCAGTAGCTGTTTCAGCCTGCGTAAGGAACGGGAAACCTAGTAGTGTCGCAGCAACCATGGCCGAACCGACGCCTTTGAGCATGTCACGACGACTGAAACCGGTACCATTTTCCTGGGTGCCTGTGTCAAAAAGTGAACGATTTTTGTCCATCTCAATTCTCTTTAGATCGGGGGAGTGAGCCAGTAGCGGGCTAAAATTATTATTATTTTGTTGGTTTACTCAGAAGCCGAGGCCTCAGGGTGTGGAGGTTCGGTGCCTCTTGGATAGGGTAATCCAGTAAAAACGATGAGGATAATAATCCATAATTTCAAAACAGCGATAACAAATTGTGCTCATAAATAACATTTTATTTTCATTTGGGTTTGTATTAACAAAATGGTAACAGTTAATAGTCGAAGAAATCCGAAATGTCCAAGATGTTACGAACCTTTTGGTTCATTATTTATTAACTAAATGTTTCATGTTTAAATTACTGATTTTATTAATTAAATATTTTAGGTGACAAGGTTTTTGTTTATTATTTGTGACATTCTGGCGTCTAAAAGGTAACGGCGATGAATGAAATTGGTTGAGAAATGATTCGGAAAGGGTTACAAATGACCCGAAGTGAGAGCCGGATCCCATTTATAAAGCAGAGCGTTCAAAAAATCGTCACAACGGGCCGTTTCTGTACTTAAATGGTTAATGAGATGTGAAAAATCGGTTTAAATTTAACTGTTTTACAAGCTTCGAAGCCAGGTGTGAGGTATAACTTGGTTCGTGCGTTACAATTTTGTGAATTTATTGTTGAATGCTTTTGGGGATTACCGTGAACAATAATCATTTTTCGGTGGTACATCGATTACCACAAAGCTATCGGTGGCTGTCAGGCTTCGCTGGCATCAAGGTGGAAGTTATCCCCCTGCCTGCAGATGAAGAGGACAACAACCTGATTGGCCTGAAACTGTTGAGCCCGGAAGGAGATAGTGCGCGCCAGGTATTGCAGGGGCTGAATCTCTCGCTGCGTGAAATTCAGGTCGAAAGCAATATCGTCGAGTGCGAAGGGGAGCTTTGCCTGTTTGTTAAGCGCGACGACGAAAGCGCGACTATGTGTCGTCTCAAAAACATCGGCACTGCTATTGCTGAATCTGTTTCTGTTTCCGCTATTTATCCTTTCTGATGACGGGTAGTGACTGCTGCCGACCGTCATTCCCCTCTGCTAACGCTAACAGCTGCCGCGTATAGGCCTGCTCAGGCCGTGTAAACAGCTGCTCACACTCTCCTTGTTCAATCACCTTCCCACTTTGTAACACGATGACCTGATGGCACAGGCTTCTTACTACCTGCAAATCGTGGCTAATAAACAGATACGACAGGCCATAACGCTGTTGCAGGTTATGCAGAAGTTGTAAGATCTGCGCCTGTACCGATTTATCCAGTGACGAGGTCGGCTCATCCAGAATGACCAGTTCGGGCTGCAAAATCAGTGCCCTGGCAATAGCAATACGCTGACGTTGACCGCCAGAAAACTCGGTCGGGTAACGATGCCGAGTTTGCGGATCCAGTCCGACTTCCTGCATTGCAGCGATCACCTGCTGTTCACGCGCCTGCTCACTTAACCTTTTATGCACCTGCAATCCCTCCGCGATAATCTGCATCACGTTGAGGCGCGGGTTTAGCGCGGAATAGGGGTCCTGAAACACCACCTGAATGCGGCTGCGAAATGGTAGCATCGCCTTGCGATTGAGGTTCTGTAACGGCTGGCCGTCGAACTCTATGTCACCCTGTGAATGCAGGAGCCTGAGTAACGCCAGGCCGGTTGTGCTTTTACCTGAACCCGACTCGCCGACCAGCCCGAGACTCTCACCACGGCGCAGGGTAAAACTGAGGCCTTGCAATGCCATCTTAGTGCCGACCGTGCGACGCAGCAGCCCACGACGAATCGGGAAGCCAACGCCGAGGTTTTCAACCCGCAACAGGACCGGGCTATTCTCGGGCACCGGTTGTGGGCTGCCTTTAGGCTCAGCCTGTAAAAGCTGTTGCGTATAAGCATGCTGCGGGGAGGAAAACAGCGCATCTCGCGAACGGTACTCAACGCAACGTCCTTGCTTCATCACCGCGACGTTATCTGCGATTGACCGAACAATACGCAGGTTATGGGTGATAAACAGCATCGCCATACCCAGCTCTTGTTTAAGCTCGTGCAACAACGTCAGGATTTGCGCCTGCACCGAAACATCCAGCGCGGTGGTGGGCTCGTCAGCAATCAGCAAAGCCGGTTGCGTGAGGATCGCCATCGCAATCATCACTCGCTGGCGTTCCCCGCCAGAGAGCTGATGCGGGAAGTCGCTAAGTCTGGAGGATGCCTGCGCGATACCTACGCGGTCCAGACACTGGATAATCTCTTGGCGCGCGGCGTCACGTCGCAGGCCTCGGTGCAGTGACAGCACTTCAGCGAGCTGCTTTTCAATAGTATGCAAAGGGTTCAGTGACACCATCGGTTCCTGGAAAATCATTGCGATACGGTCACCGCGGATCTTGCGCAGTTCTGGCTCGCTGGCGTGCAACAGGCTCTGGCCCTGAAACAAGATATCGCCTTTGGGATAAACCACCGACTGCGAACGCAGCAGGCGCAGCACAGACAGTGCGGTCACGCTTTTACCCGAGCCGGATTCTCCTACCAGCGCCAGCGTTTCCCCGGCCGCAATATGCAATGACAGATCGCTGACCACCGTCGAGAGTTGTTCCTCCTGGCGGAAGGCAATATCCAGATTTTCAATGCTGAGCAGGGGCGATGAAGGCATAGAGTGGCAATCCTAACGTGTCTGACTGGGATCAAAAGCGTCGCGCACCGCTTCGCCAATAAAAATAAGCAATGACAGCAAGACTGCCAGCACCATAAAGGCGCTTATCCCGAGCCACGGAGCCTGCAGGTTGTTTTTGCCTTCCAGCAATAGCGCGCCAAGGGAGGGCGAACCTATCGGCAAACCAAAGCCGAGGAAGTCCAGCGATGCCAGCGTGGTGATGGATCCGCAAAGGATAAACGGCATAAACGTCAGGGTCGCGACCGTGGCATTGGGCAGCATGTGGCGCAACATGATAGTGCGATCGGCGACGCCCATCGCCTGCGCCGCGCGGATATAATCAAAATTACGGGTGCGGAGAAACTCGGCGCGCACCACGCCAACCAAAATCATCCAGCCGGACAACACTGAAATCAGCAGCAGCCACCAGAAGTTGGGTTGCACCACGCTCGACAGCAAAATAATCAGGAAAAGCGTCGGCATTCCGGCCCATACCTCGATGAAACGCTGTCCCCAGAGGTCTATTTTGCCGCCGTAATAGCCCTGAATCGCACCTGCGACCATGCCAATCAGCGACGAAAGCAGGGTTAGCAACACCCCAAAAAACAGCGAGATGCGCATGCCGTAGAGAATTTCGGCCAATACGTCATGCCCGTTGCTGTCGGTGCCTAACAGATTTTGTCGCGACGGCGGTGAGGGAAAAGGTTGCTGAGTTGAAAAATTGATTGAGTTAAAGCTTTGCCGCAGAGGTGCCCAAATCACCCAGCCGTGGCTTTCAAGCTGTTTAACGACAAACGGGTCTTGATAATCTGTAGCCGTTTTCAACTCACCGCCAAAGGTTGTTTCAGAGTAGTTAACCATGAATGGCAGATACAGCTGGTTCTGATAGCGCACCAACAGCGGTTTTTCGTTGGCAATCACGTTGGATAACAGCGCCAACAGCAGCAGGATGACGAAAATCCACAGCGACCAAAATCCGCGTCGATTATTACGAAAGCGCAACCAGCGGGCGCGATTAATCGGATTGAGTTTCACGAGTCGCGTCCCTCAAAATCAATACGCGGGTCGACCAGCGTGTAGGTAATGTCACTGATAATATTCAGCAGCAGGCCAATCAGGGTAAAAATATACAGCGTGCCGAACATCACCGGGAAATCGCGCTGAATCGTGGCGTTATAGCCAAGCAGGCCAAGCCCGTGTAGCGAAAACATCACCTCAATCAGCAGTGAGCCGGTGAAGAACATGCTGATGAAGGTGGCGGGAAATCCAGCGATCACTAACAGCATGGCGTTGCGAAACACGTGGCGATAAAGGATTTTTTTTTCGTCCAGGCCTTTGGCGCGGGCGGTGACTACATACTGTTTTTGCACCTCATCCAGAAACGAGTTCTTGGTCAGCATGGTTAATGTCGCAAATCCTCCGATCACCGTCGCGAGTACCGGCAGGGTGATGTGCCACAGATAATCGGTAATTTTGCCGTACCACGGTAGGGAGTCAAAATTGGCCGAGGTCAGGCCGCGCAGCGGGAACCAGTCTAAATAGTTGCCGCCGGTGAAGAACACAATCAGTAAAATGGCGAATAAGAAGGACGGCACGGCATAGCCAATGATGATTACCGTGCTGCTCCAGGTATCGAACGCGCTGCCGTTTTTCACCGCTTTGCGGATACCCAGCGGAATGGACACCAGATAGATTATGAGCGTACTCCACAGCCCCAGGCTGACAGAAACCGGCAGGCTGGATTTTATCAGCTGCATGACTGTCGCACCCTGAAACAGGCTGTTGCCAAAGTCGAAACGGGCGTATTGCCACAGCATATCGACATAGCGTTCGTGCAGGGGTTTATCAAAACCAAAGCGTTTAGTAATTTCGGCGATCACTTCAGGATCGAGGCCGCGAGAACCGCGATAATTGCTGTCGCCTACCTGACCGACACCCGCTACCGCGTGGCCGTTGCCGCTGCCTGCATTGCCACCCGGCAGCCCATTACTCTGACCCATTTCAATGGCCGCGATGGCCTGATCAACAGGTCCTCCTGGCGCTATCTGTACGATAAAGAAATTGATGGTGATAATTGCCAGCAGGGTCGGGATCACCAGAAAAAGCCGGCGAAGCAGATAAGCAGTCAACATCGTCTCCTTATTTTCTGGCCGCCGACAGGCGCGCAGCTTTATTCATATCAAACCACCAGGTGTCGAGATCCAAGGAATAAGGGGGTCGAATGGCCGGCATTGAAAATTTGTCCCAATAGGCGTAGCGATCGCGATTCGAGTACCACATCGGGATCATATACATATGCCAGGTCAATACCCGGTCGATGGCGTGGCCAAGAGACAGCAGGGCGTCAGGTTGGCCCTGATGGGCGACAATTTCATTAGTCAGGGTATCGATCGCCGGATCGGAAACGCCAGGCGCATTATAGGTGGAGTTTATGTATTTGGAATTCCACATAATTTGCAGATCGGTACCGGGATAGGGCATAGCGCGATACACCGTTGGGATCATGTCATAGTCACGTGAGCGCAATCGGCTGACAAACTGAGAGTTATCGACCTGGCGAATGCTCATGGTGATGCCAAGGCGTTGCAGATTATGCTGGAACGGCAGCACGTACTGAGAATTGGCGCTGCTCGGCAGAAGCAGCTCAAAATTAAACGGCTTGCCGGTCTGATCATTCACCAATTGCTGGTTTTTTACCGTCCATCCAGCTTCTTTCAATAGCGCAGTGGCTTTTAACAGATTCGCACGATCGTTGCCGCTGCCGTCGGAGTGCGGCGGTTGATAAAGCTGGCTAAACACTTCATCGGGAATTTTTCCTTTAAGCGGTGCCAGCCAGGCCAGCTCGGCGGCGTCGGGATAGTTGCTGGCCGCGTATTCGGTATTCTGGAAATAACTGTTGGTGCGTTGGTACGCGCCGTAATACAGCGCCTTGTTCATCCAGTCGAAGTCAAACGCCAGTGTCAGGGCTTCACGCACTTTACGGTCGCCAAAAATGGGCCGCTGAATATTAAACGCCAGCCAGCGTGCGTCTTGCGCCGCCTTGTTTTCATCGTCCTGTTTGATAATCAGCCCGCGACTAAAATTGCTGCCCTGATATTGGGTGGCCCAATTTTTCGGCGACGGCTCGCTGCGAAAATCAAATGCGCCAGATTTGAAGGCCTCAAGGGCGACATTATCATCGAGATAATAGTCATAGCGGATGGTGTCAAAGTTATATCGCCCGCGATTTACCGGCAGGTTAGCGGCCCAATAGTTAGGCACACGGGATTACACGACATATTGACCCAACTTATAATCGGTAATGCGATAAGGCCCGCTGCCCAAGGGAGGAGTGGACAGCGGTTCGTTAAACTTACGATGCTCCCAAAATTTCTCCGGGATCACCGGCAAGCCCAATAATCCCAGCATCTGTTCCTTACTTGGCGTTGGGAATTCGAAGCGCACCGTTAACCTGGAAATGGCCTTTACCACGACACCTTTATAGACCACGCGAAACTGCGGCACACCCTCGGTCATAAACTTTTTGAAGGTAAACGCGACATCATTGGCGGTTATCGGGCTGCCATCCTGGAATACGGCACGGGGATTGATCTCCACTTCGACCCACCTGAAATCGCTGTCATAGCGCGCTGAATCGGCAATCAGTGGGTAGTAGCTGCCTATCTCATCGGCGGATGGCGTAAACAGGCTGTCATATAGCGTGTCGCTGCGAATAGCGGCATTGCCGCGCGAGGCAAAGCGGTTGAAGTTATCAAAGGTGCCAATCGCTGAGAACGAAATGCTGCCGCCCTTGGGCGCGGCCGGATTCACATAGTCAAAATTGGTGAAGTTATAGAGGTATTTAGGATCGCCAAGAATCGCGAAGGCATAGCCGTCTTCTATAGTGTCGGCGTGGGCCAAAAAACCGACCAGCGACAGTAACAGAGCTGTGAGTGCGCGAGAAAACATCCTGAAAGTTAACTCCTGGTTCGGCGTCGCAAGGCGATAATGAGTCAATAATAGATTGAAAAGCTTTAAATAACCACGTTAGGCGTTCTACAAATCAGTCACGGGGGAGTTTACTGTAAGCAGGGGGAAAAGAGTGTGTGTGAGAGCTGAAATGCACAAATAAAAAAAGACCCTATATAAAAGGGTCTTTTTTTATTCGCTTGGCTTGGACAACAAGGGGGAAGGCTGTTTTGCTGCTACTGCAACATGGCAGTCGTCAGATTCCCGTTACCGTTTACGGTATTTGGCATTGCACTTGGCAACACGCGTCTTGCTTCGCGATAACGTTTTGTCCAGTAAGCTTCACTCAGGCTGGAAATCATTACGCCGCTGCTGGTAGAAGCATGAACGAACTGATCGTTGCCGAGGTAAATACCTACGTGACGGCCTGTAGAGCCTGCACCGAATAACACTAAATCGCCTGGACGCAGCTTGTTACGCTGAATTTTCTTACCGATATCTTCCTGTTCATAGGTAGAACGCGGTAGGTCCATGCCAAATTGTTCGCGGAATGTTAACTGTACGAAGGCTGAGCAATCAATACCACGCTTGCTGTCGCCGCCTAACCGATAAC
>CAWUIY010000044.1:0-21798 GCA_963922555.1 uncultured Serratia sp. | reverse complement strand
GATTTGCAAGTGAAACAGATTGTCCATCTAGTTTACTCTGAGGTTAAGGAATATTTGAACAGATTATTGATCTGCTCCCCACTGGTTAATGCAGATAAAATGTTAACAATGTCTGCTTTTAGCACTCAGCTGCCATAACAGAAAAGCGGGCAGCTATGAGCGAAAAGCGAAAGTTTACGGGTTTTTAGCTAAGGCAGAAGACCGTTTAACAAAAAGTAGTGTAATGCTCTAAGTGAATCGTAGGTAATTTGTCCGACAGGCTACTATTGTTACGTGCAACTTGGTGCTGAATGTCCACATGATATAGTTAATGATTCACAATCAGCTACGTGATTTCTTTCCCCAAAACTAAATCTAACTCATTGATCTAAATCAGATCTAACATGCACTCACAGACATAAAAAAAACAGCCGGAAAGTTACCTTAACCGGCTGTTTTTATTAAATAAAGTCAGTTTTCTGTCGTTTGCTTATGGAACAGTTCGCGGAATACGGGATAGATATCTTCCTGTTCACGAATGTGCTGCATCGCAAAGTTGCCAAAATGCTGTTGCAAGACTTCATATTCGCGCCACAGCGTTTGGTGGGCACGGCGGGTTATTTCAATATAACTATAGTAACGCACCATCGGCAAAATTTTCTGAGCCAACAGCTGGTGGCACAACGGCGAATCATCTGCCCAGTTATCACCATCCGATGCCTGTGCAGCGTAGATGTTCCACTGTGCAGGGTCGTAGCGCTCCTGAATGACTTCATCCATCAGTTTCAAAGCACTTGAAACGATGGTGCCCCCAGTTTCCTGAGAATAGAAGAACTCTTGTTCATCGACCTCTTTTGCCTGGGTATGGTGGCGGATATAGACGACATCGACGTTTTTATACGTTCGGCTCAGGAACAGGTAGAGCAGTATATAGAAACGTTTAGCCATGTCTTTAGTTGCCTGATCCATAGAACCCGATACGTCCATCAGGCAGAACATCACTGCCTGGCTGGAGGGTTCAGGACGGCGCTCGTAGTTTTTATAACGCAAGTCGAAAGTATCGATAAACGGAACCTTGGCAATTTTTTGCCTTAGCTCGGCTATCTCTTTGCGCAGCCGCTCCTCCTCCAGCAACTGTGCAGGTTCACTGTTTTCAACAAGATCAAGGGTGCTTTCAAGCTCGCGAAGTTCACGCTTTTTACCCGCTGACATCGCCGTACGGCGAGCCAGCGAGTTTTGAAGCGAACGCACAACGCTGATATTTGCCGGCACACCGTTAGAGGTGTAGCCAGAACGATGAGTTTTATATTCGGTAAGCTGCTTGTACTGATTTTTCTTCAGATTAGGCAGAGCAAGGTCCTCGAACAACAGATCGAGATATTCATCTTTTGATATCTGGAAGGAGAATTCGTCCTGACCTTCACCATCCTGACTGGCATCCCCTTGGCCACTGCCGCCGCCACCGCCGCCCTGAGGACGCTCGATACGATCGTTAGTGACAAAGTGATCATTGCCCGGATGAACGCGGTGGCGTAAACCACCGCGGCCCTGATGAAACATGGGTTCGTTGATATCTTCATTGGGGATCGAGACTGACTCCCCGCTGCTAACGTCGGTAACCGAACGCTTATTGATGGCTTCGGCGATCGACTGTTTTATTTGCGACTTATAGCGGCGCAAAAAGCGCTGGCGGTTAACCGCGCTTTTATTCTTGCCATTCAGTCGACGGTCAATAAAGTACGTCATATAGCCCCCAAACAACGTTGCCAACGATCCCCGCTTTACTGAGATTGCCTTTTACGATGACTTCCTGACGCGCAGATACCATTCGCATAGCAGGCGAACCTGTTTACGCGTATATCCTTTTTCCATCATTCGGTCGACAAAGTCATCGTGTTTTTTCTGTTCATCGGTCGACGTTTTGGCATTAAAGGATATAACTGGCAGCAACTCTTCGGTATTTGAGAACATTTTCTTCTCAATAACCGTGCGCAACTTCTCGTAACTTGTCCAGTTCGGATTACGGCCACTATTATTAGCACGGGCGCGCAACACAAAGTTGACGATTTCATTACGGAAATCTTTAGGGTTACTAATACCAGCCGGTTTTTCGATTTTTTCCAATTCCGCATTCAGCGATTCGCGGTCAAACAGCTGGCCGGTATCCGGGTCGCGGTATTCCTGATCCTGGATCCAAAAATCGGCATACGTGACATAACGGTCGAAAATGTTCTGTCCGTATTCAGAATAGGATTCAAGATAGGCGGTCTGGATCTCTTTACCGATAAACTCGGCATATTTAGGGATCAGATAGCCTTTCAGGTGCTCAAGGTATTTTTCTGCGATGTCCTGCGGGAACTGCTCGCGTTCGATCTGCTGCTCAAGGACATAGAACAGATGGACCGGGTTAGCGGCAACTTCTGCATGGTCAAAGTTAAATACCCGTGACAGGATTTTGAAGGCAAAACGCGTTGAGAGACCGTTCATACCTTCATCGACGCCCGCATAATCGCGGTATTCCTGATACGACTTGGCTTTCGGATCGGTATCTTTCAGGCTCTCACCGTCATAGACCCGCATTTTGGAAAAAATGCTCGAGTTTTCTGGTGATTTCAGGCGTGAAAGGATAGAGAACCGTGCCAGCGTTTCCAGGGTTCCCGGTGCGCAGGGTGCATGCACCAGCTCACTGTTGCTAAGCAGTTTGTCATAAATCTTGATTTCCTCTGACACGCGCAGGCAGTAGGGCACTTTGACGATATAAACGCGGTCAAGGAAAGCTTCGTTATTTTTGTTGTTACGGAAAGTCACCCACTCGGATTCGTTGGAGTGAGCCAGGATGATGCCGTTGAACGGCAGGGCAGAAATACCCTCGGTGCCGTTATAGTTGCCTTCCTGAGTTGCAGTCAGCAGAGGATGCAGGACCTTGATAGGTGCCTTGAACATCTCGACGAATTCCATCACACCCTGGTTGGCACGGCACAGGGCGCCGGAATAACCGTAGGCATCCGGATCGTTCTGTGCATGATTCTCCAGTTTACGGATATCCACTTTACCGACCAGCGCAGAGATATCCTGGTTGTTTTCATCACCTGGCTCTGTTTTCGCAATCGCAATCTGTTCGAGAATACTTGGCCAGACTTTGACGACTTTAAATTTGGTAATGTCGCCGCCAAATTCATGCAGGCGCTTCGCAGCCCATGGCGACATGATTGTGCCAAGATAGCGAGTAGGGATGTTGTATTCTTTTTCAAGAATGTGGGCATCCTCCTGTGGATTAAACAGGCACAGAGGATGATCGTTTACCGGGCTGCGTTCGCCGTTAGCGCTGAGTACGTAAATAGGTACTCGTTGCATCAGGGCTTTGAGCCTTTCAGCCAGAGAGGATTTACCACCACCTACTGGACCCAGCAGATAGAGGATCTGTTTTTTCTCTTCCAGGCCCTGAGCGGCGTGTTTCAGGTAGGAGACAATCTGTTCGATAGCCTCTTCCATGCCGTAAAACTCTTCAAAGGCTGGATAGCGTGCGACGACGCGGTTGGAGAATAGACGCGACAGGCGGGGTTCAAGCGCGGTGTCGACCATGACGGGTTCACCTATTGCCATCAACAGGCGTTCCGCGGCGTTAACATAAGCACTGCGATCTTGCCGAGCGATGGTAAGAAATTCCTGCAGTGTGAACTCTTCATCCTTGGCAGCTTCATAGCGCTGGCGATAATGGTCAAATATGTTCATAGATGCCCGTCCTTCGTTATTTAGCACAGGTTAAAGAGAGCTTGAAGTGCGGAGGAACAGCTCCCGGAAGAAAATTCCCCAACTGACTATCTACTAGAGATTTAGCAACCCTTATGCCAACTTATTGTTGCTCTATTTAATTTAAGTAGAGTCATGGTAGGGTCATGAGCAACACAAACAGGTTACACCGTCAGCTGTTTTTTCTCCTAATAATAAGCGTAGTTTGACCTGCGAAAAATTTCCTGTGCTAAATTGCCGTTTTTTAAGCCATATCAAGGACTCAGTTGTTATCCGGTCATCTACAGGCCTTGCAGCACGGGGGATACAGCCATAGTGAGCATTTTTTAGACATAATTATTTCATAATCCGCATATAAATTATCTGGTTGCTTTAGGATTATGTGCGCTATACCTGACACTTCATTACGTTTCATTTACACTACGTACGATTTTACTTTTACGGATGAATTCATGAAAAACAACATGATTAAAGCTTTGCCAGTAGCCGCCGTAATGGCATTGCTGAGTCAGACCGCACATGCGGATACCTTTTCAATTGGTGCCGGAGCCTTAGCGGCGACCAGTCCATATCGCGGGTATGACACCAAATATTATCCGATTCCAGTGGTTGACTATGATAGTGATAAATTCTATTTCCACTCACTGGTTGCCGGTTACTATTTGTGGAAAGATGAACAAAATCAGCTAAGTGTAGTAGCAGGATATAACCCGTTTAGCTTCAGACCGCACCACAGCGACAACGATCAGTTGAAGCAGCTGAAAAAACGCCATGGCACCCTGATGGCGGGCCTGGCTTATTCCTATAATGCACAATGGGGGACTATTCGTACCTCATTACTGGGCGATACCCTGGATAACAGCAACGGGATCGTGGGTGACGTTGCCTATCTGTATGCCTTAAAAGGCGATAACTGGGCGGTGGTGCCGGGTGTTGGTGTGACGTGGGATAGTGCGAATCAAAACAAATACTACTATGGTGTAACCAGAAGAGAATCGTTCCGCAGCGGCCTGGATACCTATAAACCTAATGATAGCCTCAATCCTTATGTTGAAGTGACGGCCAAATATAACTTTGCTCCTCAATGGCAGGCTTTCGTTACCGGACGCTATACTCGTCTGACAAATGAAATCAAAGATAGCCCAATGGTGAATAAATCTTATACCGGCCTGGTGATGACCGGCGTAACCTATACTTTCTAATCACAGTTAATAAAGCGCATGCATCGTTGTGGTGCATGCGTTGCTTTCTAATGGGGCATTTTGCCCCTTTTGCACATCTATTGAGCACGATCTTCGACTGATTAGTTTATGTGATGCATATCACACAATTAAGTTATCCGGGTTCAGGTTGGTGAGAATGATTGATCCACCGGCACCACCTTAATCTGCAATAACCGCACAGACGACCTAAACAGGAGCAGAGGATGAACGCGAAAACCGTACAGTTTCCAGATGGAACTCGGGTTCCCGCAGTCGGACAGGGTACCTGGTTTATGGGCGAGCGAGAATCTGAATTTCGTTCAGAAGTCAGAGCATTACAACAAGGCATTGATTTGGGATTGACCCTGATTGATACCGCAGAGATGTACGCCGATGGCGGGGCTGAAAAGGTCGTTGGAGAAGCCATCGCCGGGCGGCGGGAAGAGGTCTATCTGGTCTCGAAAGTCTATCCGCAAAACGCCGGTGGAGAACGGGCAATCAAGGCCTGTGAGCAAAGTCTAAAGCGTTTGAAAACTGACACCCTTGATCTGTATTTATTGCACTGGCGTGGATCGATTCCGTTGCAGGAAACGGTGCTCGCAATGGAGGCTTTGCTACAGTCTGGCAAGATCCGTCGCTGGGGTGTTTCCAATCTCGATACCGCCGATCTCGAGCAGCTATGGCAGGTGCCGGGCGGTGAGGCTTGTCTTACCAATCAGGTGCTCTATCATGCCGCATCGCGTGGCATTGAATATGATTTGCTACCCTGGTGCCGTGAGCATGAAATGCCAATTATGGCCTATTGTCCATTGGCTCAGGCCGGTAAATTGCGTCATGAAGTGCTGAATCATCCAGTGATGCAGCAACTGGCGCGGGCAAGGGGGGTGAGCAGCGCTCAGATTGCGCTCGCCTGGGTGACGCGCTGGGATAATGTGATTGCCATTCCAAAAGCCGTCCAGCCGGAACATATCGAGGATAACGCTGCAGCGTTGGCGTTAAAACTAAACCCCGAAGAAATCGCGCTTATCGATCACGCTTTTCCACCGCCAAGTCACAAGACCTTCCTGGATATCGTTTAACGAAAACGCTAACCTGCCTGCTCACTTTTTTCATTTGCCAAACTAAAGGCGGGTTATAAAAAGAATTTGCAGAATAAAGGGATAGCCGTGGCTGTCCCTTTTTAGTCTTAAAACTCTATTGCAATGAGTTTAATCAAGAATGGGCAACAGCCTCATTCAATGCCGAAAGTTATCGCCAGCCGCGCCGGGGAAGATTCGGTACTGATTTGTGAATGCGATATTGCCGCTGTTTCAACACAAACCATCGTTTTATAGCCATCGTCGGCCATATCTTTCATTGAGGCCGAGTTTTTTGCACCCGGATTCCAGCTTACTACGTCGCTGTTGCCGCTGTGTTTTACACGGAGAGTGCGTTTAAACACCGGATCAACAATCAGGCTTTCGTTTTCTGGCTCTATGAAGATGCGATCGGTTTCGCCGTCGAAAGTCAATGCCCCGTTCAAAACCGCTTTTTCGCCGCCAAGCACTTTATCAATATAAGGCTTGCCCAGGCCTTCAACCGCAACGTGGCTGATATCGCCGATTTCAAAATAGGCGTGTAGCGCACTGGTGGTTTCAAAATCGCCGTGCGATTCAAGCTCGATATGGCATTGGTCGCTTAACGTGAAATGCGCATGAAGGGTAAAAGCATGCGGCCAGTGTTTGCGGGTTTCTTCACTGTCTTTCAATGTCAGTGTCAATTTCACCGATGCGTCGCTTTCACTGTGTGCCGTAAGCTCCCACGGCAGATTACGCGCAAAACCGTGTGAAGGTTTACCGGCCGGACCAAACCATGGCCAGCAAACCGGAACGCCGCCGCGAATAGCCGTTCCAGGCTCAAAAGCGGTTTCACTGCTCAGCCAGATGACGGGCTTTTGCCCGGTAGGCTGCCAGGCAAGCAGGTGCGCGCCCTGCAAGGCAATGGCGGAACGTGCCTTGGGATGATTAACGATCAGTACCGGCAGGTTAGCAATTTGGCTTTGGCTAATCGCCGGGGAGAGTTGTTTTACGACAGGAAGTGAAAAGAGTTGTTCAGTCATTTGAAAGTCCTATGCAAAGTCAAAAACTCAGACAGGGAGGAACTGATTTGGAATTTATCCAAATAGAAAAGGGCGACACAATGTCGCCCTCTGTCAGTTCGCCATAGCGCTTGCCTTTAACTTTCAAGCAGAACTTGAAAGTATTGAGGCGAAAAATTACTTTTTAGCGATATGAGAAATCAGGTCCAGAACTTTGTTTGAATAACCAGTTTCGTTGTCGTACCAGGAAACCAGTTTCACAAAGTTGTCGTTCAGAGCGATACCTGCTTTAGCATCGAATACTGAAGTCAGTTTTTCGCCATTGAAGTCGGTAGATACCACTTCGTCTTCAGTGTAGCCCAGAATGCCTTTCAGTTCGTTTTCTGAAGCGCGTTTCAGTTCTGCACAAATTTCTTTGTAAGAAGCTGGTTTTTCCAGACGTGCAGTCAGGTCAACAACAGAAACGTTAGGCGTTGGTACGCGGAAAGCCATACCTGTCAGTTTGCCGTTCAGGGCAGGAATGACTTTACCTACGGCTTTAGCTGCACCGGTAGAAGAAGGGATGATGTTCTGGGATGCACCGCGGCCGCCGCGCCAGTCTTTGTGAGACGGGCCATCAACGGTTTTCTGCGTGGCGGTAGTTGCGTGAACCGTGGTCATCAGCGCTTCGACGATACCGAACTTGTCGTTGATCACTTTAGCCAGTGGTGCCAGGCAGTTAGTCGTACAAGAAGCGTTAGAAACGATTTCCTGACCATCGTAAGAGTTGTGGTTAACGCCCATTACGAACATCGGGGTGTCATCTTTAGATGGACCCGTCAGAACGACTTTCTTGGCGCCAGCCTGAATGTGTTTACGTGCAGTTTCGTCGGTCAGGAAGATACCGGTTGCTTCAGCAACAACGTCAACGTTCACTTCATTCCATTTCAGGTTAGCTGGATCACGCTCAGCGGTAACACGGATGGTTTTGCCATTAACAACCAAATGACCGTCTTTCACTTCAACGGTACCGTCGAAACGACCGTGAGTTGAGTCATACTTAAGCATGTAAGCCATGTAGTCAGCGTCTAACAGGTCGTTGATTGCAACGATTTCGACGTCAGAACGTTCCTGCGCAGCACGGAAAACGATACGGCCGATACGGCCAAAACCGTTGATACCTACTTTGATAGTCATATATTCCACCAGCTATTTTTCAGTGAATAAAAGGTTGGTTGTAAAATTACAAAAACCTTGGTGAGCGTCAAGCGGAATCGTGTCAATTGTTGCGGTAGGTCAATCCTTGCACCCACGTTTGTTCGCTAATTGTACGTTCCGTTTTTAAATCAGCTGTTACGCATATTGGGGCCAAATGACGAGGTTTAAACTCCCCTGAATCAAATATGTGATCGCAATCACACATGTTCTTTGCTCCGCACCAATGGCATAGAGTTTAAGCCAAAACCGGCTGACTCGTTGTTACTTTTTTGTTATTATTGGCTGTTATTTTAGTTGATTTTTTTATCTCGAAGAGAACGGCAACTATGAGCGATGAATTCAAAGATACGTCAGTAAATCCACAACTTACTGATATCCAAAAGTATGTAACTCAAGAGCGCGGCACCGAGCGTCCTTACTCCGGCAAGCTCCTGCACAACAAGCGTGATGGCATCTATCACTGCCTGGTCTGCAACGCGCCTCTGTTCTATTCAGATACCAAATATGATTCAGGTTGCGGCTGGCCAAGCTTTTATCAACCGGTGAGTCATGATGCGATCAACTATCTGACTGATAACTCACACGGTATGGAACGCGTGGAAATTCGCTGTGCCAATTGCGATGCGCACCTCGGTCACGTTTTCCCGGACGGCCCAGAACCTACCGGTGACCGTTATTGCGTGAATTCGGCATCAATGAGCTTTATTGACGGCGAAAACGGCGACAAAACGGCAGGCTAACTGCGCCTTTGACAACACGTTTTCAGACAGCGCTGCACAATGCTGAGTGAAGAGTTATTAATAGCAAATTTTTAACAAAATCGATTCAGCCTATTATTCATTCAGTTGGAATAATCTGGCGGAAATGGGTGCGAGACGGGGGAGTTTGAAATGGAAATCCGTGAACTGGTCGACGTCATGACGCCGGAAATATATCAGCGCCTGGCGCTGGCAGTAGAATTAGGTAAATGGCCTGACGGCGTTCGCCTGACAGAGCAGCAGAAAGAGCACAGCCTGCAGGTTGTGATGCTGTATCAGGCCCGCCACAACGTCGACGCACAGCACATGACCGTGGGCACGGATGGGCAAATCGTGACCAAGAGCAAACAAGAACTTAAACAACAGTTTCAAAACGATGTGATACGAATTAAGCCGCAATAAATATTTGCAAAGCGGCCTGGAGCTGGCCGCTTAGCCGTAGTTTATGTTCTGTATCGCCGTAGTAAAAGCTGCCAGGTGGCATTAACTTACCTTGCCTTGCACAAAATTATGGGGCATGGGACGTCCATTGACTCTGGTCTGCGTAGCCACCCCCCAGCGCGGCATACAGTTCGAGTGCATTGTTCTTACGCGCCAATAAATTCTCCAGACTGCGCAATTGTGCCTGCCGGCGACTTCTTTTCGCCTCCAGCCAGGGCTGAATATCGCTGCTTCCCTGTTGCCAGCGGATGAACGTCAGCCTTTCTGCCACTAAAGACAGCGTCAGACTCTCAGCCAACTGTAAAGCTTCTTCTGCCAGCTGCTGGCGCGCAGACAGTGCGTCCTCGGTTTCCCTGAGCGCCTTATAAAGTACCTTCCTGAAGTTAACCACGCTGGCCTGATAAATGACTTCCGCGCTCTGACGCGTATAAAGTGCAGTGTTGAACTGCACCATCGGCAGGGTCAACACTGCGTTAAGCGCCGCCAGCGGATTCGCCAGATAATCGGTGAGCGTCGGACTAGATGTACCGTAGCTGGCGTGTAAACTCAGTGACGGGTAAAAGCTCAGACGAATGGCGTCAGCGGCGGCCAGACTGCTGCGCACTCTTAGCTCTGCGGCATGAATATCCGCGCGTCGCGATAACAATTGCGCAGGTAATCCGCTAGCCGGTACCGGCAACGGAGTATCGCTGAGATCGGTTAATTCTGGTTGTATCGTCTGTGGCTGATCGCCAACCAGTAATGCAAATGCATGGCGTGACTCCGTTAGCTGCTGGTGGAGTGTCGACAGCAGAATGCCTTGCTCGACCCGTTGGCGCTGAGCAAAAACCACGTCCCCAAGTGAGGTGGCACCAGCCTGATAGCGCACTTCTGCCAGATTCAGCGTATCGGCGGCATCGCGCAAATCCTCCTGCGCGTTGCTTAGCAGCCGATTGAGATAGGCAATTTGCCAGCGAGACTGGGCCACTGAAAGGCTTACGGCCAGGCGGGCAGCCTGCCAGTCGTCTTCACTGGCCAACGCATCAAAATGGGTTGCCTCACGCTGGGCCATGGCGCTGCCCCAGATATCCAGCGGATACCGCAGCGCGGCGTTGATTCCTGCCGACCGATAAGTCGTAGGGGCAGTATGACCCACGGAGCTGAGCGGGCGCGAGACCCCGGCACTCAATGACGCAGAAGGATCCGGCCAGCGCGATAATCCGCTCAACGCCGCCTGCAACTGCGCCAGCTTTACCTGTAATTGACTGAGTTTGAGATCGTCGTTTTGTTGCAAAGCCAACTTTACGAGCTGAGGTAAACCAGGATCGCCAAGCGACGACCAAAATGCATCTCCAGTAACAGCGGATGAGGCAGTGTTGGCTGTCGAAAGGCGTTTGAAACCTGTGCTGCCGGAGGTTGAAGGTATCTGCTCTGCCTTGAGACTCCAGCGCGCCGGAATGGCGGGGCGCTCAGGGGGCGAGCTGCGCAGCATCCCGCAGCCGATCAGCAGTATTGGGATAAAACCGCAGGCTACATTCAGCCATGCCCGATGGCGTAATAAACGCTTAAACCGCCGTAACAGCTTCATTCGCGGGTTAGCGCCTCGGCCGGATTCAGTCGAGCGGCTTTCCAGGCCGGAAGCCAGCCAGAAATGACTCCAACCAGCACTGCGCAACCCACGGCGCTCACAATGGCGGATAATGAGAATATCAGCTGCCAGGGCTGAATCAGCCAGGATAACCAGATGCCTAAAATAAGTGACAATGTCACCCCTATAGCGGCACCGGCGAGACAAAGCACTACGGCTTCGGTGAGAAACTGGCGTTGGATATCCCACTGCCGCGCGCCAACCGCTAATCGAATCCCCGTTTCCCGCGTCCTTTCGCTCACCGAAACCAGCATGATATTCATCACGCCAATTCCACCTACCAGCAGAGAGATCAGCGCAATTAGCGAGAGAAAAAGCGACAGGGCAAAGCTGGTCTTTTCCACCGAACTGACAAAGGCGGCGCTGTCTTGCATATAAAAATCCTGCCGCCCGTGCAGGCGCAACAACAAGCGGTCGATCGCCGCTTTTGACCCGGCGGTCGAAGCGCTTTCAGGCAGAGAAATCGCAATCGAATTAAACCAGTCCTGTCCTAATAAACGACTGTTAGCGGTGCTCCACGGCAGCCATACGTTCAGCGTATTACTGGCAGAGAGCGAATTGCCTCGCGCTACTCCAACTATCTTGCAGGGCAACGAGCCAACCAAAATTATTTTGCCCAGGGGATCTTCGCCATGGGAAAACAGCCGCTCTTTTAATGATTCTCCTATCACCGCGACTGAAGATTGCTTCGCGATATCATGCGGTAACAGCGAGCGTCCTGTCACGAGTTGCAGTTTGCCCACCGTCATAAATCCTGCGCTGGCACCCTTGACGCCCGCGTCAATGTCTGTGCGCTGGTGGCGAATGCGCAACGTGGCGCTGACATTCGGTGTTGCGGCTATTATCCAGCTTTGATTTTCCAGTACCGCTAAATCACGGTTGCGCAGTGAACGAATACCTGCGGCCTGAGCATCGCCATAACGACTACCCGGATACAAGGTAATCACATTGCCGCCCAGCGAGGACAGCGTGCTAAGCACGTATTGCCGTGCACCAGTCCCTGCGGCATTCAGTGAAACCACAGAAATGATACCAATCACGATACCCAGCAGAGTCAGGCAGGATCGCAAGCGATGTGCGGTTAAACTGCTCCAGGCATCGCGCAGGGTATCGCCGTATTGTTGCCATCGGCTATGCCAGGTAAGGGGAAGCGGTGATTGAAGTGACGACGTCACTTTAGCCAGGGGTACGATGGGCAGCCGCTTATTATCGTTGCCATTTATCTGATCAGAAATAATCTTTCCATCGGCAAGATGAATAATTCGCCCGGCATAACCAGCCACTTCATGATCATGAGTGATGATGATCAGGGTATGGCCTTGCTGATGCAATTTCTGTAACACCGCCATGACTGCCCGCCCGCTCTGGCTGTCGAGTGCGCCGGTAGGTTCATCGGCAAGAATGACATCGCCGCCGTTGATTAGCGCACGGGCAATGCTGACACGCTGCTGCTGCCCGCCAGACAGGCCGCTGACATTGCGGTCTGCATAGCCCCGCAAGCCCAGCCTGTCCAACAGGCAGTGAGCAAGTCGATCGCGCAACAGTCGAGGCTGATGGGCATAGATGGCGGGCATGGCAATGTTTTCCAGCACGGACAGCGAGGGGATCAGGTGATAGCGTTGAAAGATAAAGCCAAAACGTTCCCGGCGCAGACGGGCGCGCTGGTCGCTGCTTGATTGCTGTAGGTCCTTACCGTCGAGCAGGTATTGGCCGCTGCTGGGGGCATCGAGGCAGCCGAGAATATTCATCAGTGTTGACTTCCCCGAACCTGAAGGGCCAACAATGGCGACCATTTCTCCGGCCTCAATGCTCAGGCATAGGTTGTCGAGCACCGTAATCTCGGCACTTCCGGCATGAAAATGGCGGCTGATGTTGCGTAGTTCAAGCAACGGCGTCGCGTGACTCATACGACACTCGGCCAACGGTAGTCCAGCAACACGCGTTCACCCTCATACACTCCCTGTTTCACCTCAATCAGCGTGCCGTTATCAATGCCGGTGACTATCGCTTTTTCAGACACGTTGTCATGACCATTCACCGTCCTGATTTGATAATGGTTAGCCTCTTTTGAGGCTCCTAGCGCAGTCAGAGGGATAACCAGCACATCGTCTGCTTTATTGAGCTGAACGCTAACTTGAGCAGTCATCTCCGGTCGAAGAAATCCTTTGCTGTTCTGGACATCAAACAGGGCGTTGAAAAAAATCGCGTTATTGATTTTCTCCGGGGCAGGTTCCAGGGTTTTAATCTGGCTGCAAAATGGCACATGTGCCGCGCCAAGGGGGGTAAAGCACACCGGCAGACCCGGTTTGATCAGCGCAATATCGGCCTCGGGTATTTGTGCCCGCACGGTCATGATACTCAGGTCGGCAATTTCCAGGATGACGGGCACCTGATAAGACGCTACCACCGTCTGGCCAGCCTGAGTGCTGACGGAAAGCACGGTCCCGCTGACGGGAGCGATAATCTGCGTGTATCCCAGATTGGTTTCAGCGGTGGCGACGCGAATTTTTTGCTGATGAATTTGTGCATTCATCGCGGCGAGCTGGGCTTGCTGAACCTGCAAATCTGCCTGCGCTGATTCGACATCCTGTCGGGACGCCGCATCCTGTTTCAGCATAGCCTGCTGGCGTTGCAGCATCAGGGTTGAACGCCGTACCTGAGCCTGATTGGCTTTCTTTTGAGCGAGCAGGCTGTTCAACGCAACTCGCGCATCCTGCAGAGCATTCTGCGACAGGGTCGGATCAATTTCCCCCAGCAGTTGGCCTTGGGTCACAAAGTCCCCTGGACTGACTTTCAGCGAAGTGAGTTGACCAGACGCCTGTGAACCGACATCGACGCGCCTGATGGGTTGTAAAAAACCGCTGGCCAGGACGCTTTGCTGAAGTGTCTGGCGGCTGACCATGATAGTGGGAATAGGCGGAGGCGTTTTTAAACCGGATAATAACAGCCCTATCATCAGCAAAAGGATTAAAGCTGCAGAAAAGAGTAAAAAAATCTTTTTAACGGTCGGTGAAAGCGCTTCAGGCATTGTAAATAATGTCCTTGTTATTTATTTGATCAATTGCAACAAAGTGGCTTGAGGGCGTAATTATAATTTTTATGAATACATTATCGAGTTGAATATCTAACGGTTATATTTAAAACCCTCCTGCACGCAGGAGGGTGGGTAAAGATTATTTCAGGCAGGACAATACTTGTGAAACCGAAGTTCCTGCAGGTAATTGACTCAGGATGCTGAAAATCTGTGCCGGGGTCAATTCGTTGACTGGAACGCCCACGGGCAGCAGGCCGCCCAGGGTAGAGCACAACCCAGGGATTGGCAGCGGGATTGGTGGGACAGGAAGCAGATCGGCGTTAGCCGTTGAACTAAAACCTGCGGCGGCCATTAAAACGAATGCAGCTCCGAGCAATTTAATTTTATGCACAATAATTATCCTTATTCCTTAATGGAAATAAACGTTTTAGATGTAACGATTGCAGAGATAGTTAAGCGTGAAGTTATTATCACGTTAAAATCGTAATAAAGCTTATTTGCCAGGGTTAAATGGTGATTAACTTTGGCCCAATGAAATCTAGCGGATTAATTCCCACTGTCATCAATTATTTTTTTAATATTATGCCAGATATGATCTGAGTCATATTTTAAAGAAATAAAAATCATTATTTCTGCGGGAGGTAATTATGCGGGAAATATATCAACTCGAAAATATATCTATTTATTATGAAGGAGTAGGGTGCGGAGATTAATATCAAGAACACCACTTCCCGCCGCGGATTCATTTCTGCTTATTAAAAAGACCGAGAAAAGCGAACCAGCGCCGGGAAGTGGCAAACGAGGGTTAGATTGCCTCGTATTCACCGGTGCCTTCAGGCCACGGTGTCAGCAGATCATAACCCGTTTCTGTGACAGCAATCGTGTGCTCCCATTGGGCAGACAGGGAACGGTCTTTCGTCACCACGGTCCAGCCATCTGACAGCACGCTGGTGGCGGCTTTACCGGCATTGATCATCGGTTCGATGGTGAAAATCATGCCTGCTTCAAGCACCATCCCTTCACCGGGACGACCATAGTGCAGCACCTGCGGGGCGGTGTGATATTCCTCACCCACGCCGTGGCCGCAGTATTCGCGCACCACCGAGAAACCGTTGCTCTCGGCAATGTGTTGAATTGCCGCGCCGACGTCACCCAGCGTCGCGCCCGGACGAACGGCTTTGATACCGGCAACCATAGACTGGTAGGTTACTTCCACCAGGCGTTGACCGCGAATGGTTGGCTTGCCAACGTAATACATGCGGCTGGTGTCGCCATACCAGCCATCCTGAATAATGGCGACATCAATGTTGACGATATCACCGTCTTTAAGCTTCTTGTCAGCTGGGATGCCGTGGCAGACCACGTGATTCACCGAGGTACAAGAGGTTTTGGTATAGCCGTGATAGCCAATATTGGCCGGAATCACTTTCAGCTCGTTGACGATGTAATCATGACAAAGTTGGTCAATCTCGTTGGTGGTCACGCCAACTTTGACGTAAGGCTTGATAAACTCCAGCACTTTTGCCGCGGTGTTTCCCGCTGCGCGGGCTTTTTCAATTTCCTGCTGGGTATGGATTTTTACTGAGTTCATAATTAATCGACTTCTTTTGGTAGGGAAACGAGACAGGCATGCTCCATGCGACCCGTTTCAAAGTGTTTGTATCCAGAACAGTATAGGCAAATTTATAGTGTGAAATTAAGATTGCCGACCCATTGAGAGAGGGTTTGTACTTTAGCGCCTGACTGCTGCATTTGCTCAATGGCGTTTTTGCTATCTTCCGGGTCGAGATTTACCCCGCGACAGCCGTCGGCAAGTAAAGTGACCTGATACCCCAAATCAAGCGCATCCAGCACGCTGAATTTTACGCAATAGTCAGTGGCAAGACCCATCACTACCAGATGTTCAATCTGTTGCTTTTGCAGCCAGTCGTGTAAAGGTGTTGCTGCACGTTTTCCATTATCAAAAAAGGCGCTGTAACTGTCGATCGCCGGATCCTTGCCTTTGTGAACGATGTAGTCCAGACCGGCGGTGTTAAGATCAGGATGAAACTCTGCGCCGGGTTGATTCTGTACACAGTGAACGGGCCACCACACCTGAGGCAATCCCTCAAGCTCGCCGAGCGTCCAGGCTTCGGCCGACGAATTTACCGCAAAACTGCGATGATCGGCCGGGTGCCAGTCCTGCGAGGCGATCACGGGTATATTCGCGTGACGGCAGGCAGCAATCGCCAGATTGGCAATGTTTATTGTGGCATCACCTTCTGTCACGGCGAGCGCGCCGCCGTGACAAAAATCGTTCTGTAAATCAATCAGCAACAGCGCAGAGTTCATTTTTTCCCCTTAGACGGTTAATTCACCACGCAGGTCTTGTTGCATCTGCTCGCGGATTTCAGCAGCCGAGAGCGGCTGACTGAGTAAATAATGCAGCTTGGTCAGCGTGGCCTCAACGGTCAGGTCAAAACCGCTGATCACCCCAGCGTGCGCCAACGCGTTACCGGTTGCATAGCCGCCCATGTTGACCTTACCGGAAATACACTGAGTCAGGTTTACTACCACAATGCCGCGCTCTGAAGCGTCTTTTAGCACCTGTAGCAGGTCCCCTTTTTGTGGTGCGTTCCCGACCCCATACGAACGCAAAATCAGGGCTTTAACCGGCTGTTGAACGAAGTTGCGCACGACTTCGGCAGAGATGCCTGGATAAATGGTGACTACGCCAATCGGTTGCGGCGTAATGTTGTGCACGCGCAACGGGCCGGTAGCCGCAGGGATAGACGGTGTCGCAAGACGGCGAATATGAATACCGGCTTCCAGCAACGGCGCCATATTCGGTGAAGCAAAAGCATCAAAACCGTCGGCATGGGCCTTGGTACTGCGGTTACCGCGATACAAACGGTTGTTGAAGAATAACGTTACCTCATTCACCGGATGGTTAGCGGCAATATACAGTGAGTTCAGCAGGTTGATTTGACCATCTGAACGCAGGGCCTCCAGCGGGATCTGCGAACCGGTAACGATAACCGGCTTGCCGAGGTTTTCCAGCATAAACGACAGCGCCGACGCGGTGAACGCCATGGTGTCTGTGCCGTGCAAAATAACGAAACCGTCGTACTGGTCGTAATGTGCCTGAATATCGTTGGCAATATGCTGCCAGTCTTCCGGCGTCATATCGGAGGAGTCCATCAGGGGAGAATATTCCTGAATATGGAAATCAGGCATTTCAGGGCGATGGAATTCAGGCATCAGCGCCAGCTGACGCTGTAAGTGGCCAGAGACAGGAATATAGCCCTGTTCAGAACGCTGCATGCCGATAGTACCGCCGGTGTAGGCAACGTAGATCGATTTTTTAGTCATTTGCACAATTCTTTTTTAATCAGCCAGACAGGCCAGGTGGGGCGATTATAAGGCTACTTAGGCAGGAATAAAAACGCGAATGCGAATTGATGAAAAAAATGGCCCCGCAAACGGAGCCATTTAATCGTGATTGTTCAGACATTAAGCAGAGTTTATTTTACGTCGCCACAGGTCAGACACATTGCATAGCGATTTTGCGGATCGTTCATGTTGCTGAACAGGTCCGCTTGCGAACTCATCTTCAGCGCCATGTCGGCAACCGGCGCAGGCAGATACGCCTGAGCAACGGCAGGCAGCATCGCGTGTACAGAAGCATTCATCTGCGAGAAGATGAGGTCAGTCATGCTCGGCTGATCGACGTACCAGTTCAGCTGCCAGGAAGGCAATTTTGCCAGCTCGGCGGCTTTCTTGACCGCGTCATCGAAATCACCCAGTTCATCGACCAGACCGTTGTTTTTCGCATCGGTACCAATCCACACGTGGCCCTGAGCAATTTGATCAATCTGCTCTGGCGTCTTGTTACGGGCCTTGGCGACCAGTCCCAGGAACGTTTTATAGCCGTTTTCGATGTTAATCTGCATCATCTGCGAGAACTCTGGTGGCAGCGCCTTGGTGGCTGCAATGTCGGCCAACGGCGAGGTCGCGACACCGTCGGTATGCACGCCAAACTGCCCCAGCGTGTCCTGATACGTGTTGATAACGCCGAAGATGCCGATAGAGCCGGTGAGGGTGCTTGGGCTGGCAATGATGTAGTTAGCCGGAGTAGATATCCAGTAACCCCCTGATGCCGCCATACCGCCCATTGAAACAACCACCGGTTTGCCCGCCGCGCGTGCTGCTGCCAGCTCGGAGCGAATCACTTCGGATGCGCTGACGCTGCCGCCTGGGCTATTGACACGGAAGACAATGGCTTTAATTTTCGGATCCAGGCGTGCCTTGCGAATTTGCTCGGCCGTGGTATCGCCACCGACTTCACCTGCCTGACCTTCACCGTCTACGATTGCCCCGTTTGCGAAGATAACGGCAATCTGCGACGCGTTGTTATCCTGCTTCGGTTTCGGGTTGTAGTCATCAAGGCTAATGAAATTAAAGTCTTTCTTCTGTTTGTCATAGCCAAAGGCTTTGATCATCGCCTCGTCGGCATCACCGCGTGAGGCCAGAACGTCAACCAACTTGCTCTTCAAGGCATACTCGGCGGTGTCGCCGCCCGCCTGCTGAAGGCCTGCCAGCATCGCCTGTGCGCCTGGGAACAGCTGCTCAGGCGTCAACTGACGATTCGCCGCGACCGTGTTGAGATAGTTGTTCCACAAACCATTCACCCAACGGCTGTCGGCGTCACGCGCTGCCGGCGACATATCGTCACGAATGAGCGGCTCTACCGCCGACTTGTAGGTGCCCACGCGGAAGATATTGGTGGTCACTTTCAGTTTGTCGAGCAGGGTTTTGTAGTACAGCGTATTCGTGGCGAAACCGTGGAGATCCACCGTGCCCATCGGCGACAGGTAAATCTTGTTGGCAAAGCTGGCCAGATAATACTGTGCCTGGCTGTAACTGTCGCCGACGGCGTAAATGGGTTTACCCGAGTCGCGGAATTCGCGCAGCGCTTTGCCGATATATTGCAGTGAAGTCTGATCGGTGCCGGTAAAATCGGTCAGGGAAAGCACAATGCCGGTGATATTGCTGTCGTCCCTGGCGGCACGAATCGTGTCGACCAGATCAAACAGCGAGGTTTCCTGCAGGCGATTGCTGGACGTGCCAAGCAGCTCGCGTCCCAACTGACGCACTTTATTGTTGACCGAAGGTTTGTCGACCACCGATCCACTCAAATCAACCAACAGCGCACCTTTGGTTGGCGTTTCGACAGGCTTGGATTGCAGCTCGAAATAAATGCCTGCGCCGACCAGAATGATCAGAATCAGGAATAGGTTAAGAATAAATTCTCTTACAAAGTTAAGCAGACGCCATGTCCACCTAAAGAAACCGGCGATGATTCGCCACAGTATGCGCATGTTCTCTCCATCTAGAGCGACTAGTGCAGCTATCCTAATGACCTGATAGGCAAATGTCAGCTTTAAATCATTTCATAATTTGGCAGACCGCACGGCGGTGCATAGCCACGTCAAGGTGGCTTATGCTACGGTTAAAGCATTACAACTCATACAAAGGAGAGAAAAATGGACGCTCTGGACCTGCTGCTTAACCGCCGTTCCGCCTCACGTCTTGCCGCCCCTGCACCTTCAGGCAAAGTTTTGCAAAACATCATTAACGCCGGTATGCGCGCACCCGATCACGGGGCCTTGCAGCCCTGGCGCTTTGTGATTGTAGAAAACGATGGCTTGATTCGATTCAGTAATCTGCTGAGAAGCGCGGCTGAAAAAGACAAAATGGATGAAAAGGCGATCGAGAAGGCCACTCAGGCTCCGCTACGCGCCCCGCAGATCATCACTATCATTGCTGACATTAAAGAAAGCCCGAAAGTGCCAGAGTGGGAGCAGGTGGTTTCTGCAGGCTGCGCAGTGCAGGCAATGCAGATGGCCGCGCTGGCGCAGGGATTTAACGGAATTTGGCGCACTGGTGCCTGGACCGAGCACGCGGCGGTTCGTAAAGCGTTTGGCTGCGCCGAAAAAGATCACATTGTTGGCTTTCTGTACCTTGGCACACCCCAGCTGAAATCCAATACTCAAGTCATTCCGGCAGACAGTTCCGCCTTTGTCAGCTATTTCTGACTTTCGATAAATTTTAATTCTAAAACTCCCCATTCTGGGGAGTTGTCAAATTTTCCAAAATATTGAATTTAGCGGACTATTCCTATATTTAGCTTAAAATTCATACAGTAACAAACACCCACCAAAAATGCCTACTGTAAAGTATTGTAAATCAGTGTAATCTAGCGTAATTAATCGGCGTGCGCTATTTAGACCTTTGATTTTATAGGCTATAAATCTTTATCCAATATTTTCATCATCCGGTTAACATCAATGAAGTCATTAAAATCATTCAAGTACGTATTCTGTCTTTCATTGTTAGTTTTGGCCGGATGTGCCTCGAAAACGCCTTCGCAAACTGCTAATTCAAGTTCACAAATTACTGACCAGCAGTCAGACATGATAAACGTGGTGGCTGCGCTTCATGATCAGATGTACTCATGGCAGGGCACGCCTTACCAGTGGGGCGGTACCAACTTAAAGGGTGTTGACTGTTCCGGTTTTGTCTGGCGAACGCTTAAAGATCGCTTCAATATTCCAATGAATCGCGTCACCACGGCGCAGTTAATCCGCATGGGGCAGCGAGTCAGTGAAGATCAGCTACAGCCAGGCGATTTAGTATTCTTCCGCATTAAAAATGAGATGCACGTAGGCTTCTACGATACCGATCATAATTTCCTGCACGCCTCGGTTAGCAAAGGCGTCATGCGCTCCTCGTTAAATAATCCTTATTGGAAATCGGTGTTCCTCGAGGCCCGCAGGCTAAATCGCGAATACAATGCCCAGATCACTTTCAATTCCGATACCTCAGACGCCGACAGCCAGTTAGCGAAAAACTGATACCGCGTGATTTCATCAGTCACAGGCAAACGTTGTGACTGATGAAATCAGACATCCTTTGACGGCCGCGATGTTTCACATTCATGTCGCGGGTGAAAAGCGAATTTTTTCGCTGTCAAAACGTGCAGTTATTTCCTGATTTATCCTATAAATCCTTTTTTCGCCGTTTTTGTGAGCGAACGTCCTGCCTCTACCCCGATCGCGACTTATCAATTGTTGGCCCAGCGGCTAACATAGGGGCATGACCTAGTTTGTGAGCCATGCCTGATGCGATTGTTTATTGCCGAAAAACCCAGCCTTGCCAGAGCGATAGCTGATGTCTTGCCGAAACCGCATAAACGCGGCGATGGGTTTATTGCCTGTGGTAATCAGGACGTGGTGACCTGGTGCGTAGGGCACCTGCTAGAACAAGCTCAGCCCGACGCCTACAACAGCCGCTTTGCCCGCTGGGCGTTGGAAGATCTGCCGATTATTCCCGATAAATGGCAGTTGCAGCCGCGCCCGTCCGTGGCGAAACAATTAAACGTTATTAAACGGTTGCTGCTGGAAGCCAGTCAGGTAGTGCACGCCGGTGACCCGGATCGCGAAGGTCAGCTGCTGGTGGATGAAGTCTTAGATTATCTCGAACTCAACGCCGAGAAACGCCAGCAGGTACAACGCTGTCTGGTGAACGATCTTAACCCGCAGGCCGTTGAGCGCGCGGTTTCGCGTCTGCGCGACAATCGCGAATTTATCCCGCTTTGCGTCTCTGCGCTGGCCCGTTCGCGCGCCGACTGGCTGTATGGCATCAATATGACGCGAGCCTATACTATCCTGGGACGTAATGCCGGTTATAAC
>CAWUIY010000043.1:0-21942 GCA_963922555.1 uncultured Serratia sp. | reverse complement strand
AGATTGCGTAAGTGCCTGTAGCAAAACGCTTATAGCCTTCCTGAACGCCTTTTACCACGTCCTGATAATCGGTCTTTAGCTCATAAGGCGGGTCCATCAGAATCAGGCCACGACGAGACTGCGGCGGCAGCTGGGCTTTCAACTGCTGATAGCCATCGCCACGAAGCACGCGGGCGCGATCGTCTTTCTGGAACTCGTTGCGCAGTAACGGGAAATCGCTCGGATGCAACTCGGTCAGGTGCAGTTTGTCGTCTTCGCGCAGCAGCTGACGAGCAATCAGCGGCGAGCCTGGGTAATAACGCAGGTTCTCGGTGCGGTTGAAATGATTGACCGCAGACATATAAGGGCCAAGCTCTTCAGGCAGATCATCGCGCTGCCAGATACGTGCAATACCTTCAAGATATTCACCGGTACGCTCGGCGTGCTCACCGCTCAGCTGATAGCGACCCGCACCGGCGTGAGTATCCAGATACAGAAACGGTTTTTCTTTTTCTTTCAGGGATTCAATGATCAGGCTCTGAACCGTGTGTTTTAGAACGTCGGCATGGTTGCCTGCATGAAAACTGTGGCGGTAACTCAACATAATGTTTTTACATTTTCCGAATAATTTATAGCGACAGTATAAACTTTTAGCGCTGAGTAATCCGCAGAAATAAGGAAGCGGCATAGAAAGCGCTGCGATGGCTCGCCTGGAAGGCGAAATCTATGCCACTAAGTCTCTATTTATAAAGAGAGCGCAAAGACGCGCAGGCGGTGACCGTCTGGATCAAGTGCAACAAAGGTGTAGCCGAAATCCATTTCGACAGGCTGCTGCACGATCGAAATTTTTTGATCCTTCCAGGTAGAATAGATTGAATCAACCTCATTATGGCTTGCGACCGAAAAGGAGACTTCACCGCCGCCGCCGACCTCAACTTTGTCGCAAGATGGCTCGACGGTGTGTTTTGACCATAGGGCTAGCTTCACGCCTGATTCCAGCACAAACAATGCAAACGTGGGAGACAGTTCTACAGGGTGTTTGCCCAGTAATTTCTCATAGAATGTGGCGCTACGTTCCGGGCTGTCTACGTACAACATGAAGTAATTGGGAGTGAGCATGGGCGTTTTCCGTATAAATTTAGAAAAAGTTGGAGGATGTTCTCCGACAGACGGATGCTACGCGGTTGAGTGACCAAAATATGTCAGTAGTCGACTACTTGGGTGAGGGAATGCCTTCACTGGCTCGCCACTCTTTTAATAACGTCTGTCGCCTGCGGGGATAGCGTTCCTCCCGTATTTCTAGCGAAGCAATACGGTCGGTGCGAAAATGCCGAAACTCATGGCGGAGTTCGCACCAGGCAATCAGAATATGTACGCGATCAAAGTAACCCAGCGCAAAGGGCCAAATTTCACGTGAAGACGGCTTGCCTTTGAGATCCTGATAGGTAATTCCCAGCCTGCGCTCGGTTCGAATAGCCTGTCGAATAAGCGCCAGCTCTACTTTTCCTGATGGGCTATCGTCAGGAGGCCCCACTAATAGCGCGGAGTCATCAAGTGCACTGCGTAGGTCATGCGGCAATACCGCAGCGATTTTGGTCAGTGCATTTTCAGCCGCAGCGCCAAGACGAGCATCGCCCCGTTTCGACACCCAACGAGACCCTAAAACTAATGCTTCTATCTCTTCGCGAGTAAACATCAGAGGAGGAAGAGTAAAGCCCGGTTGCAGCACATATCCCATGCCTGGTTCGCCCTCAATGTTGGCCCCTGCTCCTGCAATGCTTTGATATCACGATAAAGTGTGCGCAGGCTGATCTTAAGTTCGGCAGCAAGATTTTCACCCGTTACCGGGAAACGATGCCTGCGGAGGATCTGAATCAAATCGAGCAGGCGCTGGGCGCGAGACATGGGGTAAAACTCCGTAACCGAAATTTGCGTGCTAATCTCAAAATAGCGCGTTGTTTTCTTTGTTTGCAAGCGATGTGAAGACCGCAACGACGTGTTATGCAATTTTTGGGTGACGTCTCGAGGCTTTGATCAGGCGATGCGAACCGCCCTTGATTTTCACCCGCTTTGTCCTCATGTTAGTTTCAAGCCCTAATGAAGATATTTACCGATTTCTAATCTGCTGCGGCCGCGTCGAGGCAAGTACCGCCCGCTTCAGACCCCTAAGGATAACCAGGACTGCCCTATGACCCAATCTTCGCAAAACGATTCGTTAGCTAAAAACCCGCTCTTGGAACAGTTCGATTTACCACCATTTTCCGCTATTCACCCGGAACACATCGTTCCTGCTGTGAAAGCTGCGATTGATAAATGCCGCGCCACTATTGACGAAGTGGTCGCGAAATCAGGTCCTTATACCTATGAAACGCTTTGCCAGCCGATTGCTGAAAGCGAAGACAAATTTAGCCGCATCTGGTCCCCTGTGGGTCATCTTAACTCTGTGAAAAACAGCCCTGAGCTACGTGCCGCCTATGAGCAGTGCCTGCCAATGTTGTCCGAGTTCGCGACCTGGGCTGGTCAAAACGAAGGGCTTTACCAGGCTTATCGTGACCTGAAAGAAGGCCAAAACTTCGCAGGTCTGACTTTGGAACAGAAAAAAGCCGTTGATAATGCGCTGCGTGACTTTGAACTGTCAGGGATTGGCCTGAGCGCGGAAAAACAGAAACGCTACGGCGAGATCACCTCACGCCTTTCTGAATTAGGCTCTACTTATAGCAACAACGTGCTTGATGCCACCATGGGTTGGAGCAAGCTGATTACTGACGCCGAAGAGCTAAGCGGCTTGCCTGAAAGCGCGTTGGCGGCTGCCAGGGCGCTGGCCGAAGCCAAAGAGCAGGAAGGCTGGTTGTTGACGCTGGATGCCCCGAGCTATCTGCCGGTGATGACCTATGCGGATAATGCCGCACTGCGTGAAGAGATGTATCGCGCCTACGGCACTCGTGCATCGGACCAGGGTCCCAATGCCGGTAAATGGGATAACAGCGAAGTCATGGCTGAAGAGCTGGCGCTGCGTCACGAACTGGCGCAACTGTTGGGCTTTGGTTCTTACGCTGATATGTCGCTGGCAACCAAAATGGCGGAAAACCCGCAGCAAGTTATTGGTTTCCTAAATGATTTAGCCAAGCGCGCTCGCCCGCAGGGTGAAGCGGAGCTGGCCCAGTTACGCGCCTTCGCCAAAGAAAACTACGGCGTTGATGAAATGAATGCCTGGGACCTGCCTTATTACGCGGAAAAACAAAAGCAGCACCTGTTCTCAATCAACGACGAGCAGTTGCGTCCATACTTCCCGGAAAATCGTGCGTTGTCAGGCCTGTTTGAAGTGGTTAAACGTATTTACGGCATTACGGCAAAAGAGCGTAACGACGTTGATACCTGGCACAAAGACGTGCGTTTCTTCGACCTGTTTGACGACAGCGGCGAGCTGCGCGGCAGCTTCTATCTTGACCTGTATGCTCGCGAACACAAGCGCGGCGGGGCCTGGATGAATGACTACGTGGGCAGTCTGCGACGCACCGACGGCAAACTGCAACACCCGGTGGCCTATCTGACGTGTAACTTTACGCGCCCGGTTGGCAATAATCCGGCACTGTTTACCCACAACGAAGTTACCACGCTGTTCCACGAGTTTGGCCACGGGTTGCACCATATGCTGACCAAGGTCGAAACCTCAGGCGTAGCAGGTATCAGCGGTGTGCCGTGGGATGCCGTGGAGTTGCCAAGCCAGTTCATGGAAAACTGGTGCTGGGAGCCGGATGCTCTGGCGTTTATTTCAGGGCACTACGAAACCGGCGAACCTCTGCCACAAGAGATGCTCGAGAAAATGCTGGCAGCGAAAAACTATCAGGCCGCGCTGTTTATTCTGCGTCAGCTGGAGTTTGGCCTGTTCGATTTCCGCATGCATGCCGAATACGATCCTGCCAAAGGGGCGCGTATCCTCGAGACTCTGGCTGAGATTAAAAAGCAGGTTGCCGTGGTACCTTCACCAAGCTGGGGCCGCTTCCCGCATGCCTTTAGTCACATTTTCGCTGGTGGCTACGCGGCAGGTTACTACAGCTATCTGTGGGCGGAAGTGCTGTCTGCGGACGCTTACTCCCGTTTCGAAGAGGAAGGTATTTTCAACCGCGAAACCGGTCAATCGTTCCTGGATAATATTCTGACCCGTGGCGGTTCCGAAGAACCTATGGAGTTGTTTAAACGCTTCCGTGGTCGTGAACCACAGCTGGATGCTATGCTTCGCCATTATGATATTAAAGAGCAAAGCCTCGAAGGATAACAAACTCCCGTGAGTGTGTTTTTAGCATGTGAAGAAGGCGCCGATGAAGGCGCCTTGTCTATTCTGGCCGAGCGCTGGAAACTGGTTTCCGATCCCGACGCCTTGATGGCGCTGGTACTGACGCCGGAAAGACTCGAATTGCGCAAGCGCGATGAACCCAAGCTGGGTGCGATTTATGTCGATTTTGTGGGCGGTACCATGGGGCACCGTCGGCGTTTTGGCGGCGGTCGTGGGGAGGCAGTGGCAAAAGCAGTGGGCATCAAGGGTAGCTATTTGCCCGATGTCGTTGATGCCACGGCAGGACTGGGGCGCGATGCCTTTGTACTGGCTGCGCTGGGCTGCAAGGTCAGAATGATTGAACGTAATCCGGTGGTGGCCGCTTTGCTGGACGATGGTCTGGCGCGCGGCTATCGCGATGCGGAGATTGGCCCGTGGTTGCAGGAGCGTATGACGCTGTTGCACGGTTCTAGCCTGACTGCGCTCAGCGAAATTTCTCCGCGTCCGCAGGTGGTCTATCTGGATCCGATGTATCCACATCGGCAGAAAAGCGCGTTGGTGAAAAAGGAAATGCGGGTGTTTCAGGGATTAGTCGGGGCAGATGAAGATGCTGACGGGCTGCTCGAACCCGCACGTCGCCTGGCGACGAAGCGCATCGTAGTTAAACGGCCGGATTATGCGCCGCCAATGGCCGATATCCCCGCGCAGGCCGCAGTGACCACTAAAAGCCACCGTTTTGATATCTATACGCCGCTTTAATTTTTGCCGCTTTACCCAGTAACATCACTGGCTGGCCTTGTGTCAGCCAGGAATCGAATACCGCCTGCTGATGCGTGTCGAGTGGCGTGTCTGACCAAATAAGATAATGCTCTGTGGTAAAAGCCGACAAATCAGGTTCACTAATTTCACTGCGCACAATCTCGACGTTTAACCCTTCCCCCGCAAGTTTCAATGACTCCAGCCACAGCTCCAGAGGATCGTCGATCTGTATCGGCAGCAGTAATACCTGCGCATGGGCTTTTTTGCGTAATCCGTGCATTACCGAGGTTGCATACTCCACAATGATGCTGTCCAGCAGGCCTCTTTGTTGCAGTAAAAGCATCTGCTCGCTCGAAGCCAAAAACGCACGGATAGGGCGAAATACCTTGTTTACCAGGCAAGCCAGTGGATATTCCCGTCCAAATCGCCAGATTAGCCGCCGCAGTTTGAACAATTCTCCTTCGCCAAGGCAGTGCAAAATCTCTGCTTGCAGAGCACGCCAGCTGCTGTTTTGACGCGAAACGCTGTCAGGCAACAGGCTGTGAGAGGCGGGAGAACTCAGATGATTACGGATCTGCGCGATGGGGAATCCGGCGGTAATATTTCTGACAATCGTATGCAAACGTGTGAGGTCGCTGTCGTTGTACCAGCGGCTGCCTTTTTCATCATGATAAGGCTGGATTAATCCATAACGTTGCCAGGTCCGCAGCGTGACGGGTAGTACGCCACAAAGTTGGGCAGCAGTTTCGATATTGTAATGACGAGGCAGGGGACGTGATGGGCTTTTAAAGGCTGTGCGCGTTTCCATAGGCTAACAAATTCCATTTGCTCACAAAGGATTCACTAGCTATAAGTCAAATTGATAGCTTTGTATAGCGGGATTTAAATTAAGATTATTTTAATAAAGCGAAATTTGAGCTAAATCATTATATTTTGCAATAAAGAGAAACGAGGCGGGTGGAGATCACTCCGCCTCGTGAATAGCGTCACTTTTAATCGGCAGCGTCTTCAGGATCGCGCAACGGAACTATCAGCATATCAATGTGTACGGTATTAATCAGCTGGCGAGCCGAGGACATCAGCTTGCTCCAGAAGTCCTGATGGTGGCCGCACAGCACTAAATCAACGTCATACTGTTTGATGGCATCGACCAGAACCTGCGCCAAATCGCCGCTGCCGCTCAGCGTTTCGGCAATCGGATAACCGGCATTATGAGATAACTCACTTAATGCATTGTGAGTCTCTTCGGAAATGCGTTTTTGCATATCGCCGAGGTTTACGTCGATCAGCCCGGTATAAAGGTCTGAATAATTGACATCGACGTGGATAAGAGACACTTTGGCATTGTAAGGACGAGCAAGCGATACCGCTTTCTCAACCAGAAGTTTACTCTCTGGAGAAAGGTCTACCGCAATAAGAATATGTTTATAAGCCATAAGAAACTCCTTCCATAAGTCATTTAACGTTTGTTCGGGTTATCTGTGTGCCTTCCTGACACTGTCGCATAAAGTCAACGTTTCATAAACTATTGTAATCATAACAACAGGCTAAAAACTTAACATACCTCAAGTATAGCGTTAAAAAACCGATCGGAATGTCTTCATGAATCAGCTCGATGTTTTACATCACGTTATTCACTGTGATTTTCAGCTAGAAAATTGAATTTTTTGTTCCCCCATTTATATTTCATTTCCTACACTCATTAATAAGCGGGAGTATGACATTTCGTCTCTTCATGCAAGTGAAGCGAACGCTGAGGTGGCTAGCCTGGAAAGGGTCTGGGGGGCGGGCAAAAAATTGCTCAGGATATCAAGCTAAAAGCAGAGAAATACGGTGGAAATGCTCAGCAGAAGTGCGCCGGGTTAATGCCGCCTTAAGGGGGAATCATGATCAGTCCCATTGCGCTATTTTGGGCTTTATGTGTGGTATGTGTTGTAAATATGCTGCGTTATTACTCTTCTCTGCGGGCATTGCTAGTTGTATTAAGAGGATGCGATCCTCTGCTTTACCAATATGTCGACGGCGGAGGATTTTTTACCGTTCATGGACAACCGAGCAAGCAAATACGCCTGGTACGTTATATCTACGCTCAGCGCTATGTCGATCATCATGACCCTGAGTTTATTCGTCGCTGTGAGCGTGTACGCGGACAATTCGTACTCACCACCGGGCTATGTGGGTTGATTCTGATTAGTATGCTGGCGATGTTAATCTGGTATTAGTCTGCGAAGAAATATTGTAATGAGGGAAACGCGACAGTGAAGTTTATCAGCAGGAAAAAATAAGGCGGCGCATTCTCATGCACCGCCTTCTTATTTTAACTTCGCCACTAACACGTTGACTGCATTTATCGCCTAGCCAGCGCGTAAAGCCTTGGTTCTTACACCAATTTAAGCGCTATCCAGTACAGACCGCCCGATAACAAGATTGACACTGGAAGAGTCAGTAACCACGCCAGCGCGATATTCTTGATAGTCTTGCTCTGCACGCCGCCGCCGTCAACGATCATGGTTCCTGCAACCGCAGAAGACAGTACGTGAGTGGTGGAGACAGGCATCCCGGTATAGCTGGCCACGCCAATCGATACCGCGGCAGTCACCTGAGCAGATAGCCCCTGCCCGTAGGTCATGCCTTTCTTGCCAATCTTCTCGCCGATGGTAGTCGCAACGCGCTTCCAGCCAACCATGGTTCCGAGCGCCAGGGCCAGTGCCACGGCCACGATAATCCAGATAGGCGCATATTCAACGGTTTCCAGCAGATCGCCGTGTAAATCGTTGAGGAAGCGCTTATCGGCCGCGCTGGTGTCGCCTAGTTTGGCTGTCTTGTCTACTGTATCAGCAACGCACATCAGCATACGACGCATCTGGCTACGCTGTTCAGGTGCCAAATCACTGTAGCTTTGCAGGTTTGCCAGCATTGCCTGAGAACGGCCGATGGCCTGCATTGCCAGACTGTCGTTGCAGTGGAACTCAACGGTAGCGTGGTCGCTGGCTTCGGCAGGAGCGGGCACCAGAGGTGTCAGCGCAACGACTTCAGGCAGCGCTTTCTCATGTTGCTGATAATACTGTTGCAGGTGCGTCACGGCATCACGTGTACGGGTGATGTCATAACCGGTGGCATTCATATTGAGCACGAAGCCCGCAGGTGCGACACCAATCAAAACCAGCATAATCAGGCCAATGCCTTTCTGACCATCGTTAGCACCGTGGGAGAAACTCACCCCAATAGCGGAAACGATCAAGCCAATACGCGTCCAGAAAGGCGGCTTTTTCTTGCCATCTTGCTTCTCACGTTCGGCCGGCGTCAGGTGCATACGCCTGCGTTTTTTGGTTCCACTCCAGTAGCGACGGAGTAAGAAGATCAGGCTTCCGGCAATGATCATCCCCACCAGCGGCGAGATAATCAGCGACAGGAAGATGCTAATCATTTTTGGAATGTTAAGGGCATCAATAATCGAGCTATGAGTCAATAACGCGTTGGTCAGACCTACGCCGATAATGGCTCCAATGAGCGTGTGGGAGCTGGATGCCGGAAGGCCGAAATACCAGGTTCCCAGGTTCCAGATAATCGCCGCCGACAGCATCGAAAATACCATGGCGAGACCATGCGAAGACCCCACGTTCAATAGCAAATCAGTTGGAAGCAGGTGAACGATGGAATAAGCCACGCTCAAGCCGCCAAGCATGACGCCAAAGAAGTTGAATACGCCAGCCATCAAAACAGCAAGTTGTGAACGCATGGCGCGCGTATAAATCACAGTCGCCACTGCGTTGGCCGTATCGTGGAAACCATTGATAGCTTCGTAGAAGAGGACAAACAGTAATGCGAGAATCAATAACAGGCCGGTATGAAAATCTAACCCAGCGAATAAATGCAGCATAATTGTTACGCCAGTTTGTGGACATGAACGCCGCGCATTATCTGCGAGAACAGGGTGAGTGGAAAAGGAAAATATGACATTTTTTTGACTAAACATCGGTAGTAAATCAATGTTCTGCAAAGGTAGCATTTAAAAGTCATTGAGTTAAAAGGTTTTTTTGCTCTGTCACATTTGCCTGGCAGACAAGAATAATCTGAGGCCGTCTGGCTTATCGGCGCGTCACAGCTTACAATCTGGCGCGCAAAGAGCAGGTTTAGACGTTTTTTTGCTCACAGTCAGAGATTTTTTCACCCCGTAAGCGCTATTCAGAGAGGTTTTTGTGGAACAGTACGATGTTGTAGTCATTGGTGCCGGTGCGGCAGGAATGTTTTGCGCAGCACAGGCGGGCCAGGGTGGCTGCAAGGTCCTGTTGCTGGATAACGGCAAAAAGCTAGGGCGCAAAATTCTGATGTCCGGCGGTGGTCGTTGTAATTTCACAAACCTTTATACTGAACCAGCGGCTTACCTGTCTGAGAATCCGCACTTTTGTAAATCCGCTCTGGCACGTTATACCCAATGGGATTTCATCGATCTGGTGAATCGTTATGGCATCGCCTGGCACGAAAAAACGCTGGGTCAGCTGTTCTGTGACGATTCTGCCCAGCAGATTGTGACCTTGCTCTAGCAAGAGTGCCAGAAAGGTAAGGTGACTTTTGGCCTTCGCAGCGAGATTAGCGCCGTAGAAAAAACCGAGGCTGGCTTCACTGTGACAGTGAATGGTCAACAAGTAAGCACTTGCTCACTTGTTGTTGCCAGCGGCGGTCTTTCCATGCCGGGATTAGGCGCCTCGCCTTTTGGCTATCGTCTGGCCGAGCAGTTTGGCCTGAAAGTATTGCCGACCCGCGCAGGTTTGGTGCCGTTCACCCTTCATAAACCCCTGTTAGAGCATATTCAGACGCTTTCCGGCGTTTCGGTGCCTGCCGTATTAACGGCGCAGGATGGGACCGTGTTCCGAGAGAATATCCTCTTTACGCATCGCGGACTGTCCGGGCCGGCCGTTTTGCAGCTATCCAGCTATTGGCAACCTGGTGAGTTTGTGAGCGTTAACTTACTTCCTGGGCTAGATTTGGCGACATTCTTGAATCAGCAACGTCAGGATCATCCTAATCAGAGTTTGAAAAACAGCCTCGCGCTGCATTTGCCAAAGCGACTGGTGGAATGTCTGCAAACGCTGGGCCAAATACCGGATGTCACGTTAAAGCAGCTTAATCCACCTCAGCAGGCGGCACTGATTGAACAGTTGCAGAACTGGCAGGTGCAACCCAACGGCACCGAAGGCTATCGCACTGCTGAAGTTACGCTGGGTGGCGTAGATACCCGTGCGCTGTCGTCGAAAACCATGGCCGCCAATGGCGTGCCCGGCTTGTACTTTATTGGCGAAGTGGTCGACGTCACCGGCTGGCTCGGCGGCTATAACTTCCAATGGGCCTGGAGTTCGGCCTGGGCCTGCGCACAGGATTTAGTGAAAACGCGGGCGTAGCAAGGGTTAATCAAGAACTTCCTAAGCAGGTTCCAGATGCTTAGCTAAGAGTCCTAATGACTCCATTGCACTCGTATTAGCCTATTGCCTGTGGGTGCCATTAAATTTCACAGATGTTTCGTCATACCAGGCTTTGAGAGGTTATTCAGCATCGGGACAGTTCCCCTTGAGCGCCTTCAAAGTAGCGATTGATATTCTCTGCATGCAACAGACTTTACTCTCAATTTGGGTGGGCGGTAATGATTGAACGCCCACGTTGGCAGCGCATCAGCTCAACGGCAGCCTGTCTAAAATAGCCTGCGCAGTATTCACATCCGTGACCAGCGAATTAATCATCCCCGAACGCACCGCGCCAATTATTCCTGCGGCTTTCTCCGGCGTGGCGGCCACGCCGATGGTCAGCGGCGTGCGGCGCAGTTGTTCAACAGAGGCGGCAATCATGCTTTCTTCCCCTTGCCAGTGGAGGATCTCGCCAGACTCGTTGATATAGTGACGCAATACGTCGCCATTAGCGTGGCTTAGTGCCTGCTCTCCCGGCGTTGCCGTGCTGCTTTCACTCGGCCTCGGCTCATGGGTGAGGCCGATGCCGACAATCGCCACATCTAGCTTGTCCCACAGTGAAATAATTTCCTGCACGCTGGGGTCACGCAAGAAGGCTTCGCGCAGTTCTGGCGATGAAATATAGGGTGCATGAAGAAAATAGGGTTTGCCTTCCATCTGTTCAGCGGCGCGGCGGACAAATTCTGTTATCTGAAAATGTGGCGCTGCCTGCTGCATGCCCCCGTTCAACGCCACGGTCAACACGCCCTGCAAACGTGGCAGTCCGGCTAACGTGACCTCCCGCACCGCGCGTCCCCAGCCGATGCCCAGCACTGATCCGGCGCTTAACCCCGCCTGAGAAAGTAGCGAAGCCAGCGGAGTGCGCAAGGAATCTAAAACATTGTTCGGCGGGGCATCCACCACATACGCGTGCTTTAACCCCAGACGCTGAATCAAATCGGCAGTCATGTTCTCAGGGGAAGATAACCCTATGACTTCTATACGAACGATGCCTGCTGCCCGCGCTTTGTTAAGCAAACGTGAGATCGTTGCCGTGGACACATCCAGCTTGCGGGCGATCTCGACCTGCGACATATCAGACTCGTAATGCAGTTTCGCCACCATATGCATTAATGTGCGCGTTGCTGCAATATCTTGCAAAATTGGCTCTTTCAGCTTGAAATTCCTTTCAGTAATGAATTACACTCAAAGCGTCGATTGGATGATTATTGCTCAGCGGCAGTCAGAAAGCAATGTGCAACCAGGGCGATAAACCCAGTAAATCCGGCATTATTATTGATTTTCGGCCTCCCTGAGTCCTCAGGGAAACGACAGAGCATCCAGTGTAATCGAGATTTTTTCATCTGTAATAAATTTCACGCAAAGGAGAGTTCCATGTCAAAGTTGTCTACTTCAGAATTACGCGGCTATCAGCAAATTTGTGGTCCAAACGGTGCCATGCTGGTTATTGCCTGCGACCAACGTGGAGGCATGCGCACTTTGCTTGCCAGCGACCCGCAGCAGCAGGCGTCGATTTCCGAAAAACAGCTCGGCCTGATTAAAGCCGACATCACGCAATATCTTGCCAGCCAGGCCTCGTGTGTATTGGTAGACCCTATTTGCGCCGTTCCTCAACTGGTTGATGATGGCATTATTGCCCGCGATACGGCGTTGCTCATCGGGCTGGATGCGTCGGGCTGGGATAACTCTCCAGAAGGCTATCGACTTTCACGACTGGCAAAAGACGTTGATGCGCGTCGCGTGCGCGAGCTGGGCGCGACCGGCGGCAAGATCATGGTTTATCTGCGTTCTGATAAGCCAGAAGCCAATCGTCATAACATTGAGATCCTGCACCAGTGCATTGCAGATTTTGCGCGTGAAGATTTGTTGCTGGTCGTGGAGTTTCTGACCTATAAACTGGAGAGTGAAAGCGACGAACAATATAAGGCTAAAGTGCCAGAGCTGATTTATGGTGGTACACAGATCTGCCTCGACGCGGGTTCTAAAGTGCTGAAACTTCCTTATCCGGGTTCTAAACAAGCCTGCGCGGCTATCACCGAGCTTGCCGGAGACGTGCCCTGGGCGGTGTTGTCAGCGGGAGTCGATCACACCACTTTCCTTAAACAGGTAGAAGATGCGATGAGCACTGGGGCTTCTGGGGTTATCGCCGGGCGTTCACTGTGGAAAGACTGTATCTCTCTGGACCATGACACGACAAAAACCAGGCTGGAAACGGTTGCAGTTCCTCGTCTTAAAGAGTTACAGGCAGTAATTCAGAAATATTATAAAGCGGCCCACAAGGGTAAAAACGCTTCAACCGAACAGGTGGAACATGTCTGATAGCAGAGACGTTTATAACGACGATACGCTGGCTGAGCCGGATAAACGGGTCATTCTGGTCAATGGGATCCCTGCCTCTGGTAAAAGCAGTCTCGCCGTTGAACTTTCTGCTAAAACCGGCTGGTTGCAACTGTCGCTGGATGGCATTAAAAACCCGTTTCTGCAGCGGCTCGAAGGAGTCGATCGGGCTTTTAATCGCAAGCTGGGTCAGGCGAGTTATCAGGTAATCTGGTCAATTATCGCCGATGCCCCTAATGGCAGTACCTTTATTGTTGATGCCTGGTTCGGCTTTCAGCCAAAAGAGGTGCTCGAAGAGTATCTGACTCAGGCGGGGATTACCCAGGTGCTAGAAATCTGGTGTCAGGTTTCACCAGAAACTGCCGCCGCACGTTATGAAGCCAGATTATCTCAGCGTCTTCCAGGACATCTAGGCGCGGAATATATTCCTGAGCTAAAAGCACTGGCTGGAAAAGCGCAGCCAATGGAATTGGGGCCGGTATATTATTCTGACCAGGAAAACCCTGCTGATATTAATGCTATTGCACTGTGGATTGAAAATTCGGCGAAGTAATTTCTTGCTATTCTTATAACTCCGGCGAGTTAATTTATACTTGACATTATTGCTGAATGGGATTGTCTTTGGTTATTTCTGGCAGCCTTAAGAAACTCTTTATTTTATTTATTAAGAAAGTCATTATTATTTTTTCATCGTTGATAAATAGGAAAGGGTAGATCACAGTTTTCATCTATCATTAATATGATACTGGGATAAGCCAATTTTTATTTTAATGAATCGATCTCGAAGACAGAGATCCTGAAGAGGCAATATGTTAACTGACTGGATTAATGAAAGTAATATTAGCATCGTTGAACAGTCTGAAGACTGGAAAAGTGCGGTTTCTCTTGCCGTCCAGCCGTTAATTAATAATGGTGCGGTAGAGCCACGCTATCTTCAGGCGATCTATGATATGCATCGCGAAATTGGCCCTTATTATGTTTTAGGTGAGGGTATCGCTATGCCTCATGCCAGGCCTGAGGAGGGAGTAAATCGCACCGCGTTATCTTTGGTTATTGTCTCCAATGGCGTCGAGTTTCACAGCGAAGATAACGATCCGGTTTATATTATATTCGCCTTAGCGGCGATTGACAGCAACTCGCATATCGAGATGATTGCCAGCCTCTCAAATCTCTTCTGTGATGATGAGGTCGTAGAAAAATTAAGGCAGTGCCAAAGTAAGCAGGACGTTTTGCAGGCAATTAGTGGGTATTAAAAATATTATCTATCAACCAGATGAAGTGTCAGCCCCTGCGACCACTCTTGCGTGTGCAAAGGGGTATCCGAAGAGTGTCTTGTCAATTAACGATCACCTAAGGAACATCTATGAAAAAGTTATCTATTCTGGCGGTATGTGGTGCAGGTCTTGGCAGCAGCTTCGCTTGCGAAATGAGCATTGAAGCCGCGCTAAAAGATTTAGGTATTGATGCCGACCTTTCTCATTGCGATATTTCTAGCGCAACATCGACTCGTGCCGATATTATTTTTACCGGCGAAAATTTTCGCTCACAGTTTGCGCATTACAACATCAATGCGACCATTATTTATCTAAAAAGATTGGTCGATAAAAAAGAAATAAAAGAAAAGCTCACGCCAGTTCTGCAAGAAATGGGTCTCATGGCATATTAGTCATAAATCTTAAAATAGACCGATAAAAATAAATTTATAAAAACATCTTACCCAATAGCTCGATCAACGTGAACTCTACAGGGGACTTAATATGTCTTTCCTTCATTTTATTGTTAACGACGTACTGGGCCAGGCGTCAATTTTGATATCCCTGATTGCTATGATCGGGCTAATTGCACTTAAGAAAAGTCCAGGGCAAGTGATTACTGGTACGTTAAAGACGTTACTGGGTTTTCTAGTATTACTTTCCGGTGCCAGTATTATTGTCGCGACATTGACCTTTCTGGGAGAGATATTCCAGAAAGGATTTAACATGCGCGGAATTGTTACCGACGTCGGTTCAATCGCCGGTATTGCGCAGCAAACTTTAGGGCGTGAAACGGCGTTAATTATGGTATTGGCGTTTATCGTCAATATTCTGATTGCCCGCTTTACCCGCTTCAAATACATTTTTCTTACCGGGCAGGCTTCATTATGGATGGCAACCGTCTGCTCTGTGATTGGTTATATGGGCGGATTGCGCGGCACGGAACTCATCCTGATTGGTGGCGTAATTGCCGGTGTGATGGCGGTTGGCATGCCGGTTCTGGCGCAGCCAATCTTGCGTAAAATTACCGGGTCTGACGATATTGCTCTCGGCCATTTCTGCACTATTGGATACATCATTCAGGCCGGTGTGGCAAAAGTCACTGGCGATGTGAGTAAAAGCACCGAGGATCTTGAGCTGCCGCAGGCGCTGTCATTTTTACAGGATACTTACCTGTCGATGATGGTGGTGATGATCCCCATTTATCTGATTCCCGCGGCAGTTGCCGGCCCCGAAGTGATTGCCCCTTATGCTAATAGTGTGAATTACCTGGTATATGCCTTCCTGCAAGCTATTCAGTTTGTGGTTGGCGTGTATGTACTGTTAGCCGGGGTGCGTCTATTACTGGCTGAAATCGTCCCGGCGTTTCGTGGAATTGCGCTGCGCATCGTGCCAAACGCTATTCCGGCGCTGGACTGTCCGGTGCTGTTTCCTTATGCCCCGAACGCGGTAATTATTGGTTTTATCTCTACTACTGTCGGCTCGATTATCGGCATGTTTCTGTTCCCGACTATTGGACTGGCAATGATTCTGCCAGGCATGCTGACCAATTTCTTCGCGGGTGGCACGGCGGGGATATTCGGTAACGCGGTCGGCGGGCGTCGCGGGGCGATTATTGGCGGCGTCTTCCACGGACTGTTTATCACCCTGCTGCCAGCCTTGTTATTACCTCTGCTCGGTAAGTTTGGCTTATCCAACGTGACCTTTAGTGACTCGGACGTCATCAGCGTCGGGCTGGTATTTGGTCACATTCTTAACTTCTTCCACTAATTGTTTGGAGGCTGATATGCACGCCAAGATCGACGCCATTCTGGCAAAAAACCTGGCCCCGGCCGACTGCGCCAAAGCATTGAACGAGTTAGGCAAAGACTATGCGGAACAGCAAGATATCGATGCCGCTATCACCTGCTGGGAACAAAGCATGCAATGTTACGGCAAACCCGGGTTCGCTCAAGCCCAATTGATGAAAGCCTACAATGCCAAACGACGAGAATGCTCGCAGGCGGGAGACGGCAAGGGGCTGGAACTTTACTCGAATAAAATCGATGGCCTGATGCAGCAAAGCAAAGATGCGATCCGCTACGGATTTTAAGCAGCGTTTGCCAGTAAATAAGGTTTTTTAAGGCTAAAATTAAGGATAAATAAGGCCAGTCGCCTCGCGGTGCTGGTCTTTTTGTTTAATCTTTTCCAGATAGCTTTTATGATGATGGTTACATTTTGAACGCCACGAGAGGGACCTATGTCAGCGACCAACCATGCAGTAAAATTAATTGCCGTGGATATGGACGGTACGTTTCTTGATGATAAAAAGCAGTACAACAAAGCCAAATTTCTGGCGCAGTATCAGCAGTTGAAAGAGCAGGGCATCAAGTTCGTGGTCGCCAGTGGTAACCAGTATTACCAGCTGAAATCCTTCTTCCCCGAGATAGCCGCCGAGATTGCCTTCGTTGCTGAAAATGGAGCCTACATTGTTAATCAGGGGGAGGATTTTTCAGTTGCGGAACTTAGTGCGGATTCGATAGCAAAAATTCTGCAATTTATTGACGCGACACCGGGGCTAAATACCGTCATTTGTGGCAAGGACAGCGCCTACATCTTGTCATCCCAGCCTGAGGCGTTTTATCAAAAGATGAAAAATTACTACCATCGTTTGAAAAAAATCGACAGCTATCAGGAAATTGACGACAAAATCTTTAAATTTGCAACCAATATCGATGACGATCACTTGCTGAACTTTATGAGCTCTCTGGATAAAGCGCTGGGTCACATCATCACGCCAGTTTCCAGCGGTCACGGCTCTGCTGACCTGATTATCCCAGGACGTCACAAGGCCAACGGCCTGCGAATGCTGCAACAGGTCTGGGGCATTGAAGATGCGCAGGTAGTCACCTTTGGCGATGGTGGCAACGACGTAGAAATGCTGAAACAGGCTGGATTTGGTTTTGCGATGGCAAATGGCATGCCCGCGGCCAAAGCGGCAGCGAGCTATTCAACGGTTTCCAATAATGAAGAAGGCGTGTTGAAAATTATCGATAACGTGCTGGCGCAGCAGGCCCCGTTTAACTAGGTGGGCCTACCTTATAGCCAACTGTTTTCAGGAAAACGAAAATGACAATCGATAAAATATCCATAAATTCGCCTCCTGGCCCATCGTCATCAGAGGTTGACGGAACGCTTCGCCAGAGATCTACGTTAGTTAATAGATTAAAAAGCATTGGTAATGAAAATAAAGAAATGAATAGTTTCTCCAGCAGTGAAACTATTCATGATTATTTATACCAGGCTAGAAAATATTTTGTAGAGAACAAACAACATGAAACTATTTACCTCTATGACAAAAGTTTTTTGCCGGATTTAATTAACGGGGAGAACCTCAGAAGACCGGGATTGAACATTGTATTAGCTAATTCGCCGGAGAAGCTTGCATTAAAAATCGTTTTGTTAAAAGAAAATCAGCCGAAACTTTATCGCGGGCAGTTCTTGGTTAATATGGGAGAAGGAGTACATTATGCTGCGTTGGATGTGTTTATCAAAGGTGGTGATGTGTCCATTATTGGTATTGAGCCATCAGATCTCAACAGCCGGGGTCCGGCAATGTTGCTACTCAGATTATTGACTGAAATAAATGATAAATGCCCGACTGCCAGACTCGTTATGATGGAAAGTAACATACAACAAAGCCCTGTTGACTGTGCTATTTTTAGCCTCCATTTTGCCCTTAAAATGCATGCGTCAAAAGAGGTGTTCGATGGACTTCATAAAAAACATCTGAATGGTGGTTTAAACAAAAATATTACTGGCGGTTTTATCTCCAAAGAATATGTTGATCAATACCTTCCGGTTGCATTTATGAAACACACGAACTCCCAAAAACGACTCGGTGACTATTTTATTAAAAACTCGAATGTTCGACAGGTATATGAAAATAAAGATTTTATTATGAAACGTCAGAAGATGTTTACTTTCGAACGTGGCGACAGAACCTACAGTGCATCCATTGAAGATAAACGTATAAAACTAATTGAACGAACAATAAAGAATACGTTAACAGAGGTAGATATCTTTAAAGTATGAGATTGAGAGTGTTTAATATAGGAGGCCATATTTTTTGGATGCAATAAATCAGGTTTTTTGGGTAAGCAGCGACTAAATAATTAATGAGCAACCTAAATATCATAGCGGCTTGATATACAATGATGTCATAATAAATAATAAGGAAATTTTCATGAACGAGATTGGTCAATTTTTTACCGCTCATTTAACACAAGGGCTAACAAATACATCATCGTCCGCTTATCGAGATGACCCAAGACTCAGAGGGTTTTGCCAACGATTAAAGTCTGTTTCCAATAGTGGAATAAAATATGATGAATTGGTATTAAATAATGTCAGGCGTGCTATAAAAGGTGATCTATATAATATCAGCGACATGGAAAATAGAATTTCTGTTTGTGAAGATAAAATTATTATGCGCATCGCTGCGATAAATTCACAAAGGGAGACGAGGGCAGGTGTTTTAGTAGCAGAATTGAGGATAAGAAAAAATATAGGCCATCTTGAAAAAAGGATAGCAAAAGCCTGCGAAAAGGTGAGAGATTTAAATCCTCCGTCTCGTCAACGCGTTCCTTATTATGCTATGAGTGGCCTCACTCACTTCATGAAAGAAAAGAATAATTTAGCGCATTTTGTTAATGGCGCCCTGTATTCTGCTCCACCCTGTTATGAACCCCCGTCACCCTATGATGTTGCAGTTAAAAAGTGATATCAAAATCGTTGTGATATCGGGTTATTTTATTCTGTCGGGTTTTAATTGTTGCACTGGCTGGTAATTGCGTCCTGGCCGTGCGGACAGACATTGTTGCTGTTAGGCATAATCCTGAACAGGGATTCTGCAGCGCCGGTGCCACATCCGGTAAGTAAAAGCAGACTTAACATCAGGATAGTCAGTTTCATCAAAATTCCAGTGTCGACCCAGATTGACAGTGCAGGGGGAACCCCATGTTAGCCCAGCATAACCGATATAATGTCGGCTAAATGTGTTTCTTTAATGTAGTTGTGTTACCCATCCTGTCAATTTGCGGCCGGGTATTCATTGTGCCAGGCCGCGTTAATTCTCACTCTGAGGCGTTATGTGGTTCGACATCTTTCTGGAAAGAGTCTTTCTGTATGCCTTTTTTGTGAATACCGATATAACGTTCGAATTTCGCCGGTTTCAGCACCGACAAATCGACCAGCACCAGCCCGTCAATGCAGTTATTGAACGCCGGATCACAACCAAAATCGATAAACTGCACGCCACCGGTTTCACATAGTTCTGAATACTGTTTATAAAGCGGCGGAATACTGCATCCAAAATTCGCCAACAGGCGTTTGAGACGTTGCAGGTCCTGCGTGTAATTATCGCCGCTGAACTGGGCTAGTACTTCTGGCAATGAAGCTGGATAGGGGCGTCGTGAGGTTGCGAGTGGCAGAGTCGGGCCGAAATACAGGCGATAAAACGCAATCAGCAAGTCTCGCGCCGCGAGCGGCAAACCTCCGGAAATCGATACCGGGCCGAAGAGGTAGCGATACTGCGGATATTTTGCCAGATAGGCTCCGATGCCCAACCACAGGTAATCCAGGCCGCGTTTACCCCAATAGGCGGGTTGAATAAAGCTGCGGCCAAGCTCGATCGCCTGTTCAAGAATGGGGTCCATCTGATGATCGTAATGGAACAGGCTTTGGCTGTAGATCCCGCTGATGTCATTTTTCTCGAGCTGTTCGGCGGTGGGGATAAAACGATAAGCACCCACTATTTCCAGCGCCTGTGGGTCCCAAAGAACCAGGTGATAATAGTCGTCGTCGTAGCTATCCAGATCGCGCCTGCGGCCACTGCCTTCTCCCACGGCGCGGAAGGCGATTTCACGCAGCCTGCCCAATTCACGCAGGATTGGCACATAATCTTCTCCGTTGCGGCGATAAAGATAAATCTGCTTGCCGTCGGGCGTCTGGCCGAGCAATTCGGTGGCTTCTAGCGCGTGCTTGAGCACGGCGCGATCTTCTGCACGAGCAATCGCCGATTCGGTACGAAACAGTCCGCTTTTACCTTGCCCGAGGCGATAGACATGTTTGCGGAAACGCGCCGCCAGATCCTTGGCCCGCGAGTGGCCGTCATGCCAGCTGTCATAGGGAATACGCGCGCCAATTTGCAATTTTAATGTGCTGCCGCGATGACCAAACATCTCATGCACTAACAGTAGAGAGGAAATCGGCTTATAAATCATAGAGCTAAGATAGAAAAGCGCGCTGTTGTTGCCACTAATATGCACCGGCACAATCGCGGCGCGGGTTCTGGCCGCCAGTTTGATAAAACCGGTATGCCAGCGGCCGTCGCGCACGCCCTTAGAGGTCACACGAGACACTTCACCGGCAGGGAAAACGATCAATACGCCCTGATTTTCAAGGTGTTCCTGCATCATCGAAACCTGAGCGCGCGCAGTGCGGTTACTCATGTTATCGACCGGGATCATCAGACTGCTCAGCGACTCAATTTGCGAAAGCAGGCGGTTAGCCATTACTTTCACATCGGAACGCACCGAAGCCACGGCGCTGAGCAGTGCCAGCCCTTCAAGGGTGCCAATCGGATGGTTGGCGACAATGACGACTGGACCATAGCTGGGGATTTGTTCGAGACAGCGATCGGAGAGTTCGCAGCGGATTTGGAAATAGTCGAGGATTTGCTCGACCATGTCGACGCCCTTTAAATGGCGATTGTTGTCGGCGAGCTGCTGAAATTCTTTCTCGCGGAACAGCTGTTTCAACAGGCTGAGCTGCCAGGAAGGCGTTTTGCGTTTTGGTGCCAGGTCCTGAAGTACGTTGTCCATGCTGAACATAGAATGTCCTCCGGTTGAATTAATTTTACCTTAGGACATAACAATGACGTTTCTATTTCAGGCCTGTGACGGTATCGGGAATTTGTTAGCGAGTAGAGTAAATAGTAGAGAAACCGCTGAAATTTTTAAGATGTTCAAGCCACCACTTGGCCGCGTTGCCGCTGGCATTCTCATTCCATGCCAGATAGGCCATATCCTGATGACATTCGGCGTCGAGCACTTTCTCAATCAGCTGCCCGGATTGCAGATAAGGCTCGGCCATGTAGCGGGGCAGATAGCCGCACCCCAATCCTGCGAGCTGCGCGTTGAGCTTGCCGTTAAAATCGGCCACGGTCAGTAGCTTTTGGCGGTCCAGAATACGTAAATCAGCGCCGGTGCCATGCCTGGACGAATCCTGGATCACCACCGCGCGATATTGGCGAACTTTCTCTCTTTCCAGCGGCTCGGTTGCTTCAGCCAATGGGTGCTGAGGGGAAACAGAGAAAGCATATTCCAGCCAGCCTAGCGGGACACAGCCAATACCGCCGCGTGTTACGGGTTCGCGCACTGCGCCTATAATAATGTCGGCACGGTGATATAACAGCGCCTCCCAGGTTCCGGCCAATACTTCATGCGTGAAATGCAGTTGAGTATGTTGATGCTGCGCGTAAAACTGCTCCACTAAAGGATTCAAAACCGACAGCGGAACCGAAGCATCCAGCGCCAGCGTCAGCTTGCTTTCCCAACCACTTTCTACATATTGCGCCTCTTGTTCGAGTTCGCTGACTGCCTGCAGCAAGACCCGGCCTTTATCCAACATCAATTTGCCGGTGCTGGTAAAAGTGGCGCGATGCCCGGAACGATCCAGCAGTTTAATGTTTAAATCGCTCTCCATTTTCTGAATGGTATAGCTTAGGGCCGAGGGCGTTTTAAACAGCGTGGCCGCTGCCGCTGCAAACGACCCGTGACGTTCCAGCGCGTCAAGAATCAGCAAAGCATCAAGCCTTAATTTCATTCTTAGATCCCCAAAA